>JAICTV010000094.1 GCA_025936175.1 Phycisphaerae bacterium
GTTGTCGCGATCGAGATAGATCGCGATGTCGGTGCAGGCGACGTCCTCGACGAACATCTCCGGCAGGCCGACGACGTAGGCGGCGGAATACTTGACCCGCCGCGCGCTGATGTTGCTGAAGCGCAGCCGGCGAAAGCGCGGCGTGCGCTCGGTCACCTGCTGCGGCGAAGCATCCGTCACCTTCGCCTCGTTCCACGCGCCGCAGCCGTAGAAAAGGTTGATCACCAGCGGGCAGAGCACGCCGTCCATGATGATGTTGCTGACGCGGACGTCCTCGACGCTGCTCCCGCGTCCGCGGCGGGACTTGATGCGGATGCCGCGATCCGTGCCGACGAACGTGCAGTTGCTCATCGCGATGTTGCGCACGCCGCCGGACATCTCGCTGCCGATCACCACACCGCCGTGGCCGTGGATCATCGTGCAGTTGGTGATCGTGATGTTCTCACACGCGCGGAACTGCCGGCGGCCGTCTTCCTCGCTGCCGGATTTGATCGTGACGCAATCGTCGCCGACGTCGATGTGACAATCGGAGATGTGGACGTTGCGGCAGGAGTCGGGGTTGATGCCGTCGGTGTTGGGCGAGTCCGGCGGATTGCGGACGATCACGCCGCGGATGGTCACCTCGTCGCACGCGAGCGGGTTGAGCGTCCAGAAGGCGGAATTGGTGAGCGTGACGTTCTCGACGAGGACGTTGCGACAGTCGATCAGGCGCACTAAGCGCGGCCGCTGCGTGTCGATTTTCTTCCGCTTCATCAGGTCCCACCAGAACGATCCGCCGCCGTCGATGGCGCCGCGGCCGGTGACGGCGACGTTGTCGAGATTTTCGCCGCTGATGAGCGCGGCGTGCGTGGCGACGCCGTCCCACTTGGGCGTCCAGATCGGGAAAGCGCAGGCGTCCGGCGCGCCGAGCAATGTCGCGCCGGCTTCGAGGTGGAGCGTGATGTTGCTGCGGAGCCAGAGCGTGCCGGTGAGATACGTGCCGGCGGGGATGACGACGGTGCCGCCGCCGCGCGCGGCCGCCGCGTCGATCGCATGCTGAAGCGACGAGGTGCAGAGCGATCGGCCGTCGCCGACGGCGCCGAATTGGGTCACTTCAACGGGCATTGGACTCCACCGTCACGTTCTTCGTCATCACAGGTTCGAATCCGACCGCCGTCTTCCGCTCCGGCACGCGACCGTCGTCGCTGGCGTCGCGCGTCCTGGTCTTGAGCGCGGCGAAGAAGTCGCGCATGTCGCGCACGCCGCCGATCGTGAACCAGACCAGCGTCAGCAGCGCGATGACGAACGGCAGCGCGATGCCGACGACGAGCCAGTAGTCCGCCCACCAGCGGATCGGCCAGCGGCGAAAGGCGAGGTTCCAGATCGTCACGATCACGTTGACGATCAGCAGCAGCATCGACCACCAGAACACGCCGCCGGCGACGAGCTTGTCGGCGCGGGTGAAGTTCTGATCGAAGCGGAAGATGTTCTGAAAGGTGAAGCGCTGGCGAAGATTGAGCGGCTTGCCGCCGCCTTCTTCGACGGCGTACTGGCCGCGATGGAGCAGGGCGTCGAGGTTGTAGTCGCGCGTCGCGGTGATGATCGAGATCGCGAGGTACACGACCGCCGCCGCCAGCGACGCGAGGAAGGAGGAGACCATGAAGTTGAAGCCCAGCGCGTGCGGCCAGCGGCTGGCGACGAAGATGAAGCCGCCGGAGAGGATCGAGCCGGTGAGCGCGGCGGCCCACGCGGCGGCGGCGGTGCCTTTCTTCCAGTAAAGCCCGCCGACGATCGCCGCCCCCGCGCCCGCCGTGAACACGCCGCCGGTGATCTGCCACCAGAGGATGATGTACTGCGTCTGCTTGAAGAAGAGGCTGAACGTGAACGCCCAGACCGCGACGCCGGTGACGGCGATGCGGAGGAGCCAGAGGTGCTGCCCGGGCGAGAGCGGGCGCTCGCCGCGCAGCGGGAGGACGACGTCCTGGATCAGGATGCTGCCCCACGAGTGCTGGTGCGCCGAATCGCTCGCCAGCAGGCCCATGATCATGATGACGCAGAAGAGTCCTTTCGCACCGGCGGGGAGCAGAAACTTGAGCGCGATCGGGACGGTCATCTGGTTTCTCAAGTAGCCGTCGCCGATCGCGTTGATCGATTCGTGCACGGCGGCGCTCCGGCCGGCGAAGCTCGGATGGTTCAGGAACGTCAGAGCGCACACGCCGAGCAGGAGGAGCATGAGCTGCCGCGCGTAGCCGCGCCACTCGCCGAGCACGCCGCCCATCCGTCCCTCGTGCGGCGTGCGCGCCGCGGCGGTGAAACCCTGGCGGCCCTGAAACGCGCCCGTGATGTAGATGCGGATGAACAGGCCCATCAGGATGAAGTAGAAGTTGAAGTCCTTGACCTTCTCCGCGTCGAACGGGTTCATCGGCGAATAGCCGGCGGGCGCGGCGGCGAGGACGTCCACGATCCGGTGCCAGCCGACGATCACAAACAGCACGCCGGCGAGGATGATGTAGATCAAATGCGACAGCAGACCCTCGATGCAGTCGACCACCATCAGCGTCACCTGTCCGCCCGCCAGGACCATGATCACCGTGATCGACAGGTATGACGCCATGATCAGCGCAAACGTACTAATCCCAACTGAGCCGAGATGAACCGTCTGCGGCAGGTCGAGGAAGTAGATGAAGAAGCGTGCGCTGACGGCGGGGAAGATGCCGTAGTTGAGGATGCCGGAGACGAAGGCGAGCATCCCCATGAAGAGCCTGAAGCGCCGGCTGTAGCGCATCTCGAAGAACTGCGCCATCGTCATCGCGCGCGTCTCGCGGAGGCGGTAGGTGACAAAGCCGGAGATCGTGATCAGCAGCACGATCGGGTTCTGGATCTTCTCCCAGAAGCTCAGGACGAAGCCGGCGACGAAGATGGTCTCGAAGACCGCCAGCGAGCTGGCCAGGCCCGACTCCGCGCCGCCGCGCGCGTTGGCCAGCAGATATCTGCCGGCGCAGCGGCCGGCGGCGAGGAAGTCGGCGACGCTGCGGACAAACCTTCGCGTGTACAGCGCGAACGCCATCACGACCGTCAGCGGGACGATGACCAGGCACCAATCGATCGGCTGCATCGGCAAGGGGGAGAGTATCATCACCCCGCCGCACGGTTGTCACCTTGCCGGTGACAATTCCCGTCCAAAACGTTGCACGATCCCGGCCGAGCCGGCGGCGTGGGTTCGTTTTGCACAATCGCGAGTTGTGTTGCACCAGGTTGCATGGTGTTGCATGGCGTTGCACGCGTTGCGCCCGCGGATGTCGGCTTGAATTGTCAAAGAGCGGACAGGCGTTCGTCCCATGTTCCGCAGCGATTGCAGAAACGTGATCACGAACGTGCAACGCGCCGGCGGGGCGAGCGTGTTTCCGAGCAAAATCTGAGATCTTTGATTTGAAATTTCAGATTTCAGACGGAATCGCGTTGCGGTGTCGTCATCACGAACGCGCCACCGCGGATATCCAAGTGTGCGCGATGAGCATGTGACCGGCGCTGGTGGGATGGACGCCGTCGGTGGTCCAGTGGATCTCGGGCCGGGCGCCGCGGGCGTCGTTGAAGGCCTCGTGCAGCGGGACGATGTGATCGGCCGAAAAGACGGCCGCCGCCTGCTGTACCGCGCGCACGAACGGCGCGAGCTTCTCGTTCCCCGCCTCGTGCACGGGCGGCCAGATGACGCCGGGCTCGCAGAGGACCAACCGGCAGTTCGGCAGCGCATCGCGCGTCCGCGCGAGGATGTCGCGGTAGCCTGCGATGAAGCGGTCGATCGTCGTCCCCTCGCGGCCGCGGAACAGGCCGTGCCAGACGTCGTTGACGCCGACGTAGATCGACAGCACGTCCGGCGACAGATCGAGCACGTCGCGCTGCCAGCGTTTCTCGAGATCGCCGATCTTGTTCCCGCTGACGCCGCGGTTGATGACGCTCGGCGCGGTCGCCGGCGAGGCTGCGAGCAGCGAATCACGGATCAGGCGGACGTAACCATTGCCGATCTGCTCCGGGCATTCCCGCCGGCCGCAGTCGGTGATGCTGTCGCCGATGAAGAGCAGTTTGGTTTGGGGGGTGAAGGTGATCATGCGGACGGGTGAACGTTGCGGACGCGGAAGACGACCCGCTCATGCGGGCGGTCGGTGTCCGGATCGACCGGCTTTGCCCCGCCGATGCCGCGATACGGGGCGGTGCGGAAGGTGACGCGGTGAAGCGACGGGGCGGCGATCGCGAAGGATTGCCAGGCGTTGGCGCGGTCGAAGTGGAGCGTCTTGCGGAGGGGCGCGGGCGGAAGGAACTTTGGCGCGATTTCGACTTCGAGCGTGCCATCAGATTGCTCGGCCATCGCTTCGAAGGTCACGGTCGCGTTCCCGTGTTCTGCAAAGATGCGGGCCGCGCTCGCGTAGTCATGCGGATCGCGGTCCTCCAGTCGCACCGCGTCGCCTTCGATCGTCACCGGCGCCCACTTGGGCGAATAGAGGTTCCACGCCGTCGGCTCGTCATCGCTCGGCACGTCGGCGCGGACGGGCAGCGGGACGCGGCTGACCCAGATGTCTTCCTTGCTCATGCTGTAGGCAAGCCACATCGCTTTTTCGCCCGCGCGCGAGCCGTCGTCGGACCATTTGGAGATGCCGCGGACGTACTGCGGGCCGATGCTGCGGTGCAGGCCGGCGTAGCGCTGGATCGGCAGCTCGCCCTGGACGATGCGCATGTCGCGGAAATGGATACCGTCGTCGCTTGTGACGATCACGAGCGGGAAGCGGTTCTTCCGTGACGGGTTGTAGACCAGCGCGTAGCGGCCGTCGCGGGTCCGCTGCGCCCAGACCTTCGCCTTGCCGGTGACGAGGGTGGGCGGAACGAGCGGCTGATCCCAGGTTTTGCCGTCGTCGCGCGAGGTGGTGACCCAGCCCATCTTGGAGAAGCCGACGAGAACGCCGTCGCCACGACGGATGAACGAATACGCTTTGCCGGCGACCCACTTGTCGCTGTCGCCGGGGACGGCGCCGGCGGGCCAAGATTTGGCGTCGTGCCATTTCATCCGGCGCGGGCCGAGGAGCTTGCCGCGGTCCTGCTGCTCGAGGAAGACGTTGTCGGACAACAGTTCTCGACACGCGGTCATGAAGCCGTCGTCGCGCGATGCGTCGAACATCGGAATCGTCGGCGACGAGCCTTGCAGGATGAAGACCTCGCCGAGCGTGTGATCGGCGCGGATCTCGCTGACGACGAGCGGCCACTTGCGGTCCTCGCTGGTGTCGGCGGTGTCGGTGCGGTGGCCGGCGATGGCGAGCATGCGGTCGTTGGAGCCGCGGAAGAAATACATCCGCAGCGGCGTGGAGACGCCCTGCGGGAAGAGCTCGACGGGGTCGGTCCACGTGCGGCCGTCGAGCGATGTGCTGTACAGCTCGCGCGAGGGCCAGACGTCCTCATCGCGCTCGCAGGAATTCCAGCCGACGTAGAGCCGGCCCTTCCAGCAGGCCATGTCCACGTGGTGGTGATACGTCCAGCCCTTGCCGTCGGTGACTTGCGGCACCGCCTTCGACGCGCGAAACACCTGAAAGCTCCGCACGCCGACGGCGGGGGGCAGGCCGGCGTCCGCGAGCGTCGGATCGACCTGCAATTGCTCGGGACCTTCGATGATGACGGGAGGTGTTGACATTACTTTCGTAGCATGGCCGTCTCGGCCATGCCTGTTGGTGGCACAGGTGCGCGATCGAGGCGGCATGGGCGAGACGCCCATGCTACGAAGGGAGCGGGCGCAACTCGCCGTCGAACGTGTAGGTCTTGCCCGCCTGAATCTTTGCCAAGATAGTCTTGTCTCCGTAACGGAGAGTGCACGGATTTCCGAGCTTCGAGTGGAGCGTTATCTTCGTGAGCTTCCCAGCGTCCCACGTGACGTCGACGTCGAATCCGCCTCGGGCGCAGAGACCGGTGACGGATCCTTTCGGCCATGCTTTCGGCAGGGCCGGAAGAACCTCCACCTGAAAAAGACTTTTGTCGTCGCTGGGGCGGACGTGGCTTTGCAGGAGCATCTCGGCGATGCCGGCGGCGGCGCCGAAGTTGCCGTCGATCTGGAACGGGCCGCACAGGTCGAAGCAGTTCGGGAGCGTGCGCTTGCCGAGCTGCAACGAGAGCTGGCGGTAGGCCATGTCGGAGTCGTGCACGCGCGCCCAGAGCGGGATGCGCCAGGAATAACTCCAGCCGGTGCTCCCGTCGCCGCGCCATTTCAATAACACTTTGGCGGCGTCGAAGAGCTTCTCGTTCATCGGGGTGAACTGCGCGCCCGGATAGAGGCCGAAGAGCGGCGACATGTGGCGGTGGTTGTTGTTGGGCTGATCGACGTCCTCCTGCCACTCCTGGAGCTGGCCGTGCTGGCCGATCTTGTCGGGGGCGAGCTGCTTTCGCGTCTCGGCGATCTGTGCGGCGAAGTCGGCGTCGGTCCTCAAGATGTTCGCGGATTCGGTCGTCGCGTCGAAGAGCGCGCGGATGAGCTGCATGTCCATCGCGGGGCCGGCGCACATGCCTCCTTGCTCGGGGGAGAACGACGGGCAGGTGACGAGAAAGCCGGTGCTCGGATCCTTGACCAGCGAGTCGAGGAAGAACTGCGACGCTTCCTTCATCGCGGGATATCCGCGCTTGGCGAGGAAGTCACGGTCGCCGGTGAAAAGGTAATGCTCCCAGAGGTGGTAGCAGAGCCACGCGCCGCCGGTCGGCCAGATGCCGTCGATGTTGTTGATCGGCGCGGTGCCGCGCCAGTTGTCCGTGTTGTGATGCAGGACCCAGCCGCGCGCGTGATACTGCTTCTGCGCGGTGCGGGCGCCGCTGACGCGAAGGTCGTCGATCAGATCAAACAGCGGCGGTGTGCAGTCGGAGAGGTTCGTCACCTCCGCCGGCCAATAGTTCATCTCGAGGTTGATGTTGGTCGTGTACTTACTCTCCCACGGCGGATCGAGCTTCTCGTTCCAGACGCCCTGGAGATTGGCCGGCTGATCCCCGGCGCGGCTGGAGGCGATGAGCAGGTAGCGGCCGAACTGGAAGAAGAGGGCGGCGAAGGCGGGATCGGAATCGAGGCCGGATGAGCCGAGCGCCGACGGCACCGGCGCGTTCTTCGCGGTGCTGGCGGACGGGTTGGCGGCGGAGCGGAGCTGCTTGAGGCGTTGATCCGTCGGCTGATCGGCGCGCTCGTTCGCGCCCAAATCGAGCGCGACGCGATTGAAGAGCTTCTGGTAATCGGCGACGTGGGCGGCGCGGAGATCGTCGTAACTTTTGCCCTCGATCTTCGAAAGATCTTCCTCACAGCGCTTGGCGGGATCGCCGCTGATGTCCTGGAAATTGACGAAGTCGGTGGCGGCGACGAGGAGGAGCGTCACCGAGTCGGCTTTCTCGATCTTGATGCTGTCGCCGCTGGTTGCGACGCTCCCGCCGGTGGCGACGGCGCGCAGGCGCGACTGAAACTTCATGCCCGGTTCGTCCTTCGCCGTCGGATCGAGCACCTGGCCGCTCATGGCGAGCGTGTTTTTATCGAGCGGCTTGGTCGTCGCGGTCTTGTGCGGGCTGGTCATCGCGACGGTGAAGCTGACGCCGGCCGGCTTGTCGGCCGAGACGCGGACGACGATCGCGTTGTCGGGATAGCTGGCGAACGCTTCACGCTTGAAGGTGACGTCGCCGACGCGATAGGTGACGGATGCGACGGCGGTGGAGAGATCAAGCTCGCGACGGTAGTCGCGCGGCTCCCCGACGCCGGCGAATTTCAAGTGCAGGTCGCCGAAGGGTTGATACGCCTTCTGGCGGACGGGATCGCTGAGAAATTTTTCCTTCCCGAGCTTCTCGGCGTCCTTCTCCTTGTGATCGAAGACGAGCTTGCGGATCGCGTCGAGCTGATCGCCGGCGCCGGCGCGGACGTAGTCGTGCGGCTTGCCGGTCCAGAGCGTGTCTTCGTTGAACTGGATGCGCTCTTCGGGCGCGCCGCCGAACACCATTGCGCCGAGCCGGCCGCTGCCGATCGGCAATGCCTCTTCCCACTTCTGCGCGGGCTGGGTGTACCAGAGCTTGAGGTCATTGGCGCGCGACACGCCGGCGGCGACCAGGGTGAACACCGCTGCTGCGGCCATTTGCTTGAGCATTGTCATGCTGAGGTACTCCGAAGCATCTGCGTTATCCGTCGTTCGGCGCCAGATCCTTCGCGGCGTACGGCTCGACTGACCTCGCCGAAGTCCGCTCAGGATGACGGCTTTCGTGATCATCGCGCTAACGGCAGCCACACGCTCATCTCCGATTTCCCGCGGTTGTCCCAGGCGTAATAAGGGATGAGGCGGAGGTCGATCGCTTTCGCGGATGATGCCGTTGAAGCGAAGTCGCGGTAGAGTTGATCTTTCCATTCACCGCTCGGATCCGAAACTGCTTTACCTTCGATGACCGTCACGCCACTGAGCAGATCTTCGTCGTGCCGCGCGGTGAGCTGCGCGTCGCGCGGCAGGCGGACATCGAGCACGCGAACGCCGTCGGGCAGATCGACCGATTCGAGGCAGTAGACGATGGGGCCGCGGAGAACGGCGACCTGGTTGCGCGTCTCCTCGACGTAGGGATGCGCCTCGACGATCCGAACGGGCATCGGCAGCTCCAGCTCGACGACGTCGCCGGCTTTCCACGTGCGGCGGATCTCGTGGATCGTCGCGGGCTGCGGGGAGTCGGGCGTCGCCTTGCCGTTGATGCGGATCGAGGCGCACTTCGCCCAGCCGGGGATGCGGAGCGAGAGCGAATAGTCGCTCGAGGGAGCGCGATCAACCGTGATCTTGACGCGGCCGTTCCATGGGTAGTTGGTTTCCTGGGTGAGTTTGACGTCGCGCGTGTCGAGCGTGCTGCCGCCGTAGAGCACGATCGTGAGGCCGCGATCGCTCGTCGCGTACGCATAGGTGCTCGCCTGCGCGATCGTTCGGACGACGTTCGGCGGGCAGCAGAAGCAGCCGAGCGTTTTCTGACGTTGCTTCGGCCAGCGCGTTTCGAGCGGGGGCGGATCGAGTTGGCGCAGCGTGTTGGTGTAGAAGAACGCGTCGCCGGCGAGGTTGATGCCGGCGAGCACGCTGTTGTACAGCGTCCACTCGACGACGTCGGCGAACTTCGCGTCGCCGGTGATCTGGAACAGGCGCCAGTTCCAGAGCAGGTTGCCGACGGCCGCGCAGGTCTCGTTGTGCGCGGTGGAGTGCGGGAGTTGCCAGTCGCGGCCGAAGGCCTGGTGAACGCGCGTGATCGTCTTCTGATCGATCGCGCCGTCGGGCGAAGCGCCGTCGTAGAGCGCGCCGCATCCGCCGGTGATGTAGAGCTTGTGGTGAACGAGATCGTCCCAGATGCGGTGGAGGGGATCGAGGAGCGTGGTGTCGCCCGTTTCCGCGACGATGTCCGCGGCTCCGGCCCAGAGATAGGTGCCGCGGACGGCGTGGCCGACGGCGCGGGATTCCTTTCGCAGCGGGACGCGGTCCTGGTTGTCGTCGTCGCCTTTGGCGACGAGGTCGCGCATGTTGAGGAGCTTGAGGGCGAGGTCGAGGTACGTCCTGTCGTTTGTCTCGCGCGCGAGCTCGACCAGCGCCATCAGGTGCGAGGGACAGATCCCGTGGCGCGCGATTTCGGGGGTGGGGTGATCGAAGGTTTTCGCGAGAAAATCCGCGGCCTCAAGGCCGCGGCTCAGCAGGGAATCTTTTCCCGTCGCGCGCCTGTGGATGATCGACGCGGTGATGAGGTGGCCCATGTTGTACATCTCGAAGTCCATGGGGTTGCCGAAGCGCTTGACCTCCGCATTGCCGGCGCGCTGCGCGATCTGGACGTCGGTGTGGATGTAGCCGTCTTTCTCCTGCGTGCGCGCGATCAGGTCGATCGCTTCGTCCATCTGACGATCGAGTTGCTCGTCCTTCGTGAACGCATAAGTCGCGGCGGCGGCCTCGAGCCACTTGTAGAAGTCGCCGTCGTTCCATTTCGGGCCGCGATGGCGGCCTTCGACCAGTCCGAGCGCGACTTCGAAATTGCCGAGGTAGCGCGGGCGCTCGGTCTCGGTCATGAGCCGGTGCATCGCCGGCACCATCACCTCGCAGCACTGCTTGAAGCGGTCGGCCCAGAAGCCGTTCGTCCAGCGCGCTTCGCCGAGCGGGAGCGCATGGAGCTTCGCGAACTTGGACGAAGACGTTTCGCTCATCGGGTCAGGAAAAAGACGTTGTTGTCAATCCGCCGCGACTTGAACTTGCCGAGCGACGACGCGTCGCCGGCGGGGAGATAGACGAGATACGTGCCGGTGCTCGCATCGCCGATGGCTGCGGTGCCGGCGGGCGCGCCGCCCGCGGCACGCAGATCGACCGGCTTCATTCTAGTCGCCGCCGCGAGGATTTCGGGATCGAGCTTTCGCGGGACCTGCGCCAGCGATCCGCCCGCGACGAGCGCGGCCATGCCGAAGCGATCGTCGCCGTCGGCCGTGTAGATGACCGCTTTGTCGGGGAACTTCTGGCGATACTCGCGCACGGCGCGGAGGACCTGCTCGAACGACGAGCCCTTGTGCGGCGTGATGCGCTCAAGCTGCCGCGGCGAAAGGTTCTTCCCGCCCGGCGGGGCGTACGCTTCGCCGCTGCCGGTCTGGTACCACCAGTATTGGATATTGATCACGGAAACGATCTTCGACCGCTCCGGGTCCGCGAGGATCTCATCCTGCACGTCTTTCGTGCACGCCAGGCCGATGATCGGCTTCTTTCCGGTCTCCTTCTCCCACTCGGCGGCGGTGTCGAGCCAGAACTGCATGAAGTGCAGCGGGCCGGTGAACTCGGCGCTGGTCAGATGGATGACGTTGCGGTTCTCCGCCATCGACTCCAGGCACTTGCGAATGTACGCGCGATAAATGTCGCGGCGCGTCTTGTTCGACAGGTCGTAGAACTGCTCCGACATGAAGATGCGCTTGTCGCCGGCGTAGGGCGGCGGCTCGGGGAAGCCGGTGTTGTTGATGTTGTTCGCGCTTCGCCACGGGCAGCTCGCCCAGTGCGCGCCGGCTTCGATGATGTTGTGTTGGAAGAAGTGCTGGTTGAGGAGGACGAGGCCCTTCTCGTCGAAGCGATCGGCCAGCTCGCGCATGCGGTCGAAGTACCAGAGGTTGTACTTCGTCAGGTCGTACTTCGATAAACCGTCCCACGCGACGCCGGTGCCGCTGCGGGCGAAGGGGTACTCGTAGAACGGCGGCCAGACGTCGCCGTCCATCCGGCGGATGCGCTCGTGGTCGGCGTCGCGCACGTCGTACCAGAGGCCGTAGTGGTAATCGAGCGCGACGCGATTGCTTGAACGCATGTCGTCGGTGAGCTGATCGAGATCGTCTGTTAATCCCGGCCCGATGCGGCCGGGGACGAAGCGCGTGGGCGACGGCTCAGGCTTGTCAATGTCGTACGGCCGCACGCCGCCGGCCCACCACTTGATGCCTTGGAGCATGCCGGTGACGACCGCGCCGTCGCGGATGATCCAGCCGTTCTCGATCGCGATCGGATGCGACTCGCGTTTTGCCGTCGCCTCGGAAGTTGAGAGGTCATCGATCGATTTCGCGCCCGCGGCGTCGGTCGGGATGGGATGGCGCTTGGACGCCTGATCGATCCAGTCGGTCATGCGCGGCGCGGGCTTGACCGAGGCCGCGATCAATTTCTGCGCGAGATCGATCGGCGGATTACTCGACGGATCGGACGGCGCCATCATCAGCTCCGCGCGGGCGCCGGCCTTATCAACGCCGACGCGGTCGGCGAGCTGGCCGTAATAGAGGCTGGTCGGATGGACCGACTCGCGGCAACTGGTCCACTGGCCGTTGCCGTCGAACTGGCCCCAGCAGCCTTGCGCCCAGTTGGTCGCGCCGGGCGGGCTGTAGACGCGCAGCTCGGCGGCGGTGGATTGCCACAGCACCGAGTTCGCCGCCGCCCAGCCGGCGCCCTGGAGCTGGAAGCGGCGGTCGAAGAGGTCGAGCGCGTTGCCGTCGATGCGGACGTTGTCGTACAGCACGCCCGACGCCCAGGAGTCGAGCGGCCCGCTGTCATCTAGCGCTTGCATGGCATCACATTGCACGAACGCGTTCGGCCCGGCGGCGCAGAAGCCAACCGAAAAATCGTGCCGGCCGTCCTCGGCGAGACAGCGCTGGAAGAGGGTCTGCTGTCCGGCGGTGAAGAACGACTGGCGGCGCTGGCCCGCGATTTCTGACACGGGCGCGAGGGATTTGCAGTCCTCGACGGTGATGCGCTTGCAGGAGTCGTAGATCGCGACGGCGCTGCCGGCGAAGTGAGTCATCGTGCACTGCCGCACCCACGCGTCCTGCGCGTTTTCCATCGTTACGGCGAACCACGAATGCGCTTCGTCCTTCGGGTTCGATTCTTCAAAGGCGGATTCCAGCCGCAGGTTCTCGACGCCGATCTGATTGACCCGGCCGGGCCACGCGTAGCTCGCGACGCTGCCGCCGCCGAACTGCTTGTCGATCGCCGTCGTGATTGGCGAATCGATGGTGATCTCATCGCCCTTGATCGCCGTGACCGTGCGATCCCAGGTGATCTCGCGCGTGCCGGGCTTCCAGCCGAAGCCGTGACGCTCGCCACCCATGTTGTCCATGCCGAGCTGCTTGACCCACTCGGCGGTGCAGGCCCGGCGGATTTGGAGGTGGTCGCCCTGTTTGAATTTCGACGGGTCGGCGACGTGCAAGCGTGTCGCGTTCACCGGGACGTACGCGTCGGTGATCGCGATCGATGATCCTAGGGAGCGATCATTCTTCCCGGCGATGGTGATGAGCGTTCGGCGATCGTGGCCGGCGGCAAAAAGCGTCGTCGCATCGTCGCCGACGGAGCCAGAGCCACGCAGGATGACGCCGGACGCGGCGATCTTCAGCCCGCCGTTGATCGTGTACTTGCCCTTTTGCAGCAGCACCGCGCCGCGGATGCCGCGGTTGTCGGGCGCGAGCGTCGCGACGAAGTCGATCGCGCGCTGGATGCGCGGCGTGCTGTCGCCGTCGATTGGCGGGACGACGATCTTCACTGCGACGTCCGGAATCGTGACGTCGCCGGCCATGTAGCCGGCGGTGGAGAAGTCGGGGACGCGGTCGCCTTGCCTGCTCGTCTTGTAAATCAGCCTCACCACGCGACCGCGGTCGTCGAGAAGCTGATCGACGGGGATCGCGGGATTGGTCGTGGCGGCGGTCGTCGCGGGGCGCTTGGCGCCGACGCACGCGAGCGGCAGGAGCAGCAGCAGGCTGAGTGGAAGCGGTTTCATTTGAGTGCACCCGTGACACGCGCCAATTGCGGCGAGGTCGCGACGACCTCGTTGTTCGCCGCGATGCTCAAACCCCGGCCGCGCCCGCGCGAATAGTGCGTTCCGCTTTGGTCCCACGTGATCGTCAGCGTGCGGCCGTGATAGGGGACGTGATCGAGACAGAACCAGTCCCAGGACTTTTCCGGCAGCAGCGGGTTTACCTCGACGACGTCATCGCCGCGCGGGACGAGACCGATAAGGCCGCTGATCACGAGATCGCAGAAGGTCGAATGGTTGTAGTACCGGCTGCGCGGGTTGTCGCCCTTGAGCCACGCACCGGTGTTCTCATCGAGGTATTCGCCGATGTAGGGCTTGCCGTCGAAGCGGTGCGATCGCGCGTAGGTGTCCATCGCCTCGAGGTAGTGCAGGCGCGAGACGAACGATTGATCGTAGTGCCGAAGGACATTGGCCAGCGCGCTCAGCGTCTGCGAGGTGGCGAAGGGCCAGACCGCGCCGTCCCATTCGCACTTGCCGACGCCGTGCGAGCGGAAGCGCGGGTGGCGGCGCTCGGCGGTGGTGATGCCGAAGGGGGCCCAGAAGCCCTGCGGGTCGATGAGCTGCTTCCAGGCGTCTTCCTTCCCTTTGTCGGGCAGATCGAAGCACCAGGGGATGAAGCCGATCTCCTCGCGCGCATCCGAGAGCGGGCCCTCGTTCGTCTGCGCTTTGTAGAAGCGGGCGTCGTCGTCCCACAGGCTGGCTTCGACCAGTCGCTTGAGCTCCGCCGCCTTTTCGCGGAATCGCTGGGCGACTTCCGCGTGCTTTGCCATCTCGGCGATGTCCGCGATCGCCAGGGCGCTACCGTACATGTAGCTGTTGATGGTGGGGCGGGCGTTGCGGTGCTTGCGCGAGCCGCTGATGGATTCTTCCATCCCGTCCCACACGTCGAACTGCCAGAACAAGCCGTCCTCGCGGCGTTTTTCCGCTTCCCAGCGCTCGTAATCGGCAACGAGGTCGGGCAGCAGATCGATGAGGATCGCGCGATCGCCCGTGACGCGCGAGCGCTCGAGCATCGCCGCGGCGATCCACTGGCTGTACTTGTGGAAGTGCGGCTGCGGCCGGCCGTCGTTGCCGCGGAACCAGAAGCGCGCGTACTCATCGAGCAACGTCTGATCGCGCAGCCAGCGCCCCTCGGCGAGGTGATGTCCGAGCGCGCAGCTCACCGTGTTGTACGCGCCGGCGTGGCGCACGGGCTGGATGAACTCCGTCAGCACTTTGCCGGCGGGCGTTTGCTTGATGTGCTTCCGGAACGTCCACCAGCGGTAGTAATAGATTTCCTCGATCGTCTTGTCCGGGCAGTCGAGCAGCGGGACATTCGCGCGCATCCACTCCCACGCCGACGCGTTGGGGATCAGGTTGACAACGTCTTCCTGATCGTCGGCGTTGAAGCGGTCGATGTAGTGCTTGCAGGCGTCAGCGTTGAGCATTCGCGCTTGGTCTCTCCGACGTACGACTCAAGTCAGCTCGGGATGACAATTTCTGGTGCATCTGTCATTATTTAACAACCGCAGCTTGTTTCGCGTCGCGTTTGGTGATCTGCACGGACTGCGGCACCATGCCGAGGACGATGTATCGGCCGGCGCCGCGCGGATCGAGCTTCTGGCGTCCTTTATCATATGTCATGGCGTAGACGTTGACCGGCGGGAGCGATCGGATCGCGAGCGCGTTCTGGATGATCGGCTCGGTGCCGCCGTGCTCGGCCGCGAGCGCATCGGTCTCGAGCTGCGGCGGCTTTCGCCACTGCTTATCGTCGGAGTTGACGTAGCCGATGAGCACCTGCACCGGCTCGGCGGCCTGGAACTCGATCGGCTGCGTGCCGTCGCCGACGCGGATGCCGACCAGGCCGCGAAGCTCCGGCGCGAGTGCAGAAATCGTCTCCGGCCGGTCGGCGAACACCTTTGCGCCGACTTCGACGGTGTACGTCTCGGCGCCGTCGAACGTCCTGAACGCGACCGCCGGCAGCGGCTTGTTTTCGCCCGTGTCCGAGGCAACGCCGCCGCCCTTGAGCGACTCGACCTTCGCGCGAAAATCCGCCAGCTCCTTCTCGTACACCGGCAGCAGTTGCGACCAGTGATAGTTCGCCGGCTTCCCGTCCTTGCCGCCGGGAAGCGGGATCTTTCGCTGGCTCGTCTGCATGGAGTTGGCGAAGCGATAGGTGTGTTCCGTCAGCTTCGTCAGCTCGCGGAAATGATCGAGGCTTTCGGCGAGATACACCGCCGCCTTCTCCATGTCGGCGATGTCGTGGGTGTAGTCGTATCGCAGCACGCACATCGCCGCGCTGGCTTTGGCGGAGTAGTTCTCTGACATCGCGCGGATGCAGTGAACGTCGTTCTTCAGCCGCTCGAACTCGTCTTTCTTCCTGCTCACCAGCGGCTCGGCGGCGTCGATCTCCTCGCATGCGGCCTGCGAAAAATCGCGCACTTCCTTGATGATCGAGACCGGCGTCTCGCCTTCGTGCGCTTGATGCTTCTGCTCGCGCGCGACGTACTCCTGCAGCCGCTCGCCGGGCGGCGACTGCGATTCCCACAGCTCCTCGAACGCGCCGTATTTCTCCGGACGCACGAGCTGGTCGAGCGTCATGCCCAGCGACATCGTCTGCCGATTGCCCTCGGTGATGCCGAAGCGCCGGAGGATGCGCGGCGCGCACTCGCCGGAGTCGTTGTACGCGGCGAGGATCTTCTCCGCGGCCTCCTTCGGCCCGTACATCTCGGACAGGCGGGCGATCCAGTAAGCGTGATCGGTCGCGTCATCGATGTCCGGATTCCACGCGTATCGGCCCCACGCCTCGAACCAGATCCAGTCGCGCTCCCACTGCTTGAGCGGCGGCTCGACCGCATCGGGAGAATCGGGCCAGTCCCAGTAGAACAGCGGATAGAGGTGCAAACCCTTTGCGCCGAGGCGATCGCGTCCGGCCCGCACGCACTTCTGAATGAAGCGCTGCGCGCCGTATCGGAAGGGCTCGAGGTTCGCCAGGATGTGGACGTTGATCAAGTGTGTCGAGCCGAGCCGGCTCATCGCCAGGTGAACCTGCTGGCGCTTGCCGCGCGGCTCCCACGTCGTCAGCGATTCGCCGTTGAACTTCGCCTCGGTGTAGATGTTCCTGTAGACCTTGAGCGCATCCGCCATGTAGAGGCGGAGATCCGTCGCGTGCGTGCGGATGACGAGCGGCGGCTCGTCCTTGAGTCCCGCGGCGGCCATGCCGTCCTTCACGCCGGGCAGGATCGTCTCGCACAGCCATTGTTTCTGGTTGTCGATGCCCTGCAGCGCTTCGCCGAGGCAGACCATCAGGCCGACGTTGGGGTATTGCTTGACGAATTCCGCGATTGATTTGCGCGTGTAATCCGCCGCGATCGGGTCCGGTGCCTTGAGCTGCGTCGAAAGATGATTGTGCTCGGCGAAGGGTTTGCTGAGCAGGATGTTGTAGAACATCTGGACGACCCAGATGCCGCGGCGATCGGCCTCGCTTGTGATCCAGCGGAACATCTCGACGTTCTTCGCGAACTGCTCGTCAGTGACTTCCAGCGCGTACGGATAGTCCTTCAGCTTCACCAGCGACGCGAAGGGGTGACCGTTCCAGAGGTAGAGCGTGTTGAAGCGATTGGCGGCGAGGAAGTCGAGGTACTCGGTCCAGAAATTCTTGTCGTAGAAGAAGGGGAACAGGTCGCTCGTGTAAGGATATTCGTACACCTTGCGGCCGGGGAGGATGTAGGTCTTCTGCATCCCGATGCAGGGGCCGCGGAGGACCATGACGGGCGCGTCTTTAAATTTGATGTCGGTGACGAGCCGACGGTCGGTGCGGATGCGCCGCGCGAGGTCGAGACAGCCGTACATCGCGCCGGAATCATCGTTGCCGGCAATCTCGATCGAGCCTTGAGGCGTCGACTCAATCGTGAAGCCTTCGCGCGGCGTCGCGCGGCCGAGGCTGGTGACGATGATTTTGCCGTCCTCGCGGATGAACTCCGCCGAGAGCGCGTCACGAAGCTTCATCACGCCGTAGCGAACGCGCGGCGACGCGTCGTCAGCGCATTCGACCTTCACGGTCGCGCGCGCGAAACGTGCGGACGACAGCACCACCGTCGCCAGCAAAATCGCCGCGACGATCGGCCGTCTACTCGCCATAGATCCGCTTGCCGTCTTCGTCGTGATAAGTGACGGCGTCGCCCGCCACCCGCCGGATGCGCAGCGCCATCCACGGCTTGCCGGGGAGCGTGACTTTCTTCAAGCCCTCGGCGTGATAGCGATACGTCGCGTCGTGGATGATCTTGAAGACGCCGTTGACCGGCTCGGTCGTCATGTTCCACGTGTCGATCAGCTCGACGCGGAACGACATGCCGGCGCTGAGCGCGGCGCGGGGCAGCTCGA
>JAICTV010000317.1 GCA_025936175.1 Phycisphaerae bacterium
GGGCTGGTGGCCGGGCATCGAGTTGCCGTCGCGATCGGCCCACTCGTCCATGTCGAACGTGGTCACGTGCTCGCAGTTGGTACCGCTGCGTCGCAAGCGGCGGACGACGGTCTGGTACATGTTCACCGGGCCGACGGGAAGCATCATCGCGAGCAGCTCGCCGCGCTTACGCGACCGCTCGATCTCGTCTGCGATCGCGTTGCCCATCGGATCCGCGATCGCATCGACGGGGATTGCCTTGAAGTTCGTGCTCCAGTGTTTCGACGGCGTGGTGAGCTGCTTCAGCGTCATCGCGCAGCAGGCGTCGATCTTCTTCAGGTCCCAGCCGCGCGGGTAGAAGCCTTCGAGGCGCGAGCCGCGGATCGTGTTGAGCATGCTGAGTCGATGTCGCATCGGCTCATCCCCCTCTACTGACGTTGCTCCTTGAGGAGCTCCTTCATCTGCGCGACCGTGTCGGCGCGATCTGGCGCGGTCGCCAGGTTCTTCGTCTCGTTCGGATCGTCTCGCTCATCGTACAGTTCGGCGCTCTTCTCGCCGCCGGTAAGCGTCCACTCGGTATAGCGCCAGCGGTCGGTGCGAACGGAGCGGCCTTCGCCTTTATTGGCGCGATTGACTTGCGTGTACGCGGCGGATTTGAAAGGCTTTGACGGGTCCTTGAGCAAGTCCGTCATGCTCTTCCCCTGCACCGCTGGTGGCGACGTGAGGCCGCAGAGCTGCGCGATCGTCGGGTAGAGATCGATCGACTCCACGAGCGAAGTCGTCGCCGCCGCGGGCTTGCCGCCGGGCGGGCAGATGATCATCGGCACGCGCGCGACGCGGTCGAAGAGCATCATCTTCTGCCAGGCGTGATGCTGCCCGAGCGAGTAGCCGTGATCGCCGATGAAGGTGATGACGGTGTTGTCGGCGAGGCCGAGCTTCTGCAGCTCATCGACGACGCGGCCCAGCTGCGCGTCCATGAAGCTGGTGGCAGCGCGATAGGCGCGGATCGACTCGCGGCACTGCTGCGGCGTCATGCCCATGTCGGGCTTGGCGTTGTGGAACGCGATCGCCGGAATGTGATCGCGCTCGTCCGCCGGCACGTCGGGCAGCGCGACCTGGTCGAGCGGGTAGAGGTCGAAGAACGTGCGCGGCGCCACTTCCGGCACGTGCGGGCGGATGAACCCGTCGGACAGAAAGAACGGCCCGTCCTTGTGCTCGCGCAGCAGGCGGATCGCTTCATCCGCCGCCTGGTAATCGTGCTGATCGTGGCCGTCGCCCTTGAGCAGGTTGTGACGGAAGCTCTGGCCGTTCTTCGGATCGGGATCGACCTGATCGCCGTCGTCGAGCGACGGGAACTCATTGCCCTTGGGGTTGAAGGTGTAATCCCACGATTGCGGATCGTCCGGCCCCGGCTGGCCGACCTGGCCCGGGATGCCGAGGTGATAGATCTTGCCGACCCGCGCGGCGAAGTAGCCGTGCTGGCGGAAGAGCTGCGGGAGCGTGACCAGGTCCTTGAGCTTGTGCCGGACGGGCAGGCCGTTGGTGACCACGCCGACGGTATCGGGGCGCAGGCCGGACATCAACGAGCATCGGGTCGGGCCGCAGAGAGGGTACTGGCAATACGCGCGGTCGAAGCGGACGGAGCGCGACGCCAGCTTGTCGATGTTGGGGCTCTTCACCGGCGCGCCGTAGCAGCCGAGGTCGGCGCAGAGGTCGTCGGCGACGAGGAAGAGGACGTTGGGGCGCGTCGTCTGCGCGCAGAGCGTTCCGCTGGCGAAGACGCAAGCGAGTATTGCGAGCATGATGGCGAGACGAGTCATGATTAATCCGCCTCCGCGCTTTTGGACGTCGCGCCTTTCTTCTTCTGCTTCGCCGCTTCGGATTCCGTCGCCAACCAATCCTTCAGTCCCTCTTGCATCTTCTTCAGCTCCGCGGCGTGCGGCACCTTGATGTCGATCCGCTCCTGCGGGTCGCGCTCGACGTCGAACATCTCGGGCTTGTTGTCGCCGGTGATGACCATCTTCAGCTCGCCGTGCATGGCGGCGAATTGCGTGTTTCCGCCCTCGCGCCATTCCCAGAAGAGCGTGCGATCGGGCGACTTGCCGGTGCCTTTCCACGCGTCGAGGACGTTCTTCCCGTCCAGCTTCCACGCCGGATCGACGGCGGCGCCGACGGCGGCGAGCAACGTCGGGAAGACGTCGCAGTTGTGGATGATCTCGTGCGTCTCGGTGCGGCTGGGCACGTGACCGGGCCAGCGCACCACCGCCGGCACGCGCATCCCGCCTTCCCACAGCGTGCGCTTCTGCCCGCGGAAGGGACGATTGGAATCGAAATAGATCGGCCCGGTGCCGGCGAGTTTTTCGAACGTCGCGCCGTGATCGGAGCTGAAGATCACGATGGTGTCGCGCGTCAGCTCGAGGTCATCCAGCGTCTTGAGCACGCGGCCGATGTCCTTGTCCATGCGGATGATCTCGGCGGCGTAGATCGTGTTCTGCGGGTTGTTCTCATCGGTCTCGCGGAATTTCCCCTTGAGCGCGTCGATCTCCTCCTGCGGCGCCTCGGGCTTGCCGTGCGGGCAGATGAACGGCAGGTAGAGGAAGAACGGATCGGACTTGTGCTGCTTGAGAAAGTCGATCGCGCGATCGGTGAAGAGCGTGTCGGCGTAGCCGCTGCTGGGGCGCAACTCGCGGCCTTCCCACAGCTCCTTGGGGAATTTCTGCCACGCGTGGACGGCGTCGGTGAAGCCGAAGAATTCATCGAAGCCCTGATCCATCGGATGCGTGTATTCCTTCTGCCCCGGCCGCGGCGCGCCGTGGTGCCACTTGCCGAACAGCGCGGTCGCGTAGCCGCTCTGCTTGAGCGCCTCGGCGATGGTCACCTCTTCGCCGGGCAGGTCGAGCGAGCCGTTCCCGCACACGCCGTTGTGGATGCTGTACCGCCCGGTCATCAGCGCCGCGCGGGACGGCGCGCAGACGACGGCGGCGGTGTACCAGCGGCGGAAGATCGTGCCGTCCTGCGACAGACGGTGCAGGTTGGGCGTCGTCCACTCCCGCCGCCCGTCGAAGCTGACGTCGGCGTAGCCGAGATCGTCGGCGAGGATAATGATGATGTTGGGCTTGCGCTCCGCCGCCCGCGCCGGGCGCGCCGGCGCGGCAACGACGACGAGCAGCAGCGCCAACACCAATGCACTCCAGCGATTCATTGTGCGGAACCTTTCGTGTCTGATGAAATGTGCGGCCACTTTAACGCCGGATCCTCCGTCGCCGCCATCCACTTCTTCAGCCGCGACAGCAGGTCGGCTTTCATCTCCGCGGCGGCGGGATCGTCGATCAGGTTCTTCGTCTCGCGCGGATCGTTCTTCAGGTCGTACAGCTCGTCCTTGCGCCCCTTGCTCTCCCAGACGATCAGCTTCGCGTCCGGCGTGCGCACGAGGCGGTAGGCGACGTCGCCGAACTTGTCGCTCTCGTTGTCGGCGAACTCGCAGACGGATTCCTTGATCTCGTCGGCACGATGAAGATCGCGTCCCGCCCACTTCGCCGGCGGCGTCAGACCGGCGTAGCTCAAAATCGTCGGCGGAAGATCGAGGCTCGACATCGGCGCATCGCTCGGACCGGCCTTCGCTCCGGGGGCGCGCATGATGATCGGGACGCGCACCGAATCCTCAAACGGGAACACCTTGCCCATGTACGGCCGCTTGCCCTTGCCGTAGGCGGACATGTCGCGGCCGCCCATCATGAAGCCGTTGTCGCCGAGGTAGATGACGACCGTGTTGTCGGCGAGCTTGGCGCGATCGAGGGCATCGAGAACGCTGGCGAGCTGACGGTCGGCCATCGTGCAGGCTTCGTAGTAGTGCTGCCAGTCGCCCAGCTCCGCCTTCTCTTTCGGAAACATCGGCGGCGCGAGCTCGGTGCGCGATTTGCCGGCGTAGAGCTTCTGGATGTCCGCCGGGTTCGGCTGGATGGGCATGTGCGGCGCGGTGAGGGCGAGCCAGAGGAAGAACGGTTTATTTTTCGCGGCGTCGCTGCTGAGAAACGCGACGGCGTCTTCGCCGAAGATTTGGTTGATGAAGCCCTTCTGCGTCGTTCGCTTGCGCGAATTGCCGTGGGCGAGACTGGCATCCTCATACGGCCCGCCGCCGCCGGGAAGCCAGGTGCGGACGTCGGCGAAGCCGGCGTCCCACGGCTCGAGCTGCAAGTGCCACTTGCCGACGAAGACGGTTTGATAGCCGGCGTCCTTGAGGAGCGCGGGGAGCATCGGGAGCTTGGAGAACGATCCCGATTCCGTCCGCTTCGATTCCGCCGCCTGGTTGGAGTACCAGCCGTGTTGATGCGGCGCCAGGCCGGTGAGCAGCGTCGCGCGCGAGGGCGAACATTGCGGGACGTGGATCGTCGCCTGGCGGTAGAGCGTGCCTTCCTTCGCGAGGCGGTCCTGCGCCGGGGTGACGATGTTCGGGTTGCCGGCGGCGCCGAGGCAGTCGTAGCGCTGGTCGTCGGAGATGACCAGGACGATGTTGGGGCGGGTGGAGGGAGCGGCGTGGCTTTGCGCGGCCAGCGCGAGCACCGCGATCAGCAGGAATGCGAGACGGCGCGCGCTCGAATGTGCCGTTGGGTTAGTTCTTGCACCCGCGCGAGTCCTTGCGGGGCAGCGCGATGGGTTCGTTTTGCACCGGCGCGCGTGCGGGAAACGACTCGTTTCCGCATTATTGAGCCGAAAACGCGGTTTTGCGTTGGCTTCGATCGGGTTCGTTTCGCAGCGCGCGCTCGAATGCGCCGTTGGCTTCGTTCCGCACAATTCGGCGCGAGCGAGAGCGGCCCTGACGCGCGGCGTCAACGCCGCGCCTGAATGCGAGGTCCCAGGTCGTTGGATGATGCATTGAGTCATGGCGCAGTGTCTCCCCTTATTCCGGCGCGATTGCACAAACGTGATCACGAAACTGCAATCCGCGACGATTTTTCATGGA
>JAICTV010000269.1 GCA_025936175.1 Phycisphaerae bacterium
CATCGCGGTCATCGATAAGGGAGCGTCGGCCGGCATCTATGTCGTCGGCTCAAATTTTGCATCGGCCAAGGGCAAGAGCGCGGATTACTGGGACGTGCTCAAGAGCAGCGACGGCGGCTCGAATTGGTCGCTGGTCGATCAGTTCAACTACGGGGGAGCGTCGGCCTTCGCATATTCGGTCGCGGGTGACGGTTTGGGAAATGTCTACGTCGCCGGTGTCGGTGACTACCAGTACTACACCGGCTTTTCCTACATGTCTGCGGATCGCTGGCTCGTGCGCAAAAGCGGGACGGGCAACGGCGGCTCGTGGTCAACCGTGGATGATTTCCTTCCTGATTCGTTTATGGATGCACTGCCCTATGCGCTCGGCGCCGACGCGGCGGGCAACATGTATCTCGCCGGAGATGTGTTCGCCCATCTCTACGCCTACTCCAACGCCGTCATCCGCACTAACGCCGGTGGAAGCTGGTCCACCAGCGATGATTACACCGGTATCGACGGACGGTACGCGGCCTACACCGGGCTGACTGTCGATTCCACCGGGAATATCTACGCCGGCGGCAATGACGACGGTGGCAACCTGATCCGCTCGATGTTCGTCGCACAACCCCCCGGGACCGCCGCGGCGGCTTTCTCTTCTGCGAGCATCTCACCGAATGCGCAGCTCGACTCCTTGCTCGACTCGATTAACTAACAGGGCGGGTATCGATTCTTGAGCAGGCTCTCACGGGCCGGCGGCGCATCGGGCAGCGCTTCCGGCCCCGCTTTGTTTCCCTACGGACGCGGGATTCACGGTGTGGAGTGAGAATTCGCATGCTCGCCGACGCCGACGCGGCGGCTACTAACCATGAAGACCTTTTTCCAAGTCGCGCGAGAACCGGATCCCGCTTCATCGGACAGGCGCATTGCGCCAAAACCTGCCCCAAAGGACGAGGGGTCGCACGCCCTCATTTCCAAGTGCATTGAATTCAAAAGGTTAAGTCGGGGTGACTGGATTTGAACCAGCGACCTCTTGGTCCCGAACCAAGCGCTCTACCAAGCTGAGCCACACCCCGGATTTCAACCGGACGCATAAGTGTAGCCGTCGCACGTCGGGATTCAAGCAGTCCCGCGGCGGGGCGCTCTGCGCCCGCGACGCCCTTCGTTGTGCAGGATTTGCAGCGGATGAAGGGTTGGTGCGCGAGCGGCGCGGCGCGCCGCTGCCATGCGCGGTGAGCCGCAGTTCCTTTGACCGTCATCATTTGCGCGATCGACGGTCGCGCTTTCGCCTCCGATCCCGTCCGCTTGGCGGCATAGACCTGTTCAGGGGGGTGCGCGCCCGGGGGTTGTCATTCGCAGAGCCCCGACGGAAGCGCAACGACAAATCGCTCATCCGCCGCCCGGCTCACAAGTGAATGCTTTTAATGGAAACGTCATAGATGTTTCCGTTGCGGACGATTGTGAGATCGCGCGACGCGTGTCGCTCGCCGCAGCCGTCCGGCGTGTTCGTACGCCTCCGCAAGGCGGAGGAAGGATTAGCGTCATGTTCCCCGCAGTTGGCAGTTCGTCTCGATCTGTTTCGCCCAGCCTCAGCGCCTCGCCCCGCCGCCTCCGGGCGCAACGACCGATGAATCGCGTCGTCACCTTCGGCGCGATCGAGCCGCTGGAGTCGCGGCAGATGTTCGCCGTCACGGCGTCCGCCGCCGGCGGCGTGCTCACGGTGGTGGGTGATCTCAATCCCCAAACCATCACCGTCTCCCGCGACGTCGCGGGCAATCTCAAAGTGAACAACGGCGGCGTTGCCATCACCGGCTCGCCTGCGACGGTCGGCACGATCAACTCGATCCACGTCTTCGGGCTCGGCGGGAGCGATCGTCTGGCGCTCGATGAGACCAATGGCGTTCTCCCGGCCGCGAGCCTCTCCGGCGGAAGCGGGAACGACACCCTCACCGGCGGCTCCGGCAACGACGTGATCAGCGGCGACGACGGCAACGATCGTCTCTTCGGCATGGCCGGCGCCGATAGTCTGCACGGCGGCGCGGGCAACGACACGATCACCGGCGGCGTCGGCACCGACTCGGTCCTCGGCGACACCGGCAACGATCTCATGATCTGGAACCCCGGCGACGGCACCGACACCAACGACGGCGGCGACGGTTTCGACACCGTCCAGGTCAACGGCGGCGCCGCGGGTGAAACCTTCAAGGCCGACCTCATCAACGGGCGCGTCTTCTTCCAGCGCACCAACGCCACGCCCAACCCCTTCGCCGTCGACATCGGTACCTCCGAATCGCTCGTGCTCAATGCCGGCGACGGCAACGACACCTTCCTCGGCGGCACCGGGCTGGCCGGCGTGATGTCGTTCGTCATCAACGGCCAGGCCGGCGACGACACGCTCAACGGCACCGACGGCAACGATCTGCTTATCGGCGGCGACGGCAATGACGTCATCGACGGAAACGGCGGCACCGACATCGCCTTCCTGGGCAACGGCAAGGACACCTTCGTCTGGGACCCCGGCGATGGATCGGACATCGTCCACGGTCAGGGCGGGGGCGATGCGATGATCTTCAACGGCAACGACGCCGACGAGACCATCGACCTGTCGAACCAGCACGGCCACCTGCGCTTCACCCGCGACAAGGGCAATATCGTGATGAACACCGACGGCTTGGAAGCGGTCCAGTTCAATGCCTTCGGCGGCGCGGACAAGGTCACGATCCACGACCTGTCCGGCACCGGCGTGACGCAAGTGGACCTCAACCTGGACGGCGCGCAGCTCAGGGGCACCGGCGACGGTGCGCAGGACAGCGTGACCGTTGAGGGACGCAATCGCGACGACGTGATCAACGTGCAATCGTCGACGCTCTTCAGCGGCGGCTCCGAGGTGGACGTGACCGGCTTGCCGGCCACGGTCAGCATCACCGGCGCCGAAGCGACCGACAAGCTGACGGTCAAGTCGTTGGCCGGCAATGACCTGATCAACGCCCTCAACTTGAGCGCCGGCGTGATCACCTTCACCGCCGACGGCGGCAGCGGCAATGACGTCATCCTCGGCAGCGCGGGCAACGACACGCTGCTGGGCGGCAGCGGGAACGACATCCTGATCGGCGCCAACGGCACCGACGCCCTTAACGGCGGGAGCGGGATCAACATCCTGATCCAGTAGCTCGCCTTCGCAGCTTTGCTCTGGTCCCAAGCACGGCCACCGGTCCTCACCCGACCGGTGGCCGTTCATGTTTGGCGCGCTCGAATGTGCGATTGGGTTCGTTTCGCATATTCGCGCGTTGCACTGAACGCCACTGAACATTTCTGAACAAAACTGAAGATTTCTGAAGATCTGTCCCGTCACGACGAACGGTCGGTGTTGCGTGGTCATTTGAGCCGCTCCCTCCCATTCTCCGGAGCGATTGCACGAACGTGATCACGAACGTGCAACGTCCGAGGCGGTCCTGCGAGAATCCGCGAGAAAACACGATAAAATAATTGGCGGCTTGAAGATCTCGTGCCGTTTGGCATTGCCGATTTTTGATCCCGCACCGCGCCGCAGCTCGGCGTCTCTGGAGCATTATGAGAGCGCCAGCGCTCGTCATCCTCTATTCGTTGTTCGCTCTGGTTCACGCGACGGCCGCCCAAACGACGGCGCCGACGACGCGGCCTCGTCGAACGTGCGGAAGATCGAGTCGGCGGCCGACCGTGAGCTGTTCGCGGCGGAACGTCCCGGCGGCAGCGGGATCGAGAGCATCATGCGCGATCCGAGCGATCCGAGCCGGTTCGATTTCATGTCGCTGGGCAAGGGCGACAGGTTCTACCGGATGGAGTTTCACGCGACCTGCATCGGCAACGCGGTGCCCGAGGCGGCGCTGGTCTTTCCGGATACCGAGCGGCTCAAGCACGATATCGACGTTACCGAGCTGGACGCAGGTGCGCCGACCGATATCGCGCGGTTCGTGCTGAGCGGCCGCGCCTGGGCGATGAAATTCGCGCTGTCGCAGGGAAGTGAAGAGATGGCGTCCAGCTTCGCGAAAGGGTCGCCGGTGTTGAGCTGGGAAGAGATTCGCCGGCGCGATCAAGAGCTCGGGGGAAAGTATCGCGCCGCGCTCGCCAGGCAGGGGATCGCGTTCAAACGGGTGATGAAAGCGCCGGCGGCAACGCAGCCGACGACGCGGGCGGCGAGCAAATCCGGATAATCATCGGGCGAGTCGCGGGATTCGACGCTATGCGCGGCATCAGCGCGTCACTTCGTTCAGCAGTTCCGTCCCGGCCGCCGCCTGCGCGCGATCCGATTCGACGGCGCCGCCGGCGGTAAGGATGTTGCGCGTGGCGAGCTGGCGGACGGTGCTCACGTTCATCCATCGACCCGGGCAATCGGTGGGCTTGGTGTCGCGGTGGCCGAGCACGTTCTGCGACGGGATGTGATAGGTCTGCATCAGGTACGCAACGAGCGTCGCCAGGCTCTTCATCTGCGCCGGCGTCGGACGTTCCTGATCGAAGTTGCCGACGAGGCAGATGCCGATGCCGTACTCGTTGAAGCGGTTGTCGAGCGTCTTGGCGTGCGCGCCCCACTTCTGGATCGGCCAGCGCGGCGTGACCTCGATCTGCCCGTCGCCGGTGTTCGTGCCGTTGCCGATGACAAAGTGATAGCCGACGCCGTCCCAGCCCTTGGCTTTGTGCTCTTTGTCAAAGACGGCCATCGAGCCCGTCGGGCTGGCGCTGTGGTGGATGACGATCCACCGCCAGGGCCGCGGCGGAACGTTCGGCACCCACGCGCGCGGGCCGGATGGAGTCGCAGAGGCGAGCGGCGCTTCGGTCTTCGGCGGCGTCGCCGGCCGCGCGACGATCTTCGGCCCTTCAAAAGTCGGCGGCGGAAGGTGCGCGATCATCGGGCGCTGCGTCGATTGGCAACCCGTCGTCGTGATGAAGGGGAGCAGCGCGAGCGCGAAGAAAGTCACCCAGCGGCGGTTCCCGCGCGGCGCGGCGATCGATGGATATGCCATCCGTGGCCCTCTTGATTCGTCGGGAAGCGAATGAGGCTGCTCCCGCGCGAGCCGGCACGACGAAGACGAGCAGGATCGGCCGCGATCGGATCCATCCGATACGAAGACCGAAAATGCCGGTGCCGCAGTTTCTATCGGACGCTCGGAGGGAATTCCAGCAATCGGGGACAGGAAAGCGCGGGAAACTGCCAAAAGCCGCGCGGATTTTGCGCGTCGCGCGCGGTCCCGGCGCCGAGGGCCGGCCTTTCTGCGACGCGCTTCGCGATCAGGATGATGCGATCACCAGCGCGATCGCGAACCCGTCGTATCCTTTGCTCCCGACGGTTTGGATGGCCGTAGCGCTTACACGTTTGTCTTTGGCGAGCATCTCGTTGAAGCGGCGGACGCCCTTCACCGACGCGTCAGGGTTGCTCGCGTCGATCACTTTGCCATCGCGCACGACGTTATCGGTGATGATCACCGTGCCGGGACGCGACAGCTTCAGGCTCCACTCGAAGTAGTCGCCGAGCGCGGGTTTGTCGGCGTCGATGAAGATCAGGTCCAACGGCGTCTGCCGGCACTGCGCTTCGAGCATCGGCAGCGTCTCGAGCGCGCGGCCGAGACGGAGATCGACAATTCGTGACAGGCCGGCGCGTTCGACATTCGCCCGCGCGATCTGCGCATGTTTTGGATCGGCCTCGAGCGTGATGAGCGTCCCGTCCGGCGGCAACGCGCGGGCGAGCCAGATCGTGCTGTAGCCGGCGAGCGTGCCGATCTCCAGGATCCGCCGCGCGCCTTGCACGCGCGCCAGCAGGTGGAGCAGTTTTCCCTGTGCGGGTGAGACGGCGATCGCCGGCAGATTGGCGGCGGCGCTGGAGCGAAGCACCTCATCGAGCACGTCATCGTGCGGGATCAGCAAGTCCGCGAAGTAACGATCGACGGCAGTCCAGGTCTCTTGCTGCGGCGACATGAGTGGTGTTGTACCGCGCTTCCCTTGAAGTTGTCGCGCCGGCGCGTTTTACGGGCGCGCTTTGGCGAGCAGCGTCTTCGGCAGCGTGCGGCTGAACGAGCAATGGTCGCAGGTCCACTGTTCATCGAGCCCGCCGTGGCTGTTCGACACGTTCGCCGCGAAATGCATCTGCTCGTAGCCGCGATGATCGTGATAGCAGCTCGGGCAATACGGCCCGTCGCGCTTGCCGGACTTCCATTGGCGCCAGAGCACATCGTCATCCGCTACAAACTGATACGGCGCCGGCGTGCCGGTGACTTCAGCGGGCGGCTGCTCGATTGGTGTCGGCGCGGGCGGTGTGGGCGCGGGCGGTGTCGGCGCGGGGGGTGTCGTTGACGCGGCGAGCTGATTGTTCGTCGGGCGGCCTTTTCCATCACCTCGATCGACGCCACCCGCGGCTGCGGCGTCCGAGCGCCCCGACGGCCAGCAGCAACAACACAATCACCACCAGCGTGAGCACCAGCAGCAGGCCGCG
>JAICTV010000071.1 GCA_025936175.1 Phycisphaerae bacterium
CGAGCCGGGCGTGGAGGAAGGCCTGGTCGCTCGTCGTCCGCGACGTACCGACCGCCTGGCCGCTTCTCGTGATGGAGAAACGATCGCTCGGCTATGTCACCGACAGCCTTGTCGTTTTCGAGCGCGTCAGCGGCAAGCAGATGAGCGACGTCGATCTCGATGCGCTGACGCCGGCGGCGCGGCTGGACCTGTTTCGTCGTCTGGGGCGCACCCTGCGACGGCTCGAAGCGACGGGGCTGAAGCAGTACGACTCGAAATCGACCAACTGGATCGTCGCCGATGATCCTGCGCTCGGCCCCGTGCCGATCATCGTGGACGTGGACGGCATCCGGAAGATCACGCCGCCGATGTGGCCGATTGAGCGGCTGCTGCGGAGCATGCGCGAGCACCCGCAATACACGCCGGCCGATTCGCGGGAGCTGTGTTTGGGTTATGCGCCGTTCGCGAAGCTGACGCGCGAGGGCGAGCATGAGCAACTCGACGCTCGCCCCGACCCTCACCCTCTGCCGGAGGGAGAGGGAACCAATGGCGAGGGCGACGCATGATCGATTTCGCCACGCCCCCGCGGCGGATCCTCATCATCAAGCCCAGCGCCATCGGCGACGTCGTACACACGCTGCCGATCCTCAACCTGCTGCGAAAACGCTGGCCGGAATCGCACATCGCCTGGCTGCTCACGCCCGCGTGCGCGGGATTGCTCGACGGGCACCCGATGCTGAACGAGGTAGTCCGCTTCGATCGAAAACGCTTCGGCCGCGGCTGGCGCGAACCTTCGTCGCTCTTCGGCCTGCTCTCATTTCAGAAAGAGCTCCGCCGGCGCGCGTTCGATCTCGTTATCGATCTTCAGGGCTTGTTTCGCAGCGGCTGGCTGGCGTGGCAGACGCGCGCGGCGACGCGGGTCGGTTTTGCAAACGCGCGCGAGCTTGCGACGGTCTTCTACACGCATCGCATCCACGTCGGCTCGCCGGAGCAGCATGCGGTGGATCGCTATCTGAAAATCGCCGCCGCGCTCGGGTGCGATGCGAATCGTGTCGAATTCCCGTTCCACGTCACGGATGAAGATCGTCAGCATGTAGATGCCGTGCTCGACGGCATGGGACGTTTCGCCGTGCTCGTTCCCGGCACGAACTGGCCGACCAAGCGCTGGCCGATCGAGCATTTCGCGGCGATGCCGGCGATGTTGAAGGATCGACTAGGACTCGCGACCGTCACGGCGGGCAGTGCGGATGAAGCGGGTCTCGCGGCGCGTCTGGGCATCCTGAACCTCGCGGGGAAGACGACACTTCGGCAGCTCGTCGCGCTCTTCCAGCGCGCGGACCTGATCATCGCCAACGACAGCGGGCCGATGCACATCGCCGCGGCGCTGGGGAAAGCGCTCGTGACGCCGTTCGGTCCGACCAATCCGATCCGCACCGGGCCCTATCGCCGCGACGACGCAGTGATCCGCATCGACATCCCGTGCAGCCCGTGCTATTCGCGGAGGTGTTCGCATCAGAGTTGTCTGCGCTGGTTGCAACCGGAATCCATCATCGACTTGGCGCGCGCGCAACTCGATCGATGAACGAAAGCCCCGGGACTGCAATCCCGGGGCTTTGCGTTGTGACCGTCGGAAGTTTCTACGAGTGTTCAGATTCTGACGTTGGCGTTTCTTCTTTTCGTCCAATCTCGTACTGACCTTCGAGCACCGCGCCCGCGCCCACAGCAAGCGTTGGCGCCGTGACGTCGCCTTTCACTTCCGCCTCGGGGCCGATGAGCACGGGGCCTTGCGATTCGACGACGCCCTTCACTTTTCCCCGGACGATCAGGCCGCCGCACTTGATCGAGTCGGTGACAGCGCTCCCTTTTTTCTCGACCGTGACCACGCCGCACGTCGCGATGGCGCGGCGGGCCTCGTAGGTCTTGATGGCGACGTCTTCGAGCTTGAGCGGCTTGTGGCAGAACTTGCAGGTGATGCTCATCGCCCGCCGGGCCACTTCCTGCGGCTTGTGGCAGAAGAGGCAGGTGATCGTGTGGCGATCGTCGGAGCGCGAGGAAGATGTCGGATTGGTCGCAGCCATGGGCGCGTGGATTTGCAATTTGCAATTTTAGATTTGCGATTGAAGAGATTTCCAATCGCAAATCGCAAATTGCAAATCGCAAATCCGTTAACCGATCACTTCACCGGCTGCGGCTGCTGCTGCTGCGCGCCGGGGCCCATGGTGACACTGACGCTCGGCCGGCCTGAGGGCGGACGGTTCTTCACCGCGTCCGGACCGACGGTGACGTGGCCGCTGAAGACGGCGCCTTCGTCAACCGTCAGCTTGGTCGCGCGCAGGTCGCCTTCGAGCCGGGCGGTTTGCTTCAGCTCGATGCGGTCGTTGGCCGTCAGGTTTCCCTTCACTTCGCCCTCGACGATGATCGCGCCGCTCTCGACGTCCGCCTGCATGCGCGCCTCGCGCGCGATGTGGAGGCGTCCGCCGCTGGTGATCTTGCCCTCGAACTTGCCCTGCAGGCGAAGCCCCTTCTCGAAGGACAACTCGCCTTTGAACGAGGCGTCGGGTCCGAGGACGGTGGGGAACTCCTGATTTGCGGCTTGGTCGGCCATGTGTTTCGCTCCTCCTGGGCGCGATAGGTTGGGGAATCCGTTCGATGCGGTGGCGAGATCGCGTGCCCGCGCGATTTCGCCTGCATTTGGGGCGGGATTATACGATCTCGCGTCTGCGCGACAATTGCGCCAGCCGAAGAAATGTGAAGTTTTTCAAAGATGAACGCAAAGGCGCAATGAAGCAAAGTCGCAAAGAAATCCCGATTTGAAACCCAGATTCGAAATTTCAAGTCCGTCTTCTTCGCCTCCTTGCTCTTTGCCACGTTGCGTCCAGCCTTTTCACTGCGCGCCCACGGCGATATGGTCATCCGCCACACATGGCCAGTCCACTCTTCACCGGCATCAACACGATTCATCAACTCAGCGACATCGAATCCCGCTCGATCAGCCCGGAGAATTTCACCGGCGAAAAAGGCAAGGGCGGCCTGGCGACAAAGGGGACCGGCGAGCACGCCGCCCACGACCTCGGCCAGGGATGGAAAGTCTCGCCGAGCGTGCGCATCGAAGCGGGACAGACGTTCACCCTCTGTGACATCCAGGGCAGCGGCGCAATCCAGCACATCTGGATGACACCGACCGGACACAATCGCTTCAGCATCCTCCGCGTCTACTGGGACGATCAGAAGCAGCCGAGCATCGAGTGTCCCGTCGGCGATTTTTTCGCCAGCGGCTGGGGGCCGTACGGGCAGATCTCGTCGCTCGCGGTCTGCGTCAATCCCGGCAGCGCGTTTAACTGCTATTGGCCGATGCCCTTCCGCAAGCGCTGCCGGATCACGATGGAGAACATCGCGACCGAATCGATAGTGCTCTACTACCAGATCGATTACGCGCTGGGCCCGGTCGCGGATGACGCCGCCTATCTCCACGCGCAGTTCCGCCGGAGCAATCCGCTCCCATACAAGCAGGTCTACACGATCCTCGACGGCGTAAAAGGACAAGGACACTACGTCGGCACGTTCCTCGCGTGGGGCGTGAACAACACCGGCTGGTGGGGCGAAGGTGAAATCAAGTTTTATCTCGACGGCGATAAGGAGTGGCCGACGATCTGCGGCACCGGCACCGAAGACTACTTCTGCGGCTCCTACAACTTCGAGAACAAGACGACCAAGCAGTACCAGGATTTCTGCACCCCCTACACCGGCCTGCAGGTCATCCGCCCGGACGGCGTATACGTCTCGCAGACGCGCTTCGGCCTGTATCGCTGGCACATCAACGACGCGATCCGCTTCAAGCAGGATCTGAAGGTGACCATCCAGGCGCTGGGCTGGCGATCCGGTGGCCGCTATCTCCCGCTGCAGGATGATATCGCGTCGGTCGCGTTCTGGTATCAGACGCTGCCGACGGCGGCGTTTCCGAAACTGCCGGAGAAGGATCAGTTGGAAGTGATCTGAACCAGGCGTCGTGATTCGGGAACATCCTCGGCAAACAGAGTATGTCATGCTGAGAGGGTGTTTAGAAGATCACACGCCCGTGACGTCATGCTGAGGTACTCCGAAGCATCTGCGTTCACTTGCGCAGATCGTTCGCGAGTACGCTCAGGATGACATGCGATCGGGAGGCGTTGGAATGCCCATTGGCAACGGGAGCAAACGCAACCGCGCCGCAGGCAGCGGTGACATTCGCGCGGTGGGACTGAGATTCCCCAGCGGCCGGCTCATCGTCGAGCGCACGGACGAACGGGACGTCTCCGTGCCGCTGCGACGGTATCCGACGCTTCAGCGCGCGCGTGCCGCGTTCCCACAATAATCAGGCTCAAAAATGACATGAGAAGCAGTCGCAAAGTCGGCTTGCGTGGTGAAAATTTCACGGCGTGACGACACGGTTTCTTTGCGCCACGGCGCTGATCGCAGCAGGCGTGATTTCGCAATCCGCCTGCGGCGCCAACACCTATTACGTCCAGGCAACCGGCGGGAGCGATTCGAACAACGGCGCGATCAGCTCGCCCTTCGCCACGTTCTCCAAGGCGATCAGCACCGCGCAACCGGGCGACACCATCTATGCGCGCGGCGGGACCTATAACCTCTCGAGCGTTCTAAACATCAGCTCCTCCAAGCTCGGCACGGCCGTCAATCCGTACAAGTTGCTCGCCTATCCCGGCGAAGCGCCGGTCCTCGACTTCTCCTCAGAAGCAAGCGGAGCGCGGGGGATTCAGCTCGATGGCAACTACTGGACGGTCCAGGGCCTGACCGTCCGCAACGCGCGCGACAACGGGGTCAACATCACCGGCTCAAACAACACGATCGATCGACTGAAGGTTACGGGCAATCAGGACTCCGGTTTGCAGATCTCGGGCAGCAGCACACGTCAGCCGGCGAACAATCTCATCCTCAACACCGATTCCTTTGCGAACTACGACCCGGCGAACCACGGCGAGAACGCGGACGGGTTCGCGGCGAAGTTCCGTGAGCTCGGCGCCGGCAACGTCTTCCGCGGCTGTCGCGCGTGGGGAAATTCCGACGACGGCTGGGACTTCTGGGCCGCCGCGCACGGCGTCACCGTCGAGAACTCCTGGTCGTTCAAGAACGGCTTCAACAACTTCGGCGACAGCGCCTGGGCCGGCGACGGCAATGGTCTCAAGCTCGGTCACGACAGCGGCACCCACGTGCTGCGCGGCCTGGCGGTCTGGGGCAATCGTCTCAACGGCATCGACGTGAACGGCAACGCGACGGTGGACACCTCCGTCAGCAACCCCTACATCGCGATCGCGCACGGCGTGACGGTCGATAACGTCACCGCCTACAACAACGGCGCGGGCGGGAACGGATACAACTTCAACTTCGACGAGAGCTACGCGCACGTGCTGGAGAACGACATCTCGATCCTCGGCGGATCGGGCGGCGCTAACGGCGTCAACATCTTTCCCGGCGTGGTCAATGATCACGACACGTGGAACGGCTCGCTCTACAGCGCTGACAGCAGCGATTTCCTTTCGCTCGACGACGCGATCGCGATGGGCCCGCGCCTGGCGGACGGATCGCTGCCGATCAGCGATTTCCTTCGCCTCGCGCCGGGGAGCAATCTGATCGACGCGGGCATGAACGTCGGGACGGCGTTCAGCGGGCCGGCCCCGGACCTGGGCGCGTTCGAGGCGCCGGAGCCTTCCGCGCTCGCGACGGTCGTCATCGCTGCGACGGCGGGGCTGCGTCGTCGCCGGCGGCATTCTCGTTGACGAACCTCTCGATCGCATCGAGCAATCCAGTGCCGCCGACGTCATAGATGTCGTTGTGATCTCCGTCAGTCACGTCGTACTTCGTCACCTTTCCGGCCGCCGCTTCGGCTAAACGGTTGGACATCGCGAACGGAATGATGCCGTCGCGCGTGCCGTGGGCGATGAACACGGGACAGCGGACCGACCGGATCTTCTGTTCATTTTCGAAGTGGTGATGGAGGAAGAGTTTTGCCGGCACGAGCGGGTAGTGCCATCGCGCCATGTCCGACATGCTGGTGAAGGCGCTGATGGCAACGAGAGCCGGAACTTTGCGGGCCGACGCGAGGTGGATGGCAGCGGAGGCGCCCAGTGACCAGCCGGTCGGCACGATCTTCTTCCGGTCGATGTCATCGCGCGACAGCAGATGATCGAAGCACGCGTCGGCGGTGGCGTAGACGCCGGATTCGCTCGGCTTGCCGCCGCTCATGCCGTAGCCGAGGAAGTCGGGGACCATCACGTTGAAGCCGCGCTGGCGGAATTTGAGGAACTCGCCTTCGCAGTCGGCCATGCACATGCCGTTGCCGTAGAAGTAGAGGAGCGTCGGGCGATTTTTCGCGTCGGGATGCGCTGTGCCGGTCGCTGTCATCGCGGGGCCGAACAGCGCGACGACTTTCTCGCCATCGGTCGTCTTCAACTCGACCAGTTCGCTCCCCTGGAACCGGCGGACTACGCAATCGGCGCGGCCTTGCGTCGCCGCGCCCGGAAAGATGATCGCGGTTTGGAAGACGGCCAGCACGATGCAAAGTCCCACGTAGACCAGGGCGGCGATCCGCAGTGCCATCATAGCCAGGCGGCGGAGGCGGGAGCGATGCTTCGGTGGCGACGTCACGGTGACCGCATTACATAGCCCCGGCTTCAGCCGGGGGCATTTGCGTTCAGCATTTCGTCACGCGAAATGCAGAAGCCCCCGGGCAAACCCGGGGCTATGTGGAGGGCGAGCGGCGCGTGGACTACGTGCTCGCGCAACCGCGCGCCCGCCCGGCCCCCCACATCGCTATCAATACTTCCGCTGCTACCGCTTTTCGGACGGTGCGGTCGCGGGTGCGCTGATTTGCGCGGTCGGTGGCGCGATTTGCGTCGTCGGTGGCAGGTTTTCGGTGCCGGCGGCGGGGATCAGGCTGGGTTGGATCTGCTCCAGCAGGCGCGGATACGGGTTCTCCTTCGCCGTCACCGGGCGGACCTCGATCTTGACGACGTGCGGCGGGTCCTTGGGTTTGCCGGTGACGTCATCGACGACCGGCACGGCCGCGATCGCATTCACCGCCTCCATGCCGGAGATGACCTTGCCGAACGCGGTGTAGCGGCGGTCGAGTTGCTTGGTGTTGGTGTAATTCAGACAGATGAAGAACTGGCTGCCGGCGGAGTTGGCGAACTCGCAGCGCGGCATGGCCCCGCCGGCCTCGTTGGGATCGCCGGCGCGGGCCATCGACAGGACGCCTTCGAGATGCTGGCGGTCGTTGAACTCGGCGCCGACGAGATAGCCCGGGCCGCCGGTGCCATCGCCGCGCGGGTCGCCGGTCTGGATGACGAAGTCCTTGATAATGCGGTGGAACGTGAGCCCGTCGTAGAAGCCGCCTTCGGACAGCGAAAGGAAGTTCGCGACGGTGTTGGGCGCGACGTCGTAGTACAGCGCGATCGTCATCGGCGGGCCCTTATCGCTGGAGAGGATCGCGTAGCACATCGGCGTCACTTTGACGGCCATCGCATCGGGCGGAGCCCCCTGCCGCTTGTCCTGCAGCACTTCGATGACCAGCGGCGTGCCGATGAATTCGCGGTTCGGCTTGTTGCGCGGGACGGCGTAGAGCAGGTATGTCCCCGGCGTCGTCATCGACGGGAAGAGCGTCTTCACATCGAGCGTCTTCTCCCCCGCCGGCACGAGCACTTCGGCCTTGGCCTCGAGCGCATTGCCGGTGAAGTTGGTCATGAACAGCGCGACGTCGGACGGCGCCTTGATCGTGACGTTGATCGGCTGGTCCGGCGCGTACCAGGTCTTCTGCGGGAACAGGACGGACAAGAACATCATCGCTGCGACGACCGGTTGCATTTGATTCCTTCGCAGCATGGCCGTCTAGGCCATGCATTCTCGCTAACCAACAGGCATGGCCGAGACGGCCATGTTACGAATGTTGCCGATACTTCTCGCCGACGGCTAATTCAAAACCTTCGTGCTCGGGGTTGATCGGACGGTCACGGAACTCCGCGCGGCAGCGGTAGCAGACGGTCACCTTCGGCACGATCGCGTACAGGATCGCGTCGATCGCCGCCGCGACCACGAGCACCCAGGCGCCCAGGTAAAACGTCTCGCGCTTTGCCGCCAGCGCCAGAAACGCGATCGCGGCGACGACCACGATCGCCAGCCCGAGCTTCTGCGGGAAATCCTTGCGGATGAACAGGTCCCGGCAGCCGCAGTCCGGGCACTGGGTGAGAAACTTTTCGCTGTCGTCGGCGGTCATCGCGCTCCTTTCACTCTACTATGAAACGCTCCCGCCGTTGGAATCGCCCGCGAGCGCGCTTGCGGGTACAACCTTGCGGCATGGCCGAGCTGCGGGATGTGCCTGTCGTGATCCGTCACCTGGGCCTGTGGCGGTATTGCAAAAAGGTCTGGTTCGAGATCGGCGACGACAACCTCTTCACCTGGGCGTCGGCGCTTGCCTACTCCTGGCTCTTTGCCGTCTTCCCGTTCTTCCTCGTGCTGCTCTCGCTGATCCCGCTGCTGCGTCCGGAATGGAAGCAGGCGGCGAGCGAGCAGATCGAAGCCGTCATCCACCAGCTCCCGCGCGAGGCGCAGGTGACGCTGCGGCAATACGTCGAACCGAAACTCAATCGCCTGCTCTATGAGCCGCCTAAAGGGATCACCGGCATCTGGAGCATCGGTCTGTTCGTGACGATCTGGGCGGCGAGCGGCGGGATGTCGATGACCATGTCCTCGATGGACCGCTGCTACGACGTGGCGCGCGTGCGCCCGATCTACAAGCAGCGGCCGCTGGCGATCATGCTCACGTTGGTCGTCGCCGCGCTGATCATCGCGGTGATTGTGCTGATTCCCGTCGGCACGGTCGTGACGAACTATCTGACGACGCGCACGGATCGGCTGCTGGCGCAGACGGGGCTTACCAAGCCCTCCGACGCGTCGACCGACGCCAACGCCTCGCCCGCGGAAGTCTCGGCGACGTCGCCTGCTTCGACCGCGCCGGCGGCAACCCATCCATCCGTCGTCGGCGATCCGGTGATCACGCCGCACCGATTCGCGTTCTGGATCGTGCTGTGGCAGGTGTTCCGCTACGGGCTGGCGGCGATGTTCCTGTTCTGGGTGGTCGCGCTGGTCTATCACTTCGGACCGAACGTGAAGCAGCGGTTTCGACTGCTCTCGCCCGGATCGGTGTTCACGGTCGGCGTGTGGGCGTTGCTGGGCGCGACGTTTCGGTTCTACGTGGACACGTTCGGCAAGTACGGGCAGACGTACGGCGCGGTGGGCGGGGTGATCGTTCTGCTGTTCTTCTTCTATCTCGACGCGCTGGTGCTGCTGATCGGGGCGGAGATCAATGCGGAAGTCGATGCGGCGCTCCGCGCGATCGCGCACGAGAAGCAAAAGCCTCCGCCGCCCGATGAAGTGGTCGATACCGAGCCGGCGAAGCTGTCGCCGTGATTCGTCCGAAGCATTCCAGGGCTTGTCATGCTGAGGTACTGGGTACTCGCGCAGCGGGTGATCCAAGCATCTGCGTGCCCTTACCCGGATGCTTCGGAGTACCTCAGCATGACGTCCGTTGGCAGGCTCGACCTCTGGCTGGTCTTCAATTGACGACGCCGCATTCGGGACATCGGCCGCATGAGCCTCGGAGATCGTAGCCGCAGGTGGTGCACAGTCCCTTTCGAGCGCGACGGTGCGGGAGCGTCGCGCGATGCGTTGCGAACACCAGCGACGACGTCAGTAATGCGATGAGCGTTAGAGGCAGATAGAGATTCAAATCAAACCACGAGCGGCGGATTTGATAGTTGCCGAAGACCGTCGATTGCGTCTGGTCGCGTTGCCACGCGACACCGATGCGCGCCAGCGGCGGCGGTGAATCACCGAAGCCGCGGCCGACGCCGAGCCATGGCAGCGCCTGCGGCGAGCGCTCCCACCTCACGCCGACCGGATCCGTCCGATTCGGGGAGAACGGCGTGTCTCCGACGAACTCCCCCATGAACGCCGGCTGCGTCTGCCGCTCGTTGATCAGCGTGAAATGCGAGCGGATGAGCTGAACGTGCAGCGTGGACCAGTCGTCTTCGGTCGGCGAGAGGTTCCAGGAGATCCGCACCCACTCCGCGGGGTGATATTTCAAGTAGACCATGAGCGCCGCGATCGAGATCGTCACCATCGCTGCCAGCACTGTGGCAGTCGACGCAAAGATCAGTTTTCGCCGACCCGGCATCACCTCAAACTGTAGCATGACTGCGCGCGCCGCGAGGGTCGCGCGGGTATGAGGTGCTGATGCGATATCGATCCCCCCTGCTTCTGGTTCTGCTGATGGCGATCCCGTCGTTCGGTGCTTCACCGGCGACGAAGTTCACGATCGGAGGAAGACGCGAGCATCCGACGGTCTACCTGACCAAGCAGGACATCGACCGCGCCCGCGCCAACCGCGAGAAGTACGCGTGGGCGAAATCCGCGGCGGAGAAGTTGATCGCGGACGCCGACGTCTGGGCGGGCAGGAGCGATGAGGAGCTGGCCAAGATCCTTCCGGGGCCGGCCGCGTGCTACGCCTACGGTTTCAGCGGCTGCCCGATCTGCGGGGGGACGCTCGCCTCGTGGTGGGGAGCGGGCGGGGTCGCATCGCTGGACGATCCCGGCCACATCCGCTGTGTCAACGGCCATCGCCTGCCGGACGAGGCGCATCCGGATCCCGGCGACGGGTGGACCGACAAGGACGGCAAGAAGTTCTACTGGGTCGGGACGTACAACAGCTTCGTAATCGATACCGTGACGACGGCGCTGACGCGTCTCGTTCACGCGTACGCGCTGACCGGTGATGTTAAGTACGCACACAAGGCGGCGGTGCTGCTCGACAATCTCGCCCGCATCTATCCGAGCAGCGACAAGGGCTCGTGGGATTACCCGTCCAACCCGCCGAGCGGACGGTTCAACCGCCCGTGGTATCAGGTCGCGCGGATGCTCGTGCTTTACGCGAACGACTACGACATCCTCATGATGGGCGACGAGCTGAAGGCCCCGTCGAGCGCGTCCGGAGTCACGCGGCGCGAGAACATCGAACAGAACCTGCTGCTCAACGGCGCCAACTACTGCTACGACCTGTCGCGAAAAGACCCATCGCTCAACAACGGCGAAGCGGATTACATCCGCGGCGCGATGGTCGTGGGCGTGGTGATGGGCATCCCGGAGTATGTGACGTGGAGCGCCGACGGGCCCTGCGGCATCAAACAGATGATCGCGAACAATGTCGATCGCGACGGTGAGTACTACGAGACCTCCACGCTCTATTCCGATCACGCCCGCAATCTCTACATGGACATGGCGCAGATCCTGTCCAACTATGCCGACGCCCATCATCCGGGCGGCATCAAGCTGGCGCGCGACCCGGTGTTCCAGATGTTCAACCTGCTCCCGCGCACGCGGCTGCGCTGCGCGACGTTGCCACCGAGCCTGGGGGACGATGCGCCCAGCGTGAAACGCGTCGCGACGACGCAGCCGATCGATCGATTCGACATGGCCAATCTCGAGCGGCTGCGCGCGTTCTGCGATGACGACCCGCCGCTGGCGGGAAAGCTCGACCAGCTCATCCTCGCCGGCGGCGGCGACCAGTGGCGCGAGCACACCCCGATCGCGGAGTGGCTGCTGTTTCACGCCCGCGAGCTCAAGGCCGATCTGCTGGCCGAGCATGAGCCCAAGCCGCGACCGGTAAATCCGCTGACCGAGCGACCGCTCGATGCTTCGGACGTCATCAGCCAGAAAGGCCTGGCGATCTTGCGCGGGGGCGAAGGCGCGAACGCGCGGGCGGCGACGCTGCGCTTCGGGCCGACGCTCAATCACGGTCATCTCGACGAGATGAACCTCAACGTCTACGCGCGCGGCTACGAGATGACGTATGACCTGGGCTACGCCCTCGGCAGCACGCACACGCAGGTCGGCTGGGCGCACAACACCGCCAGCCACAACCTCGTGCTGGTCGATGAGACGCCGCAACTGGGTTCCGGACGATCGGGCGGGACGCTGGAGGATTTCTACAGCTCGCCGGGCGTGTCGATCGTGCGCGCCAACGACCCGGCGTGTTACGAAGCGCAAGGCGTCGTGCGCTACGAGCGCACGATCGCGATGATCGAAGCGTCGAAGGACGCGAGTTACCTCATCGACATCTTCCGCGTCGAAGGCGGCAAGCAGCACGATTATCTCTTCCACGGGCTCGGCACCGACGTCAAGACCGAAGGCGTGGAGTTCGGCGCCGAGGAGCCGGGATCGCTCGCCGGCAAGACGATCGATTGGGACAGCAAGATCGGCAGCGACGGGAACGTCGTCGTCGGCAAAGAGTACTGGAACCCGCCGCCAGGGAACGGTCTGGGGTTTCTGTCCAAGCCGCGCCGCGCTTCGTCGCCCGCGGGCGCGTGGTCGGCGACGTGGACGATCGACGCCTCGGCCGATCATCCGGGGCGGATGCGGCTGACGATGCTGCCGACGAGCGCGGGCGGATCGAGCGACGCGAGCGGCGAAATCATTCGCTGCGATGCGCCCGGCATTTACCCGAAATTCCCGCGCGCCGGTTACGTCATCGACCGCCGGCGCGGCTCAAACCTCGCCAGCACCTTCGCCGCGGTGATCGAGCCGTATGGCGAGAAGCGCTTCGTCACCGGCATTACGCCGCTCGCCGGCTGCGACGCGAACGCGCTGGCGATGCGGATTGAGTTGGGGAGCGGCCGAAGCGATTACGTCATCTGGTCGGCGGACGGAAAGCCGCGAAGTTGGAAAGACGGTAATCGCGCGCTCGAGTCGGACGGACCTTTTGCACTCGTCCGCCTGGTCGGCGGCAAAGCGGTGCAGATCGTCGGAAGCGGCACGACGTCGATCCGATACGATCGGGTGAAGATGACCGGGCGTCGCGAATCCGAGTCGATGACGGTCACCGTCGACCGCGTCGATTACCAGAAGAACATCATCTACACGAATTCAACGGTGCGGCCGAACGACGCGCTGGCGGGGAAACTCGTGTACGTCGAGAACCCGGCGTACGCGCAGGCGAGCGCGTACCGCATCCGATCGGTCACGCCCGCGAAAGACGGACAGACCGCTATCGAACTGATGCCGACCCGGCTTGAGATCGCCCGCGGACACCTGGACCGAGACCCGCCGGCCGGCGGGAAGACCCTGCCGAACGTCACGCCGTTCGAGTACGCCAAGAGCGTTCGGCGGTCGGCGTCCGGCTTCTTCCGCGGGAAGCACGTCGCCACGCCGGACGGCAGGGCGTCCGCCACCATCCGTGACATCGCCAAGGACGGCATGGCGATGACCGTCAGCCGGACCGACGGCTTCAAAGCCGGCGATGACCTGATCGTCTATGACGTCTGGCCGGGAGATGCGCTGCGATTCTCAAGCCATCTGAACTTCCGCGCGGACGCGAGCGGCGCGTTGATCGAAGACGATAAATAACTGCCCTATAAAGGCTTATATGCGCGAACAGCGTTTGCTGTCCCGGCCCGGTCCAATTCTGGATTTTCATCCTGTTCGTTGCAACAATATCGGACCGTCGATGGCACCAAAGGAGTGACAACGGGACCAACGGCGGCTTGAACCCGCTCGCTGTAACAACCTCGCGTGAATCTCAGCATTACCCTCGAACAGCCGGACAAGAAGCTCGCCCTTTTTGGGTCGGCCGACCGGTACTTGCGCATGATCCGGGACACCTTCGGCGTGCAGCTGGTCAGCCGGGACGATGAGCTCAAGATCAGCGGGGAAAAAGATCAGGTCTCCAAGGCGGCGATGGTGCTGGAGCAGATGCAGCGGAAGCTGCGGAAGCAGGACTGGCTCAGCACCGAGGACGTCGGCACCGCGATCGCGCGGGCGGCCCATGTGGAGGGAGAGCGAAAAGAAGGCGAGATCGACGTTTACGTCAAAGGCCATGCGGTCAAACCGAAGACCGAAGGGCAGAAGCGTTATGTCGAGGCGATGTTCGCCAACGACCTGACGTTCTGCGTCGGGCCCGCGGGAACAGGAAAGACGTATTTGGCGGTCGCCGCCGCCGCGAGCCAGTTGAAGCAGGGTAAATGCCGCCGGATCGTTTTGGCCCGGCCGGCGGTGGAAGCGGGCGAGCGGCTCGGATTTCTGCCGGGCGATTTGCAGGCGAAGGTCAACCCGTACCTCCGCCCCCTGTTCGACGCCTTGCACGACATGATGGATTTCGAGCAGGTCAAGCGCTTCATGGTCAACGACGTGATCGAGGTGATCCCGCTCGCGTTCATGCGCGGCCGAACGTTGAACGAAAGCCTCATCATCCTCGACGAGGCCCAGAACACCACGCCGGCACAGATGCTGATGTTCCTGACGAGACTCGGGCACGACAGCAAGATGATCGTGACCGGCGACACGAGCCAGGTGGACCTGCCCGAGGAGCAGCGCAGCGGACTGGTGGATGCGTTAGAGAAGTTACGGGGAATCAAGGGAATCGGAATCGTGGAACTCGAACGCGGTGACATCGTAAGGCATCGTTTGGTCCAAAATATCGTCAACGCGTACGAGCGACGCTAACAGCGTCGCAACAAAGCTTAGCAGCCTCGCTTGCGAGGCGCGTTTTTCGAGTCGTCCCATGCCATTTTTGTCGCGTAAGAGCGGCGCCAGGCGAGAGCAGATCCGCAAGGAGCGACCCGACACGGTCGCCGCGCGCTGGGAGAAGCTCCGCGAAAACGGAGTGCTCGTCTCCCTTCAGATCGCCGCCGTCTTCTGGGTGCTCACCACCGCGACGCTGATGATGCGGCAGGACGTCGTCCCCTACCGCCCGGGGCAGTACGCGCATCACGACATCATCAGCCGGGTCGATTTCGTCTACATGGACAAGCAGCGCCTCGCCGACGCACAGCGGCTGGCGCGGCAGACGGCGCCGCACGTCTACTCGCAGACCGCGGACGCGTGGAACGCGCTGGAAGAGAAGCTGCTCGCCCTGCCGGACCGCGTCGGCGCCGTCTCCTCGCTCGATGAGCTGCCCGGCGAACTGAAACACGTCCTCGACAGCGGGACGTTCACGAAGCTCAAAGAATACCGGAGCAAAGAGCGCCGGCCGGATTACGCGCGGCTGGTGAAGAGCTACGTCGCGAGCCTGCGGCACTTCGATCCGGCTCACCCCGAAGCCTCGCTCGTCGTGCTTACCGACGAATCACGGCAGGCGGAAGTCGATCTGAACAACGAGGTCACCGTTCAGGCCGTCGATTCCAATGGCGTGACCAACGCCGCCAAGATCAAGGCGGAGCTGGCGTATTCGCCGCGGACCAAAGGCGATCTCGAGCAGCGGCTGCTGGCCTACGCGGGCAACGCGGCGTTTGACATCTCGACGCAGCCGAAGATCGTCGCCTTCACGCTCAACGCGCTCAAGCCGAACTTCACCTACGACGAAGGCGCGACGACCGAAGCTCAGAATCGCGCGGCGAATCTCGTCGCGACGACGCAGGGCCAGGTGATCTATCAGCGCAACCGCCCGCTCGTCCCCAAGGGCGAGATCGACGACCGCTACTACCATTTGCTCCGCGCCGAGAACGAAGCGTTCATCCAGACGCTCGACCGCAACCGCTACAAGCAGACGCTCGGCATCGCGGCGATCGCGCTGGTCATCACCATCGTGCTCAGCGCCTACGTCCTGAAATATCAGCCCAAGATCGTCCGCAAGCACGCCCGCGCCATCGCGGTCGTCGCCCTGCTGCTCTCGATGCTGCTGCTGGCGCAGGTCGCGGCGATCGGAACCAGCCCGCTGTTCATCTTCGGCGTGGCGCCCACCATCCTCGTCGCGATGATCCTGACCATCGCGTACGACCAGCGTTTCGCCATGGGCGTCGCCACGCTGCACGCGGTGCTCGTCAGCGTCGCGCTCGGCGCGGGCCTCGATTTCTTCATCATCCTCTTCGCCGGCGTGATGACCTGCTGCTATCTGCTCGATGACATCCGCACGCGCAGCAAGTTGATCGAAGTCGGCGGCGCCTCGGCGCTGGCGATGATGGGCGCGACGCTCGCTTCGGGCCTGATCAACATGGACCCGATCGCGTTCATCGGGAAGAACTGCCTCTATACCGGCGCGGCGGGGATCGCCGTCGGCTTCGTCGTGCTCGGCATCCTGCCGTTCATCGAAAAAGCCTTCCGCATCACGACGTCGATGACGCTGCTGGAGCTGGCCGACGCATCGCACCCGCTGCTCCGCCGGCTGAGCGTCGAAGCGCCGGGCACGTACAACCACAGCCTGCAGGTGGCGACCATTGCCGAAGCGTGCGCCGAAACGATCAAGGTCAACTCGCTGCTGTGCCGCGTCGCGTCGTACTACCACGACGTCGGCAAAATCAACAAGCCGGACTACTTCTGCGAGAACCAGGCCGACGGCGTCAACCGTCACATCAACCTCTCGCCCAGCGTCTCACTGCTGATCATCATCGGTCACGTGAAAGACGGCATCGAGCTGGCGAAGGAATACAACCTGCCGACGAGCATCCTGCCCTTCATCCAGCAGCATCACGGCACAACGCTTGTGGAGTTTTTCTACTACCAGGCGTGCACGCGGAAGGACCAGACCGATCCCGATCAGCCGGCGATCAGCGAGGTGCAGTACCGCTACCCGGGGCCGCGTCCGCGGACGAAGGAGATCTCGATTGTCATGGTCGCCGACGCGGTCGAGAGCGCGACCCGCGCGATGACCGAGCCGAACGCTTCGCGCATCGAGGCGCTGGTGCACGACATCATCATGAAGCGGCTCCTCGACGGGCAGTTCGACGATTGCGATTTGAGCATGCGCGAGATCCAGCAGATCGAGCGAACCTGCGTGAAGAGTTTGCTCTCGATCTACCACGGCCGCATCGCGTATCCGTCCAGCGCGCAGATCCAGGGACCGGCCCAGCCCGCGGCGGCGCTGCCGATCGCGACGCCCGCCGCGCGGACCGCGTGAAGACCTCCGTCCAAGCGGAAGTCGGCGCGGAATTCGCGCCGTTCGTGCGCACGAACTTGAAGCGTGCAGCCGATCGAATCGTGGCCTGGGCGTCTCGCCCGAGCATTCTCGCGGAGCGATCTTCAAATGCGAAGAGCGGCTCAAGCCGCAAACGCCGGGGCCGGAGGCCCAAGCCACTTTCATTGGGCGAGCTCTGGGTCATTCTCGTTGGCGATCAGCGGATGAGCGGGCTGCACGAGCAGTTCATGGGAATCCCCAGTCCCACCGACGTCCTCACGTTCCCCCTTGACGCCGATGCGGCCGGCAACATCACCGCGGGCGAGATCTACGTCTGCGTTCCCGAAGCCCGCCGACGGGCGAAATCCCGCGGCATCGATCCGAAGCGGGAGGTGCTGCTCTATGCCCTTCACGGTATGCTTCACCTGCTCGGCTATGATGATCGCACGCGAGGGGATTACCGCATCATGCACCGCACTGAAGATCTGATCCTGACGGAATTGGGACTGGGGCCGGTGTTCGCGCCGCCGGCACGACGCAAGCATTCGACGGGAGCCACGCGAATGACCGCGAAGAAGGGAGCCAAGCCCCGGTGAACACCGACGTGCTCCTCGTCATCGCGATCGGCGTCGCCACGCTGCTGGTGCTGTTCTTCTCGTCGCTCACGTACTCGCTGCGCGATTTCTCCCGCGCCAAGCTGACCGATCTGCTGGAAAAATCGGGCCAATCGCGCTACCTGGAGCCGACCCTCGCCAACGCCAGCGATTTGATCTTCGTCACCGCCGTCGGGCGGCTGCTGGCGAACATCCTCGTGCTGATCGGCGTGCTGCGGATGCTGCACGATCGCGATCTGCCGCTCGGCGTGCAGTACCTTCTCGCGGTCATCATCACGCTGATCATCAGCCTGATCGCGTCGGTGATGATCCCGCACGCGATCGCGCGGCACGCGGCGGAGCCGACCGTCGTCACGTTCATCCGCTTCCTCCACGGCATGCGACTGGCGATGTTCCCGGTCACCAAGGTGATGCACGGCTTCGACGCGCTGGTCGCCAGCGCCGCCGAGGGAACCGTCAGCGAAACCGAGCCGGAGAAGATCGAGCAGGAGATCGAGAACGAGATCCTCTCGGCGGTCGAGGAGGGCGAGAAGGAAGGCGTCGTCGACGAGGGTGAGCGGCGGATGATCGAATCGGTCATCGCCTTCCACGACACGCAGGTCGGCCAGATCATGACCTCGCGGCCCGAGATTTACGGCCTGGAGATCGGCGCGACGCTCGACACCGTCAAGGCGCGCATCGCCGAGAGCGGCCACTCGCGCATCCCGGTCTACAAGGACAAGGTGGATCAGATCGTCGGCATCCTGTACGCGCGCGACCTGATCAAGTTCCTGGGCCAGCCGGGAGAGAAGTTCAACATCGCCGACTACATGCGGCCGGCAATCTTCGTTCCCGAGACCAAACCCCTGCGCGACCTGCTTAAGGACTTTCGGCTTCAGAAGGTTCACATCGCGATCGTCAGCGACGAGTACGGCGGCACCGCGGGCCTCGTGACGATCGAAGACATCTTCGAGGAACTCGTCGGCGACATCAGCGACGAGCACGAGCCCGCCGAGCCCGCTATGCTGACGCGGCTCGACGAGCTGAGCGCCGAGGCGGACGCGCGCATCTACATCGACGAGCTCAATCGTGTCATGGGCCTGAACCTCCCGGAAGACGCCGGCTACGACACGCTCGGCGGGTTCGTCACCACCACCGCCGGGCGAATCCCCGCCAAGGGCACGACATTTGAGCACAACCACGTCAAGTACACGGTTCTGGACGCGGAGCCGCAGAAGGTGAACCGCGTCAAGATCGAGGTGACGCCACAACCCGTCGGAGAAGAAGCGACGCATTCCGGAGCGTAAGTCGCGTCGCACGTGGACCGGCCCGGGGACGGGCCGGCTCTCCTCAAGGCGCGCGCTCCCGCGGGAGAGCCGGGCCGTCCCCGGCCCGATCCCGGTCGCGCCGAACCTCGCGTTCTTGTTTCGACTCCCAAATTCCACTAAACTACGTGACTTTCTCTCATCGGGCAGGACTTGTCGTTTAACTGCTGGAGCCGTCAGTGATTATCGTGATGAATCCCAACGCGCCCAAGGCTTCCATCGATCGCGTGGTGGGCGAGATCGAGCGGATGGGGGCGGCGGCGCACCTCTCGCAGGGCAAGTTCCGCACCGTCATCGGCGCGGTCGGCGAAGAGGCGATCCTCGACCAGAACCACCTCGCTTCGCTCGACGGCGTGGAAAAAGTCGTCCCGATCATGAAGCCCTACAAGCTCGCGTCGCGCGAGTTTCATGAGGACGACAGCGTCATCGAAGTCGGCGGCGGGAAGGTGCCGAAGGTGCCCGTCGGCGGGCATCACGCGGCGTGCATCGCCGGGCCGTGCGCGGTCGAGAACGAGCAGATGCTTTACAAGATCGCCCGCCACGTCCGTGACGGCGGCGCGACGATCCTGCGCGGCGGCGTGTACAAGCCGCGGACGTCGCCCTACTCGTTCCAGGGTCTGGGCACCGAAGCGCTCAAGTGGATGCGCGCATGCGGCGACGAGATGGGCATGCCGATCTGCGTCGAGGTGATGGACACCCGGCAGGTCGAGGAAATGGAGAAGTACGTTGACTGCTTCCAGATCGGCGCGCGGAACATGCAGAACTTCGACCTCCTCCGCGAGGTCGGCAAGACGCGCAAGCCGGTGCTGCTCAAGCGCGGCCTCTCCGCATCCGTCAAAGAATGGCTGATGAGCGCGGAGTACGTGCTGAGCCAGGGCAATCGCGGCGTGATCATGTGCGAGCGCGGGATCAAGACCTTCGAAGATTCCATCCGCTACTCGCTCGACATCGGCTCGGTGCCGGTGCTCAACCAGTGGTCGCACCTGCCGATCATCGTCGATCCATCCCACGCGGCGGGCAAGCGCGATTACGTCGCCGCGCTGGCGCTGGCGGGGATGGCGGCGGGCGCGCACGGCGTCATCGTCGAAGTCCACTATTGCCCGAGCGAAGCGCAGTGCGACGGGCCGCAGGCGCTCCTGCCGGAAACGTTCAAGGAACTGATGGTCCAGCTCCGGCTGATCGCCGCCATCCACAAGCGCGAGTTCGCCGAGGCCGGAGAGTTGGCCAGTGCTTGAAAACGTGGATAGTGGATGGTGGATAGTGGATGGTAACGCATCGCCACCATCCACTATCCACCATCTATCTACGCCTTTTGACGGAACATCATGACACGCGTCCCTTTTGTCGCCGGCAACTGGAAGATGAACACGAGCAAGTCCGCGGCCATCGAATTGGCCAGGGGCGTGGCCGCGGGTGCGCCGGCGTCGTCCGTGCAGGTCGGCGTCGCGCCGCCGTTCGTTTATCTCGATGCGGTGGGTCAAGCAATCGGCGGATCGAGCGTGCTGCTCGGGGCGCAGGATTGTTACTTCGAGAAGAACGGCGCGTTCACCGGCGAGATCTCGGTCGAGATGCTGAAGGACCTGGGCGTCAAGTTCTGTCTGACGGGCCACAGCGAACGCCGGCACGTGCTCAAGGAATCTGGCGAGTTGGTCGGACGCAAGGCGGCTGCGGTTTACGGCGGCGGACTGACGCTGATCCACTGCGTCGGCGAAAAGCTGGAAGAGCGCGACGCGAATCAGACGCTCGCGGTCTGCCAGAAGCAGCTCGACGAGCTGTCGCCCTCGACGATGCACGATCCGGATCGGCTGGTCATCGCCTACGAGCCGGTCTGGGCGATCGGCACCGGCCGCAACGCGACCGACGCGCAGGCGCAGGAGGTTCACGCCTTCATCCGCGGCGCGATCGCCCGGAAATGGAACAAAGATTTCGCCGACCGCGTACGCATCCAGTACGGCGGGAGCATGAAGCCGGAGAATGCGGCGGGTCTGCTCGCGCGGCCCGACGTCGACGGCGGGTTGATCGGCGGCGCGGCGCTCAAGGCCGACAGCTTCCTCGCGATCGTCATGGCCGCCCGGTAGGATTCACCAGAGAGATTTCCCCGAGACCAATATGAGCTTTCTGCTTTATCTGTTCTTCGTCCTGTTCATCCTCATCTGCGTGTTCCTGATCCTTCTGGTGCTGATCCAGAAGGGTCGAGGCGGCGGGCTGGCCAGCGCTTTCGGGGGCGGCGGTGGGAATACCGCGTTCGGATCGAAGACCGGCGACGTGCTCACCTGGGCGACCAGTATCGTCTTCGGCGTCTTTCTGCTGCTCGCGATCGGGCTGAACCTGATCGCCAACAACTACAACACCCGCGTGACTGCGCCGGTCGTTACGAACACCAGCGCGGGCGGCGGCGGCGGCGGAACGACAGGCGGC
>JAICTV010000017.1 GCA_025936175.1 Phycisphaerae bacterium
CCGCGCTTTCGCCGGCTGCGCTTCAGCAACATCAGCGCGCGGCGGGTCAAGTATTCCGCCGCCTACGTCGTCGGCCTGCCGGAGATGTTCGTCGAGGACGTCGCCTGCACCGACATCGCGATCTATCTCGATCGCGACAACACGGAGGCCGGACAATCGGCGATGGCGCAGGGGCAGCCGGATCTTTGCCGCGCGGGATTCGTGCTGAAGAACGTGAAGAACGTGCGACTGAGCAACGTGCAGGTGTTTGATCAGATCGGTCCGGCGGTGAGCGTGACCAACGCGCGCGATGTGACGCTGAACGAGATCAGTTCACCGGCCCTCCAAGCAAGCATGCCCCTCATCTCTTTGACGGATGTGACGTGAGCGTAATTGCGTGGCTTGGGCGTCTCGCCCGAGCATTATGCGGCATGAGCCGCTCCGCAGACGCGCTCGGGCGAGAGAGGCCCAAGCCACACTAAAACAGAATCACGAGCGCGGTTTGAAACGGAAATAGTCGAAGTCGGCGGATCCACCGGACCCCACGCAGAAGATCCCGACCTTCGCGCCGATCCAAATGCCTTCGACTGCCTGAAACGCTTCGCCGATCGGTTTGAAGTCACCGGTTTCGCCCGCGAAGGAGAACGTGCAGCTTCCGCCGTCGCGCATCGCCACGCGCAGCCGCATCATTTTCTCGTCCGGCGACGACGCCTTGATCTGATTGTCGATCCGAAGCACGACGCGATCGTTTTCGATCGCCAGCGCGGCGTGCGACTTGCCCATCACCGTCAGCCCCGCGCGTCCGCCTTCACCGACTTTGCTCGCATCCACCTTTGTCTCAACGACGAACGACGTCGCCGGCAACTTTTGAAGCAGCAGGTTCGGCGATTTGCCGAGATCGTTCTTGACCATCGGCTTGGCGAAGAGGCGAAGCCAACCCGCGCGGTCCTTGAGCGAGCACCACTCGTCCTCGTGGTTCGCCCACCACTGCCACTGCAGGCCCAGTTTGGAGGAAGGGTGACAGTCACCCTCTTTGTAAGTGCTTGGAGCCGAAGTGTTTGCTTTGACCAGGGGGGTGTCGGAATTCTCTCCGTCGAACTCATCGCTCGTCTGCGGGATCGCAGTCGGCTGCTTCACGTCAACGCGCGGCTTGTTGAACGTCAGCGCAGGCTCCCCAATGCCGTTGCCATCGAGATCGACGCCCATCACCGGCCAGCCGTCGCGCCACTCCGCCGGCTGGAGATGGACGATCCGTCCGTACGGCAGCTTCTCCTGGAAGTGGACGAACCACCACTGGCCGCTCGGCGTGTCCACCAGCGCGCCCTGGTGCGGCCCGTTGATCGGCGAGCGGCCTTGCTCGAGCACGATCTTGTCCTCGTACGGGCCGAAGACGTGCTTCGAGCGCAGCACGACTTCCCATCCCGTCGACACGCCACCCGCGGGCGCGAGGATGTAGTACATCCCGTCGCGCTTCATGAACTTCGGCCCCTCGAGCGTCGGATGTTTCTCCGGGTTTTCGTAGACCGTCTTGCCTTCATCGAGAAGGCGCGATCCGTCCGCCGCCATCGTGCAGACGCGCAGCCGGTGCTTGATCCCGCTGCGCGAGCGCGCGTAGGCGTGGACGAGGTATGCCTTGCCGTCGTCATCCCACAGCGGGCACGGATCGATCAGTCCTTTGCCCGGGGCGAGCAGGTGCGGCTCGCTCCATTGGCCGCACGGATCGGTCGCCGTCGTCACGTAGATGCCCTCGTCCGGCGTGGGGAAGAAGATCCAGTACTTGCCCTCGTGATATCGGATCGCCGGCGCCCACACGCCGCAGCCGGGTTGAACGTTCGCGTAGCGCGGATCGGGAACGTTCTTGATCGCATAGTTCGCGATCGTCCAGTTCACGAGATCGCGCGAGTGCAGGATCGGCAAACCCGGCGTGCAGTTGAAGCTCGACGCGGTGAGGTAAAAATCGTCGCCGACGCGGATCACATCCGGATCGGAGTAGTCCGCGCAGAGGATCGGGTTGGCATATGTGCCGTCGCCGCGATCGGGCGTCCACGGATACGGTTGCGATGGCGCAGTCGTCGGCGCCGAAGTTGTCGCGGCAAGCATGATGAGTCCGAGAAGGTTCATGATGGTCGTTCGTCAGAGGAGGAATTTGACGGGCTGACTTTCAAAGCCGTTCATCACCAGGATCGCATTCACGAGCAGCCACACGCCGGCGGCGAGGGCTTCGCCGAAAATCATGCCGATGAAGACGGGTTTAAGTCGCTGGAACAAGTTCGCCCCGCCGAAGCGGACGATCAACACTTGCGCCAACCAGCCGATGAAGATGCTGAACCACGCGTTCTCCAGGAACGCGCCGTAGGAAGCGACATATCCGACCGGCAGCAGCGGCCAGCTCGCCCAGCGCAGCGAGGCAAACTCCAAGATCGCGGTGACGCCGAAGCCGATCCCCATGTGCACCGCCGGCTTGTGCGGCTTGCCGGTGAACTTGCCGCGGCTGAAATCGGTGAACGGGTTGGCGACGTCGCGCTTGGGCGAGTATTCCGCGCCGAAATAATTCCGCGCGGGCTTGGCTTCGGCGCTCGACGGCGTCGGATACGAGTACTGGCAGTACAACGTCATCGGCGCGGCGACGAGGCAGCCGACCAGCAGCGACCAGCCGATCGCGCGACCCATGCCGCGCCTCGTCCGCATTCCAGGCTGCACGTTTTCCGCGGTCTCAAGCCCGGTCTGCGTCGTAACGGCCAGGCTGTCGCGCGTGGTGATGGGCCCGAGCACGTTGAACACGTGCGAGAACCAGACGTCCCGCGCGCTGAACCATCGCACCGGGAAGTTGGTGTAAATCTGTGGCGCGTTGATGCTCGTGCGGAAGAACGGCAGCCCCGTCTCCGCGACCACGCGCGCGACCACGACGTGGGCGGCGATGATGATCAACACGATCAGCGCCGCCATCGCCAGCGCCACGCCGACAATCTTCAGCCACGCGATCATCACGAGGATGCCGATCAGCGCCGTCCACACGCTCCGCCCGCCCGGCGCGGTCCCTTTTCCCAGCGCGGCTTTGATCACGGCGATCCACTGCTGCCGCCCGATCCATAGCATGGCGATGAGAAACGCGACGCAAGCTCCCAGGTGCTGATCGGCCCACGCCTGCGACGGCATTTCCGTCTGCTGCATCCCCTGCTGCACGTCGACGAGGTTGACAAGGATGAACGTCAGCCACAGGCTCAGGGCCGCGCGCGAGCGGATGAAGTACGTCACGCCGACCACCGTGAAGAACACGCCGTTCTTCTTGAGCTTCGTCTTGAGGTAAACCCACGGCTCTTCCGAGAGGATGCCCTGCAGGTCGTACTGCAGCGGCACCTTCGGAAAATGCCGGGGCGAGTACGTGTTCAGCAGCGTGAGCATGTGCAGCGCGAACACGCTGCCCAGCGCGATCCACAGCAGCGGGCTGCGAAAAAGGTCGTTGAGCGCGCGGCCGGCGGCGGGCGACTCGATCAGCGCGGTCTGCACCTGCACGAGTGGATACGGCAGCCGCTCATTGCTCGCCCACTGCTCCAGCACGATGCGCGAGACGGCGACGATCGTCGCAAACATCGCCGCGATGAAGACGCCCCATGTGGCAAGCGGCACGATCCACGCCGACCACGGGATGTGCTCCCCGCGCGGCACGCGCGTGTAGAACCAGGTCACGATCGGATCGCTCCGCCCGTCGCGCATGCTGGTGACCGGGAAGAGCCACTTCGGGAGGTCCATGCCAGAGAACGCGCGCCAGTATTGCTCGTCCGCCGCCCCGAGGTGAAACGGCGCGACCGGCGTGGGGATGAAGAAGCGCATCAGCCCCCAGTTGGGGACGCTGCACGCGACCAGCGTCATCATCAGGATGACCGCCAGCTCGTTCGTCGCCAACGCGCGGGACGGAAACCACCGATGGAGCGGCGCGTTCACGCCGACCACGAGCAGGAAAGCGATCAGCACCGCCGCCAGCGGAACGAAGCCGGCGGCCAGACTCGTGTCGTTGAGGATCAGGTCATTGAGCGGCGTGACGCCGCACACGGCGATCACGCAGAGCGTGCCGATGACAAGGCTGCGGCGCGTGATGCCGACCGATGCGGCGCGGGTCATTCGTGTGCGGAGTCTAAGCGCGAATCACTCGTGAACCAAAGCATCCTTGGGCACGTCCACACCGAGCACGATCGCCGGCCGCGCGTGGTTTGGCGTCTCGCCGCGGAGGCGGATGTCTCTGGTCTGGCGGCCGCGAAGGTCGAGGAAGACGTTCGTGCCGCCCGCCGTGTTGATGCCTTCGATCAGCACCCGCTGGCTGTCGCGGAGCGACAGGATCGGTCCGCTGGTCGGCGTGATGCGGACGTTGACCAGCCGCAGGTCGTTCGCCGACGCGCAGTGCAGGCCTTCGTTCGCCGTGATCGTCAGGTCCTCGAGCGTCACCTGCCGCAGGAGGCTGTCGCTCAGGCCGACCATGCGCGCGGCGGTGTTGGCGTGCTCGCAGGCGACGTTGCGGATGCGAATGTTGCGGAAGACCGGCGCGGCGCCGTTGGGGGACACGAACGACGGGTACTCGGTCGTGAGCTGGATCGCGTCGCCGGCGATCCGGCCCATCGTGATGTCCTGGACCGTGATGTCCTCGACGACGCCGCCGCGCCCGCGGCAGGCTTTCATGCGGATGCCGGCGCTGGGCCCGTCGTAGTGGCAATCGTGCACGAACACGTTACGCACGCCGCCCGACATGTCGCTCCCGATCGTGATCCCGCCCGCGCCGCCGGTGGCGCGCGTGCGGCGGACGATCACGTTCTCGGTCGGCTTGCCGACGCGGCGACCGTCTTCGTTCAAGCCGCTCTTGAGCGCGATGCAGTCCTCGCGGGTGTTGAGCGTGCAGTCCTCGATGATCACGTTGCGGCTGGAGTCGATGACGATGCCGTCGTTGTTCGGTCCGTCGGGCGCATTGACGGTGATGCCGCGGATGCTGACGTTCTCGCAGTAGGCGAGGTGTACCGTCCACATCGGCCCGCCCTCCGCGATCGTGAAGTCTTCCAAAAGTACGTTCGTGCAGTTGATCGGCAGGATGAACTGCGGCCGCAGCGGAATTTCGGTTTTGCCGAAGAGGCGGTCTTCGACCGGCACGTCGTTCAGCGCCATCTCGTAAAGCTTGGCGCACGATTGCTGCTCGCGCTTCTCCCAGTTCCACCAGGCCTTGCCTTGGCCGAGCAGTTTGCCCGCGCCGGTGATCGCGATGTTGTCGCAGTCGCGCGCGTAGATCAGCGGCGAGAAGCTGTAGCACTCGATGCCGGACCAGCGGACGAAGACCGGCGGCAGGTATTGGCCGCAGTCGTCGCTGAAGCGCACCGTCGCGTTCTCGGCGAGATGAAGCTCGATGTCGCTGCGGAGGTGAATCGGCCCGGTGAACCAGTTGCCCGCCGGCACGAGCACGCGCCCGCCGCCGGTGCGCGCCGCGGCGGTGATGGCGTCGGCGATGGCGAGGGTGCAGTCGGTGCGGTCGTCGCCGACCGCGCCGTAGTCGCGGATGTCGAAGACCTTCGACCGGAATTTCGGCGCGAGGAGTTTAGGCATCCGGAACGGCGGCGTGAGATCGCGTGCGGCGGATCCGCTGCGATTGCCGTTCCCGTTTCCGTTGCCGTTGGACGACGGCAACGCCCGCATGACAGTACGCCGCACCCGCCCTTTTGGCTTCGCGGCGCGCACACCTGCTGCGCTGACCTTCTCGCCTCCGCCGTTCGCCAAGCTCATATGTGCCGGTCCTTCTTCGCAGCGTGCAGCCCAATAGCGACTTCCGCGTCCTGGGAAATCGCCTACCAATCGACGCTGGCGATGCTATCAAGCGATACGGCGGGTCAGAGTGCGGTTTTGCGTACAAGTTTTCTCAACTGGCGCAGGGAGTGAAAATTCGTCAATGGGGCGGCGCCGCCCCGGCGCGCCCGGCCTGACGCCAAGCCCCCGGTGTCATGTGCATCATGCGCCGGAACAGACCGGCCAGATATTGCGCGCTGGAAAACCCGGTGATTTCGGCGATTTTTTCCAGCTTGTAATCGCTGCCCACGAGCAGCTCTTTGACGCGTTCGAGCTGAGCCCGTCGGATCTCCATGTGCGGCGGTCGTCCGACCGCGCTGCGGAAACGTTTCTCCAGCGCTCGCCGCGACAGCGCCACCTGGTCGAGCACGTCATCGACGCGAATGCCTTCACACGCATGTTCACGAATGAATCTCACCGCCTTGGCGACTTCCGGGTCTTCGATCGCCAGCAGGTCGGTCGACTGCCGCGTCTTCACACCAAGCGGATCGATGACGATGTCGGCGATGACCTTCTTGCCGACCATCAGCCGATGCAGCATCGCCGCCGCCTCGTAGCCGATCCGGCGGGCATTGTGCATCACGCTGGAGAGCGGCGGATTGGCCATCTCGCAGATCAGCTCGTCGTCGTTGACGCCGAGCACGGCGATCTCCTCCGGCACGTGCAGGCTGGCGAGTTGGCACGCATCGAGCACCTCACGGGCGCGCAGATCGTCGCGGGCCAGCAGCGCGACCGGCTTGGGAAGCGGTCGAAGCCATTTCGCCATGTCGCCGATGCGCAGCGTGCGCGCTTCCTTCTCGTAGGCCGCCTGGTAGACGTCGCATGTGTAGCCGCTGCTTTCGGCGAGCTTGCGGAAGATCTCGCCCGTCGGCGGCCAGAGACGCTCTCTGGGGCTGCCGCAGTACGCGAAGCGCGTGAAGCCGCGCTCGCGGAAGTGATTCATCGCCAGCTCGGCGACCGCGTCCTGATTCGCGCGCACGGCGGGCAATCCGCCCGTGCCCGGCGGACCGGAGAGCGAAACGACCGGAATGCCGGACGTCGCCAGCTCCTGCACGAACGGCATGTCCTGCCGCGGCTGAGCGATGATGCCGTCGCCGTCCCATTCCTCGGCCGGGGGGATGGCTTTGACGGGCATTTCGCTGGGCAGATGGAAGATCCACGGCCCATGAACGCTGGCGTAATCGCCGATCCCGCGCAGCACGTTTCGCCCGTAGGAGCGCGTGGTCTCGATCAGCAGGGCGACACGGGGAAAGCGGCCTTTGACGCGTTTGGACATGGATAGCTTGTCGCCCTTATGCGTGCGCCAGAACGTAACGCATTCTACATTGTCGTCGTGCGCAGAACAGTAAAACTTTAACGCAAAGTTGAACTGCCGGTCCCGTCCGCCGTTTTTAGGATTTGCCACGAACCCGGGCGAAAAGGACAAAGCTCATGCTCTTGATCAACGACCGCGCGACGCTCCTGAAATCGGCGACCCTCAAGTCGAGCCGGCCGTACTCTCCCCCCGCGATCGAGAAACGCCGCGTCGAATTGCCCCGTGAGATCGTCCCGGCGACGCCCGCGCCCAAGCCGGCCAAGCTCCGTCACGTCGCGTTGCTGATCGAAACGTCCGGCTCGTACGGCCGCGGCATGCTCCAGGGCATCGCCAAGTACAACCGCGAACGCGCCAACTGGTCCACCTACTTCCGCCCTCACGGCCTCAACGAGCCGCTGCCCAGGTGGCTGAGCAAGTGGAAAGGGGATGGGATGCTCGTCCGCCTGGAAACACCGGAGATGGCCGATCACGTTCGCAAATCCGGCGTGCCGGTGGTAAACCTGCGCGGGACGCTCTCCGATCTGCCTTTCCCGCTCGTCACCATCGATCACCAACAAGTCGTGAGTCTCGCGCTGCAACACCTCCGCGAGCGCGGCCTGACAAGATTCGCCTTCTGCGGCCGGCCCGGAACGTCCAATCCGGCGCTGAAGGAACGCAGCGAGCAGTTCCAAAAACTCATCGAAGCTGATGGTGGCGTGTGCTACGTCTTCCCCGCCGCGTCGACCAACGGCAAAGCTTCCGCAGTCGGCTGGGAAGAAGAGCAGGAACGGCTGGCGAAGTGGATCGTGTCGCTCCCCAAGCCCGTCGGGGTAATGGCGTGCAACGACGAGCGCGGGCTCGAGGTGCTCGACGCGTGCCGCCGCGCCGGCGCCGCCGTGCCGGATGAGGTCGCGGTCATCGGCGTCGATAACGATCAGGCGATCTGCGACCTGGCGATCCCGCCGCTCACGAGCGTGGATGTCAACGCCGAAGCGATCGGCTACGAAGCCGCCGCGCTGCTCGATCGGATGATGAACGGCGAAGCCGCGCCGGCCGCCGCCGTCAAGCTCGCGCCGCGCGGCGTGGTAACGCGCCGCAGCAGCGATGTCGCGGCCAGTGAGGACGAAGAAGTCGCCCGCGCCATGCGATACATCCGCGAGAACGCCTGCCGGCGGTTGCAGGTGGTCGACGTGCTGGCGTTCATGGCGATGAGTCGGGCGTCGCTGCAGCAGCGGATGAAGCAGATGATCGGCCGCACGATCCACCAGGAAATCCAGCGCGTCCGCATCTGCAAGGTAAAGGATCTACTGGCGATGAGCGACCTGACGATCAAGCAGGTCGCCCGCGAGAGCGGCTTTGCGAGCGTGCAATACATGACCCGCGTCTTCCGCGCCGTCACCGGCGAAACCCCCGCCCGCTACCGCGCCCGCCGGGCAAAATGATCTTCCACATTCACTCCCCTCCATACCATAACTCAATTACATTCAAAGGCTTGTAACGAGGGTGCCTGTCACCCTCCTGCCCACACCCTCCTGCCCACACCCTGCTGCCATGACCCGACCAACTGGCCGTCGCGACTGGCGGCGACACGCCGCCGGCGAGACGGAGCGATCACGGAACTGCCGGTCGCTGCGTCGCCGGCCTCGCTTGCAGGGTCAGCATTGCCGACTTGAGTCCGGCCGCGCGGGCGGCGATGCGGATCGGGCCAGCCTTCAACGTCGATTGAACGATCGCGCATGCCAGCCCATTGAACAGCGACCGCTGACTTCCCTTGTCCGCCTCGTGGCTGCTCGGATCACCGTTGCCGATCCCGATGATCACACCGGCGCCGCTGATGTTGAATCGGACGAGATCGTTCGCCGTGGGAACGAAGCGACCTTTCGCATCGACCGCGGTCACCGTGACCGAAGCGACGTCGTCACCGTCAGCGCTGATCGACATGCGATCCGTCCCGAGCACCAGCCGCGCCGCAGGCCCCGTGGTCTCGCGCTTCGCGGTCGCGACACGTTTCTTTCCGTGATATCCGATGGCTTCGATCGCACCCGCTTCGTAGCGGACGACCCACGCGACGTGGGAGTTGCGGACCACGGTCTTGCGACCGTGGGTGCGACCATTTACGAAGAGCTCGACCTCGTCGCAGTTACTGAAACAGCGCACGTCGATCTCTTCACCCTCGTGACCTTCCCAGTTCCAGTGCGGAAAGAGATGCAGCACGGTGCGGTCGTCGCTCCACCATGACTGGTAGTAATAAAAGTTGTCTTTCGGAAAGCCGCACAGGTCCATGAGCCCGAAATGCGATGCGGTGCACGGCCACTTGTAGGGGATCGGCTCGCCGAAGTAATCGAAGCCCGTCCAGACGAATCCGCCGGCGAGCCAGGGGCGATCTGAAAAGAATCTCCACCACGATTCGGCGGTCGAGCCCCACTTCGGTGTGCGAACATCGTACGCGCTGACGTAGCCTTTGCCTGCGTCGTCCGCGTAAACGCCGCGCGTGCAGACGGTCGAGCCTTCCTCGCTGCCGACGATCGGCTGCTCGGGACGCCGCGCGTGGAAGGCTTCGATGTCGCCGACCTTGATGTAATTCCAGCCGTGCACGTCCACGACGTTGGCAAAGCCTTCATCGAGGCCGCGGTCGTGCATCGCCGTGGTCACCTTGCGCGTCGGGTCGAGTCGGTGCGCCAGGCGGGTCATCGTCCTGCCGATCCGCTCTCCCGCGATCGACCACTGCACCGTGTGCTCCTCGTTCGCCAGCGACCAGAGGATGACGCTGGGGTGATTGCGGTCGCGGCGGATCATGCCCTCGAACTGGCTAAGAATTTCTGGACTCGATCCGGCAAGACGGTTCTCCGCCATCACGAGGAAGCCGAGCCGATCGCATTCATCCAGCAGCTCCGGCGCGACGGCGTAGTGCGAGCACCGATATGCGTTGGAGCCGAGCTCCTTCAGCTTTTCGAGGCGAAACGTGTGAAGTCGATCGGGCAACGCGATGCCGACGCCGGCGTGCTGCTGGTGGTTGCAGGTGCCTTTGATCTTGAGCGGCTTGCCGTTGAGAAAAAAACCTTTTGGAGCGTCCCAGCGGAGAGTGCGGATGCCGAAGCTCGTGTCGTATTCATCGACCGCTTCGCGTCGGCGAATGATCGTGCTGCGGAGTCGATAGAGATTTGGCTGATCGGGCGACCAGAGCCGTGGCCTCGCGATGCGGATCGTCTGCACGATCTCACGTTGCTCCCACGAAGCCAGCACGATGGGTTTTGTTGTGGCACGGGTTTTTAACCCGTGCGCGCGATTTGCACGAGTTGCAAAGCCGTGCCGCGGGGAAAGGTCGGATTGAAGAACGAACGTCAGCGCATTGTCGCTCTCGTTCACGATCGTCGTCCGCGCGGTAACGACGGCGGTCGTGCGTTTCACCTCGCTCGTGACAAACGTCCCGCACCGCGCCACGTGCAGCGGGTCCGTCTTCGTCAGCCACACGTGCCGATAGATCCCGGCCCCTTCATACCACCATCCCTCCCAGCAGCTCGCATCGACGCGCACCGCGATCACGTTTGTCCCGCCGTAGTTCAGCAGATCAGTGACGTCGTACGAAAAACTCGTATATCCGCTCTGATGCCGGCCGAGGCGGTGGCCGTTGATCCAGACGATCGAGTCGCGGAAGACCCCGTCGAACTCGACGCTGATCCGCCGGCCCTCGTCCCCCGCCGGGATCTCGAACGTCCGCCGGTACCAGCCGATGCTGTGCTCCGGATGATCCGGCCCGATCGCGCGAAAGCCGTGCTCGGCCAGCTCCTTGTCGCCCGTCGGATCGAGCGGCAGCTCGATCGCCCAATCGTGCGGCACATTCACGACGCGCCACGCGTCGTCGTCGAACTTCACGCCCGCGGCGCCGCGTGCTTCGCCCGCCTTGACCAGATCACGGCTGCGAACGAACTCAAAATCTCTAGAGGGATCGGCGGCGTGGCCGAGGGCGAAACGCCAGTTTCGATCGAGGGAGAGCCGTTCGCGCATGCGTGAGGCGTGCTGTTTAGCGTCGCGTGCGCCAATTCGCAATCTTCTTACGCTAAATCACACTGTGCCAAACGGGTGTGGCAGTTAACTTTCTAACCGACGCCGAGCCCGTCATGACCACCGCCGCCGACGCCCATCCCGACGCCGCCGCCCCTGTCGTCATCCCTGTCGATGCGATGCGGGCGATTTACGAAGAAACGAAAACCCCGCACAAGCAGGGCATCATCCTCCGCGGCGACGAAGGAAAACCTCTCGACTGCCCCAGCGTGTTCCGCTTCGACAACGCCTGGTTCATGCTCTACGTCCGCATGAACAAGGTCGGCTACGAGACACATCTGGCGCAGAGCGATGACCTGGTGAAGTGGACGCCGCTCGGCAAGGTGCTCTCGTTTCGCGACGCCGACGTCTGGGACCGCTGGCAGTGCGACGGCGGAATCGCGCTGGTCGATCACGAGTGGGAAGGCACACACGCGCCGCAAACGTTCGACGGCAAATACTGGATGAGCTACATCGGCGGCGCGCTGCAAGGCTACGAGACCGATCCGCTCTCCATTGGCATGGCGTACACGAAGACGCCGAACCAGCCGATCGAATGGACGCGCTGCGAGCACAACCCGGTGCTCGGCCCATCCGACAAAGACGCGCGCGACTTCGAGAAGAAGACGCTCTATAAGAGCCAGATCATCCACGACAAGTCCGAGACGCTCGGCCACCCGTTCGTGATGTTCTACAACGGCAAGCAGGAAGGAAAAGTCGGCACCGAGCGGATCGGCATGGCGGTGTCGCAGGACATGGTGCACTGGTCGCGCTTGGACGGCGGACCGGTGATCGATAACGGCGCGGTCGGCATCTCCGGCGATCCGCAGATCGTCCGCATCGGCGAGCTCTGGGTGATGTTCTACTTCGGCCACCGCTGGCAGCCCAAAGCGTTCGACACCTTCGCCGTCTCGCGCGACCTGGTGAACTGGACGAAGTGGACCGGCGAGCATTTGATCGAGCCGAGCGAGCCGTGGGACGCGACCTTCGCGCACAAGCCGTGGGTCCTAAAGCACGGCGGCGTCGTCTACCACTATTACTGTGCCGTCGGAAACGAAGGCCGCTGCATCGCGCTGGCGACCAGCAAGGAGATCTGATGAAGAACGCGCGTCCTCGCCTGACGTTCGCTCCCACTGTCATCCCGAGCGGTACTCCGCGAAGGATCTGGGTGCGGGAGTGCAGATCCTTCGGAGTACCGCAGGATGACAAGCGGATAGTCGCGCTGCTCGTCATGGTGATCACACTTGCGCTGAACGCTTCGGCCGGCGCGCGCGAGAGTTGGCCGGCGCAGACCGAAGAAGCGAAGAAAGCCGCCGCGGAAGCCGCGAAGCATGAGGACGAGGTCTGGAAGAGAATCCAGCCCGAAGTTCAGGAATGGGCGAAGAAGGGCAAGCCCTTCATTCCTTCCGCGGCGAAGCCGGAAGACCTTCCGCAGGCGGAGATCATCGCCTTCCCGGGCGCCGAAGGCGGCGGCGCGCACTCTTTCGGCGGGCGCGGCGGACGCGTCTTCGTCGTCTCCAGCCTCGATGACGACGGCCCCGGCACGCTCCGCGAAGCCTGCGAAGCCGCGGGCCCACGCATCGTTGTCTTCAACGTCGCCGGGAAGATCACGCTCAAGGACCGCATCCGCGTCCGCGCGCCGTACCTGACGATCGACGGCGCCAAGGCGCCCGGCGACGGCGTGGTCGTCTCCGGCAACACGCTCGCCATCGACACGCACGATGTCGTCATCCGCTACATGCGCTTCCGCCGCGGCGCGATGGACGTCTACAACCGCGACGATGCGCTCGGCGGCAATCCGGTCGGCAACATCATCATCGACCATTGCTCCTGCTCGTGGGGCTTCGACGAAAACCTCTCGATGTACCGCCACATGTACGACCCCGGCGACGGAAGCAAGGAGCTGAAGCTGCCGACGGTCAACATCACCATCCAGTGGACGATCTCCAGCGAGGCGCTGAACACCTGGAACCACGCCTTCGGCGGGACCTGGGGCGGGCGCAACGACACCTTCCACCACGACCTCTTCGCCTGCAACACCGGACGCAACTGCTCGATGGGCTTGGGCGGGGATTTCAACTACGTCAACAACGTGCTGTTCAACTGGCGGCACCGCACGGTGGACGGCGGCGACAACACCACGCAGGCGAACATCATCAACAACTATTACAAGCCCGGCCCGATCACCAACACCAGCGCCCCGATCGGCCATCGCATCGTCAAGGGCGACACGCAGCGCGGGAAAAACATCCCGCTGGCGTTCGGCCACTTCTACGTCGCCGGCAACATCGTCGAGGGCAATGAGCAGGTGACCAACGACAACTGGTCGGGCGGCGTGCAGATCATCGACGTCGGCGACAAGCTCGCGACCGATGATTCGCCCGAAAAAATCCTCGCCGGCATGAAGGTCGATAAGCCCTTCCCGATGGCGAAGATCACGATCCAGCCGGCGAAGGAGGCGTACGACGCCGTGCTCGCCAACGTCGGCGCGACGCTGCCAAAGCGCGACGCGGTTGACACTCGAATCATCGAGGAAGTGCGCAGCGGCAAAGCGGATGCGGGGCCGGATCACAACGGCATCATCACCGACATCGCGCAGGTCGGCGGTTATCCGCAGTACAAGGGCGAGCCGTACAAGGACTCCGATCACGACGGCATGCCGGATGAGTGGGAGTCGAAGGCAGGCCTGAATCCGAATGATCCGTCGGACGCCGTCACAGATTCCACCGGCGACGGCTACTCGAACATCGAGAAGTTTTTGTATGACCTCGATCCGACGAAGAAGAAAGTTGCGGCCGCTTCGTCCGATGATGCGACCCTCGCGGCGGACAAGCAGCCCTCCGCCGCGGGCGACAAAGAGGCCGAATACACCGCCGCGATCGACAAGCGCGCCGACGACATCATCAAGCTGCTCGACATCAGCGATCCGGCGAAATCGCAGCAGGTGCACGACATCCTCACGTCGCAGTACCGCGCGCTGCGCGACTGGCATGATGCGAACGATCCGAAGCTGAAGGACAAATCACTGTCGGCGGAGGACAAGGCGAAGATCGATTCGTCGCGGAAGGAAGTCCACGACGCGTTCCTCTCGAAACTCTCAGCGGAGCTCACGCCCGAGCAGGTCGAGAAGGTCAAGGACAAGATGGTCTACAACAAGGTGCAGGTCACCTATGACGCGTACGTCAAGATGATCGGCACGCTGAACGATGAGCAGAAGGCCAAGATCCTCTCGCTTCTCAAGGACGCGCGCGAGGAGGCGATGGACGGCGGCAGCGCGGAGGAGAAGTCCGCGATCTTCAAGAAGTACAAGGGGAAGATCAACAACTACCTCGCCACGCAAGGCATCGACATGAAGAAGGCCGAGAAGGAATGGGGGCAGAAGCAGAAAGAGCAGAAAGCGGCCGCCACGCAGGCTGCGGAGAAGTGACGATGCAGGCTCACACACCTACTTTGCGACACTCACACGGTGTCATCCTGAGCGGTACCCCGCGAAGGATCTGGATACGCTCAGCCAGATCCTTCGGAGCACCTCAGCATGACATTGGTCGCGGCAACGTGTTCATATTGTGTGCATTCGTTGGAGCGTTGCTGCTGACCACGCGCCCCGCCACCGCGCAGTACCCGCACGCGCCCGAAGACCTTCAGGCGAAACGAGACGCGGAACAGGCGGAGGCGGACAAGCGATCGGATGAAGCCTTCGCCCGCGCGCTGCCGCAGATCGAAGCGGAGGCGAAGGCCGGCAGGCCGTACATCCCGTCGGCGGCGAAGCCGGAAGACCTGCCGCAGGCCGACATCCCGGCGTTCCCGGGCGCCTGGGGCGGCGGAATGCACTCCTTCGGCGGTCGCGGCGGCCGCGTCATCGTCGTCACCAGCCTCGATGACTCCGGCCCCGGCACCTTTCGTGAAGCCTGCGAGGCCGGCGGCGCGCGCATCATCGTCTTCAACGTCGCCGGCATCATTCATCTCAAAGAGCGCATCCGCGTCCGCGCGCCGTACATCACGATCAACGGCGCGACCGCGCCGGGCGACGGCGTCTGCATCGCCGGCAACACCGTGGAGCTTGAGACGCACGATGTCATCCTCCGCCAGATGCGCTTCCGCCGCGGGCAGACCGACGTCACCGATCGCAACGATTCGCTCGGCGGGAATCCCGTCGGCAACATCATGATCGATCATGTCTCCGCCTCGTGGGGGCTGGACGAGAACCTGTCGATGTACCGCCACATGTACGGCGGACAGCTCGTCAGCCAGGGCGCGGGCACGCGACCGACGCACCTCGGCGCGCAGAAGCTCCCGACGGTGAACATCACGATCCAGAACTCCATCTCCGCCGAGGCGCTCAATACCTACGGCCACGCCTTCGGCTCGACAATCGGCGGCTTGAACAGCACGTTCTACCACGACCTCTGGGCGTGTAACGCCGGCCGAAACCCCAGCATCGGGATGAACGGCGATTTCACCTTCGTCAACAACGTGCTGTTCAACTGGGTGCACCGCACGATCGACGGCGGCGACAATCTGAGCCGGTACAACATCATCAACAACTATTTCAAGCCCGGCCCCGCGACGCCCACCGATGCGCCGATCGGCCACCGCATTCTCAAGCCCGAAGCGCAGCGCGGCAGAAACGCCGAGCGGGTCTTCGGCAAGGCGTACGTCAACGGCAATGTCGTCGAAGGCGATGAAGCGGTAACGGCCGACAACTGGAACGGTGGCGTGCAGCTCGACGGCGCCTATGACGCCAAGACGATCCTGCCGCAGGTCCGCGTCAACGAGCCCTTCCCCCACGCGCCGCTTCAGATCACCGACGCGAAGCAGGCGTACGAGTACGTCCTCGCTCACGCGGGTGCGACGCTCCCGAAAAGGGACGCCGTCGATGAGCGGATCATCAACACCGTCCGCACCGGAAAGCCCGTCGCGCAGAAAAACGATGAAGCGATCAAGCCGATGAGCAACGTCGGCTTCAAACAGGAGCACATCGACTTGCTGCTGGGTCTGATCGAAAAAGGGATCATCACTGACCCGAGCCAGGTCGGCGGCTATCCGGATTACAAGGGCGAGCCGTACAAGGACTCCGATCATGACGGCATGCCGGACGAGTGGGAAACGAAGTACGGACTGAATCCCAACAACCCGTCCGACGCGAGCAAGGACGCAAGCGGCGACGGCTACACCAATATCGAGAAGTTCATCAACGGCCTGGATCCCACGAAGAAGACCGACTGGAAGGACGCGAAGAACAACGTCGATCCGGCGGGCGGCGGGGACGCCAAGTGATCGTTGAGCTCAACGGCCTGGCACTTGATGTTTCACTGCTCGCGTGGCGGAACGGGACCTGGCTCGAGCTTGCGCTGACCGAGACCGATCGCGGTCTTCATTCGAAGCTGCACGGGATTCACGCTGAGCTTTCGCTCGACCGATCGAACGATCGAATCGACTACGCGCTGAACTTCACTTCGCCGTTCGCCACCCGCTTGCGGCTTCGCGGAAGGCTTCTCGATCAGCGCGACCTGTTCCACCTGGTCCCGGGCAACATCCACGGCGACAACAGCGCCGCCCACGTTCGTCCCGGCGAGTTCCCGTGTCTCACGACCGCGCGTCCGGCGGAGCGAAACTGCGCCCCGCTCTGGGAATTTCGCGCCGACCGCGCCTCCCACCCGGTCTCGATCCTCTGCTGCTCATCCGGCGCGGTCGGGATGTCAATTGATCCCTACTCAAAGTGCGAAGAATCGGATCAAGGCTTCATCCGCAACGGCGTCTTCGCCGACCTCCCCGACGCCTTCGGCGTCGCGCTCGGCTATGGCAATGATCCGCTGACGTTCATCGAGAAGGCGAGCTTCGCGGCCGCGACGTCGGATCTCACGCACGGCGCGGCGACGACCGGGACGATTTATGCGATCCGCGGCAACGGCCGGCAGGCGGCGCATGAGATCATCCGCGACCTCTACGACAAGCTGCACGATCGCCCGGCGTACGAGCGATCATTCGATGAAGCGCTACGCGCTCTCGCCGACGCGTTCGCAGAGGTGAGCTGGTCGCCGCAGCTTCAGCAATACACCAATCGCCGCTGCCGCGTGCCGGTCGATACCAAGCTCGAGCCCTGGCGGGCGATCGTCGAGATCGGCTGGACCGGCGGAAGCATGATGGCCTATCCCTTCGCGCTGGCCGAGCGGATTTTTCCCGACTTGCGCATGCCCAAATCGTCGACGCAAATCTTCGACGAAATCTGCCGCGGCTGGAACGACATCTCCGGTTTTATCAACGACACGTGCATCAACGCATCGACGCAGAACCGCCCCGCCGGCTGGAACGATTCGACGATCAACGGCTGGTGGTCCGGCTTTCTCCCGCAGACGCGCGACAACCACTGCGCTTATACCAATGCCCACGCCGCCTACTACATGCTCCGCGCGGCAATGACCGATCGCGGCCACGGACGCGAGTCCGTGGGCAGTCCGCGGACTGGCGTCCGTGGCTGCGATGATCCGCAGCGCCGCTGGATCGACACCGCGCTGCGCGTGCTCGACACCGCGATCGATCTCCAGCGTGATGACGGCGCCTTCGGCTACGTCTTCTCCTCGCGCGAAAGACGAGTGATCGACTTCGACGGCTTCGCCGGATGCTGGTTCGCCGCCGCCCTTCCGCTCGCGTGGAAGCTGACCGGCGAATTGCGCTACAAATCCGCAGCCGATCGCGCCCTCGAGTTCTATGCCCCGTTCGTCCGCGACCTCGCCGCGTGGGGCAGTCCGATGGACACCTGCAAGAGCATCGATTCCGAAGGCAATCTGGCGTTCATCCGCGCCGCGCGCCATCTTCACGAGATGACCAGCGATGACCGCTATCTGCAGATGCTCGCCGTCGGCGCGAACTACGAGTATCTCTGGCGTTACGGCTTCCGCACCCGCCCACAATGCCCGCCGCTGGAGCGATCGAGTTGGAACTCCTGCGGCGGGACGATCACCTCCGTCTCCAACCCGCACATCCACCCGATGGGCGTCGTCGCGAGCGACGACCTGGAATATCTCGCGCGCCTCGGCAACGATACGTATCATCAGTCGCGCGGCGACGACGGCCTCGCGTGGCTGATGAACACGATGGAGCTTTACCCTAACGTGATGGGTTACGGCCGCTACGGCGTGCTCTCCGAGCGCACCTGCCCCAGCGACGGACTCCTCGCCGAGCGCTATCACGATGACGGCTCGCCCGCGAGCACGTGGTGGAGCTACAACGCCTGGGCCGGCGCCAGCGCGATGGAAGCACTGGCAACCAAGATTCTGTCTTCGCGCACGCCGGTTGTCCCGGCGACAAAGGCACAAGCATGCGCGACGTGATTTCCATCGCGTTGGTCGGCATCGGCGGGTACGGGAACAATTATGTTTCCGCGCTGCTCGATGCGCCGAATCAAGCCGACTTCAAAATCGTCGCCGCCGTCGATCCCAAGCCGAACGCATGTCGTCGTTTAACGGAGCTGAACGCGCGCGGCGTGCCGATCTTCCCGTCGCTCGAGGCGATGTACGCATCGCTCGGCAGCGCGCCCGAGCTGGCGGTCCTGAGCACGCCGTTGCAGCTTCACGCGCAGCAGACCTGTCACGCCCTGCTGCGCGAGAGTCACGTACTGTGCGAGAAGCCGCTGTGCGTCACGCCCGGGCAGATCCGCGAGATGATCCGCGCGCGCGACCGCGCCAAGCGCATCGTCGCCGTCGGGTATCAGTGGTCGTTCAGCCCCGCGATTCAGAAGCTCAAAGCGGACGTCCTCGCCGGCGTGTTCGGAAAGCCGAAGCGCCTGCGCACACTCGTCCTCTGGCCGCGCGATGAGGCGTACTACCGCCGCAACCGCTGGGCCGGGGCCATGAATGATGGCAACGGCAATCCCGTGCTCGACAGCCCGGTCAACAACGCCTGTGCGCACTACCTGCACAACCCTTTCTACCTGCTCGGCCCGCGCGTCGACTTGAGCGCCGAGCCCGCCCGCGTCACGGCGGAGCTGTACCGCGCGAACAAGATCGAGAACTACGACACCGCCGCACTGCGCTGCTTCACCACCGACGGCGTCGAGATCCTCTTCATCGTCTCGCACGCGGTCGCGCAGATGAAGGGCCCGATCTTTTCGTATGAATGCGAGCGCGCGACGATCGACTTCACCGACCGCGAACCCGCCGGCATCGTCGCGCGCTTCGCCGACGGCGCCACCCGCAACTACGGCTCGCCGAACGATCAGAAGTACGAAAAACTCTGGGGCACGATGAGCGCGATCCGGAGCGGCGGCCGGAGCGTCTGCGGCATCGAAGCGGCCGCTTCGCACACGCGCTGCACGTGGGCGGCGCAGCAGAGCGTCCCTGAGATTACGACGTTCCCGCCGCACGTCGTGCGCGCGCAGGGCGTCGAGGGTTCGCGCAAGACGTGGGTCGAAGGTCTCGACGACGTGCTCGACCTGTGCTATCAGCAGTGGAAGCTGCCGAGCGAACTCGTTGCCGCAGCGCCGTGGGCCGCGCGCGGCGACGAGATCGCCGTCGAGTCGCTCGACCTCGCCGCCGGGCCCCAGACCGTGCAGGCATGACAACCTCCGACGCGACCATCACGCTGCATCAACCGCGGACGCTGGTCTTCGGCGCCGGCTGCATCGACCGCGCCGCGGACGATCTGCTCGCGCGTGACTTTGAGCGCGTCTTCTTCGTCAGCAGCCCCAGCACCTCGGCGCTCGGGCAACCGCTCTACGACAAGCTCAAGTCCGCGGGCCGCGAGGCGATCGTTTACGACCGCATCAACCGCGAGCCGACGTTCGACGATTTCCGCGCGACGCTGACGGCCGCGCGTGACGCGCGCGCGGACGCGATTGTCGGTCTCGGCGGCGGAAGCCCGCTGGACGTCGCCAAACTCATCGCCGCCCTGCTTCGCTCGAAGCAGGACCTGCGCGACATCCTCGGCATCGGGAAGCTCGCGGCGCGAGCGACCTATCTCGCGTGCCTGCCGACGACCGCGGGCACGGGCTCCGAAGTCTCGCCCAACGCGGTCCTGCTCGATGAAGACGATCTGCTCAAGAAGGCGGCGATCAGCCCGCACCTCGTCCCCGACGCCGCGTACATCGATCCGGCGCTGACGATTACCGTTCCTCCGGCGGTGACCGCGGCGACGGGAATCGACGCGCTCACCCATTGCATCGAAGCCGTCGCCAACAAGTTCGCCCACCCGATAGCCGACCTCTACGCGCTACAGGGCATCCGACTGATCGCATCGAACCTCGCGCGTTGCGTCGAGAAGGGCAGCGACCTCGAAGCGCGAACCGCCGTCGCACGCGGCAGCATGTACGGCGGGATCTGCCTTGGCCCGGTTAACACCGCCGCCGTCCACGCGCTGGCCTACCCGCTCGGCGGCGAGTTCCACGTCGCTCACGGCGTGTCCAACTCGGTACTGCTGCCGCACGTGCTGGAATTCAATCTCCCGGCGGCGCCGGATCGCTACGCGATGGTCGCCGGCGCCCTGGGCGCCCAGCGCGGCGAGGACGAAATCACCACCGCACGGCGCGGCCTCGAAATCATCCGCGGCCTCTCGCGCCGCTGCGGCATCCCTCAGCACATGACCGACCTCGGCGTCCCGCCGGACGCGATCGAGCGCATGGCCCACGCGGCGATGAAGGTCACGCGCCTGCTCGACCGCAACCTGCGCCCCGTCGCGCTGAATGACGCGATCGAAATTTACCGGAGAGCCTTGTGAGCAAGTACCGCGGCGTCGTCGTCCCGATGATCTCCCCCTTCATCCCCGCCGGCTCGGTCGATGAGCCCGCGGTCGGTCGCATCGTCGAGCACTTCATCTCGAACCGCATCGGCGGCATCTTCGCGCTCGGGACGACGGGTGAATCCGCCTCCATTCCCGCGGATGAAAAACGAAAACTCGTCGCGGCGACCGTGCAGGCGACGAACCGGCGCGCGACCGTCTACGCCGGCATCTCCGGCAACTGCTTTGGCGACTCCGTCGATGCCGCCAAGGCGTATCAGCAGCTCGGCGTCGAGGCCGTCGTCGCGCACATGCCGTCCTATTACCCGCTCAGCGACGACGAGATCGAGGCGTACTTTTTGCGGCTCGCCGACTCTGTCCCGCTCCCGCTGGTGCTCTACAACATCCCCGTCACGACGCATCACTCGATCGCTCTCCGCACCCTCGAGCGCCTCCGCCGCCACCGCAATATCGTCGCGATCAAGGATTCCTCCGGTGACAAGCCGCGCCTCACCGAGATGCTGAAGATGACCGGCGGGCGTGACGGTTTTCCCGTGTTGCTCGGCACCAGTTCCGCCTTCACGCACGGCCTGCGCGCCGGCGCCGTCGGCCTGGTCCCCAGCGGCGCGCACATCGTCCCCGCGCAGTACCAATCGATGTACGAAGCCGCGATGAAGAACGACTGGAATGAGGTCGAGCGATTGCAGGCGGAGACAGACGGGGCGGTCGCGCAGTATCTGAAAGGACGAAGCCTGGCGCAATCCCTCGCTGTGTTGAAGTCGATCCTGGAACGGCGCGGGCTGTGCGGGCGGACGATGCTTCCACCGATCCGCGATCACAGCGACTGACTGGAAATGGTCCGAAAGGTCGCTCGGGCGTCTCGCCCGAGCGTTCCCGCGGAGCGGCTTATGCCGCAAGCGCTCCGGCAAGGTGCCCAAGCCATGGAAATGGATGAACGAACGTCTTCCTATCATCGGAATCAGCATGGGCGACCCGGCCGGGATCGGCCCGGAGATCATTGCCAAAGCGCTGTCGCGCGATGACGTCCGCGCACTTTGCCGCCCCCTCGTCATCGGCGCCGCCGCGGTGATCCGCAACGCGGCCCGCTTCGTCAACATCGGCCTGGACGTCCGTTCGATCGACAACGTCGCCGACGCAGTGTTCGCCCCGAACACGATCGACGTCTTCGAACTCACGTCGCTGCATACAAGCGGTCAAAAAGGGGTCACTTCCCTTTTTGACCGCGCGCAGGGGTTCGAGATCGGCGAAGTCTCAGCCGCCGCCGGTCATGCGGCGTTCGAAGCCGTCCGCGTGATGATCGAGCTGGCGATGTCGAAACAGATCGACGCGACGGTCACCGCGCCGATCCATAAGGAAGCGCTCGTCGCCGCCGGCCATCATTTCCCCGGACACACCGAGATCTTCGCGCACTTCACGGGAACCGATGATTTCACGATGATGCTCGCCGCCGGCGATTTCCGCGTCTGCCATGTCTCCACTCACGTCTCGCTCCGCCAGGCGTGCGACGCGGTGACGAAGCATCGCGTGCTGAAGGTGATCGAGCTGGCCGATGACGCGTGCAGGAAACTCGGCATCGCCAGGCCGAAGATCGGCGTGGCGGGATTAAATCCCCACGCAAGCGACGGCGGCCTGTTCGGCTCCGAGGAGCGCGATCACATCATCCCCGCGATCGAGGCCGCGCGGGCGAAAGGCCTCACCGTCGAAGGCCCGCAGCCGCCCGACACCTTCTTCGCCAAGGGGGTCGCCGGCGCGTACGACATCTGCGTTGCGATGTACCACGACCAGGGCCACATTCCCGTCAAGTGCAAGGGCTTCAAGTTCGACGCGCGGACGAACACGTGGACCGACGTCCGCGGCATCAACGTCTCGCTGGGCCTGCCGATCATCCGCACGAGCGTCGACCACGGCACCGCGTTCGACCAGGCCGGAAAAGGCACGGCCAGCGACGCGAGCCTGATCGACGCGATCACCTACGCCGCCAAGCTGGCGGCGAAGTAAGAGCGGCGCACTTTGCGCTGTGCGGAAACGGCAGCGATGACATAATGCGCGCCGATCATGGCCCCGCGCGTGCTGGTCATAGCCGACGACCTCTCCGGCGCCGCCGAGATCGCCGCCATCGGCGCGCGTTACGGCCTCGCCGCGGCCGTCCAGCGCGATTTGATCGATTGTGCGGCCTCGCCGACCGCCGCGGCGGCGACGGGACTGCCGGCAGCGGAGCAAAAGACCGGCGGCGTCCTCGTTATCGACACCGACACGCGCCTGCTCGACCCGGACATCGCCGCCGACGGCGTGCGCCGCGCGATCCGACGCGTGCGGCCGACGGACTTTGACCTGATCTACAAGAAGACCGATTCCGTGCTGCGCGGTCCGATCCTCGCGGAGGTCGAGGCGATCGCAGACGAGCTCAAACGCGATGCCGTCCTCCTGGTCGCGCAAAATCCCTCGCGCGGACGGACGATCACCGGCGGCGAGTACCGCATCGCCGGCGTCCCCCTGCACAAGACCGCGTTTGCGCGCGACCCGGAGTATCCGGCACGATCGTGCAAAGCGGCGGAGCTGCTCGGCCGATCCCGCCGCCGAACGCCGAGCTGCCTGTCGCCGGCGAGCGAGCTTCCGACCGCCGGGTTATTCGTGGGCGAGGCCGAGAACGACGACCACGTGCGCGACTGGGCCGGGCGCGCCGCCCGGTCGATGTCGACAGTCCTTCCCGCCGGCGGCGCGGACTTCTTCGCCGCGCTGCTCGAGCGGCTCGGCCTCGCCGCCAGCAAGCCGGCGATCGAGCGACCCCCGCCCGGCAGGACGCTCTTCGTCTGCGGCAGCGCGTCGGCCTACACGAGCGAACTCATGGATCGCGCCCGCCGCGAGAAGGTCCCCGTCTGCCCGATGCCGCAGCACACCGCCGGCGCCGCGGCGCTGATCGAGAACTGGCGCGCGGACGTTTGCCGCGCCCTCGACACTGGCGGTCGCGCACTCGTCGTCATCGCGCGCCCGCTCGATCGTTCGCCCGGCGCGCCGCAGCGCCTGCAGGCGGCGCTGGCGGAGCTGGTCGCGCGCGTGCTCGCCAGCCACGACGTGGACAAGCTGATGCTCGAGGGCGGCGCCACCGCGTCGGCGGTCTGCCGCAAGATGGGGTGGAACCGCTTCGAGGTCGACGGCGAGCTCGCGTCCGCGGGCGTCGTGCAGATGCGCGTGCTCGATGCCCTCGCCGGCATCGGCCGGCGCATCTACATCAAGCCCGGCAGCTACGCGTGGCCGGAAGCGGTGTGGCAGGGATGAAGACAAGAGTTCGGGAGGGCGAGGCTCCCGCCGAGCCGCTTGTGTGCGCGACAGCACAGCGCGGCTCGACGGGAGCCTCGCCCTCCCGTCAGCGCGTCGTCGAGCGGGTTGTCGGCCGCGTCGCGGGCAGGGCGATCGGCTTGGTCGTCGACAGGCGCGTCGTCGCGCCGGGCGATGCGTTCCAGATCACGGCATCGCGAAACGTCTTCCCGCCGCGCTTGCCGATCGCTTCGACGCGATTCGCGCCATCGTGCAGCGGCACACCGCGCCAGACGAAGACGCAATCGTCTCCCGCGACCGTTCCGAGCGATCGGCCGTCGAGCCTCAGCTCGAGTGATTCGCAGTTGGAGTAGACATTGATATCGCTCGCCACCGCCGGCCGCGGGTTGAAGCGGCTCTCGCAGATGTGCACGACCGGCTCGCGGTCGTTCCAGTTGGCCTTGTAGAAGAAGAACGCATCTTTGCGGGTCTTGCGGTCGATCGTGATCACGCCCTTGTCGTTGCGGCCGAGATGATCGCCCTCGGCGCGGGCGTCGGCGGAGAAGTCGAACATGCACCAGACGAACGTGCCCCACAGCCATGGACGCGCTCTGATCGCCTTCCACGCCGCCTCGTGCACGATGGACTGCCACTCTTCGGGATGCCAACTGCCGCCCGTTCGCGGCCGCGTCGTCGGCGAGAGCTCATGCTGATAGATGCTCGCGCCCGCGCCGTACTCGCTGATGCCGATCTTCTTTCCCGGCATGGTCGCGCGCAGACGATCCAGTCCCGCGGGCCATTCCGTGGGCGGGCCCGTGTACCAGCCGAAATAGCGGTTGAATGCCGTCGCATCGGTGATCCAGTTGACCGGGTGATCGATCTTCTCCTTGTGCGTGGCGGCGACCGTAATGCGCGCGGGATCGAGCTCGTGCGCGAGATCGTTCAAGCCGCCGATCAGCTTCTGCTCGTCGGCAAAGTCCGCGTTCTTCAGCGCCAGCTCGTTGTAGAGCGACCAGAAGCAGATCGACGGATGGTTGTAGTTCTGCTTGATCAGCTCGCGGAGCTGCTGCCGTGCGTTGTCCGCGAACGCCGGCGTGTGACTGATGTCGTTGACGAGCGGCAACTCCGCCCAGACGACCAGGCCCGCCTTGTCACACAGCTCGTACGCATAGTCGGCGTGCTGGTAGTGCGAGAGGCGCACGCCGGTGCAGCCCATCTCTTCGATCAACGCGAAGTCCTGTTCCTGATCGCGCCGCGAGATCGCCCAGCCCTTGTCGAGCCGCTCCTGGTGCCGGTTCACGCCGTGCAGCGCGTAGCGTTCGCCGTTGAGAAAGAAGCCCTTGTCAGCATCGATGTGGAAGGAGCGCAGACCGAGCGGCTGCGTGATTCGATCGACGACGCGATCACCCTCGCGAACGGTGATCGTCGCGACGTAGCAGTAAGGATCGGTGCGGCCGTTCCAGAGGTGCGGCTTGTCGATCACCACGTGGGCGACCGCATCGCCGACGCCCCGGGCGGCGATCGATTGCTCCGTCGATGCGGTCTGGACGACCCGGCCCTTTGGGTCCGCGATCGCGCACGTCACCCGCACCGCGCGTGTCACGTTCGTGCCGTTGCGCAGCTTCGTCGTCACCTCGACGTCCGCGCGGGATGCGTCGACGTGCGATTGCTTGAGGTACACGCCCGGGGACGCGTCGTCCGTCGGATCGATGCCGACCGGATCCAGCGCCAGCAGCCACGCGTCGCGGTAGATCCCGCCGAATATCGTGAAATCACCCGACAGCGGCGGAACGTCCTCGAACTTCGAGTTGTCCACCCGCACGGCCAGCAGGTTCGCCATCCCCGGCCTGACGAGCTTCGTGATGTCGAAGCAGAACGCGCCGAAGTTCCCGCGGTGCGCGCCCGCGAGTCGGCCGTTGACGTACACCTGCGCCACTGTCGCCGCGCCTTCGAAGCGGAGAAAGACGCTCTTGTCGCGGTACGACGCGGGGATGTCGAGCGGGCGGCGGTACCACGCCGCGCCGCGCCAGTAGTTGTCGCCGCCGTCCTGTCCGTCGGTCGCGTTCCAGGTGTGCGGCAGATCGACCCGCTTCCAGGGCGAATCGTCGAACGCAATCTTCTCCGCGCCGCCCGGATCGGCGCGCTGGAATCGCCAGCCCCGATCGATGTTAATCACGGCCCGCGGCAAAGTACTCGCGCATCCGCACGCAATGCACAGCAGGAGCGCGATGAGGAGTCCGTGGCACGGGCGCCACGCCCGTGCGCCGGCGGGGATAGCCGCGATACACGGGCGCGGCGCCCGTGCCCCCAGCACGCGCGCGGCAGCGTCACCGCGCACTTACACGCCCTTCGCCAGGAACCCGCCGTCCACGATGATCGTCTCGCCGGTCGTGTAGCTCGCCGCCGGGCTGACGAGGTAGACGGCCGCGCCGACCAGCTCGTCGGCGTCGCCGAAGCGTCCCAGCGGCGTGTGCGCCTTGAGCCAGCGCCCGCGATCGGTTCCTTCGATCAGCGGGCGGTTCAGGTCCGTCGGAAAAACGCCGGGCGCGATCGCGTTGACGCGGATGCCGATGCCCGCCCACTCATTCGCCAGCCCGCGCACCAGCCCGAGCACCCCGCTCTTGCTCGTCGCGTACGCCAGCACCTCGACCAGGCTGATGTAGCTGTTGAGCGACGCGATGAAGACGATGTTGCCGCGCTCGCCTTTCGAGCCCGTCGGCGGCTGGTCCTTCATCACCTTCGCCGCCTCGCGCGCGACGATGAAGCTGCCGGTGAGGTTCGTCTTGATGACCCGCTCGAATTCTTCGGTCGTGACCTCGAGCGAAGGTTTTCGCGCGATGACGCCGGCGGCGTTCACGACCGCGTCGATCCGGCCGAACTTGTTCTTCGTTTCGGCGATCGCGTTGCGCACCGAGGTCTCATCCGCGACGTCCAGGCGCACGGCGTGATGACCGCTGCCGAGCTCCCTGGCGATCGCGGCGACCTTGTCGGGATTCGTAGAACCCGCGACGACTTTCGCGCCCGCCTGCGCGAAACCGATCGCGATCTCGCGCCCGATCCCGCTCGTCCCGCCGGTCACGAGACACACTTTCTGGCTGATGTCGAGTGGCTTGTACATGGTGGCCCGATTGTCGGATGCGGGGATGAAGAAATAAAGAAGCCGCCTCCGACGTTGGGCGTCGGAAGCGGCTTCAGGAGAGAGAGCACGATCGTTTCAAATCTCAAATCCCGTGCTTCGGGTTTGAGATTTCAGATTTCAAACGCGTCGACGACGACGGCCGAGGAGGCCAGTGGCGGCGAGACCGATGAGGCCGATCGACGCCGGCTCCGGCACCGCCGTGACGCCCGCGAGGCCGCCGCCGATCCCCGAACTGGTCGGGATCGCCGCGCCCTGCGCCGCGAAGTTCTGGTCGATCAAGAAGTAGTCGTCGCCGTTAATGACGCCGTCGTAGTTGAAATCGCCGTTGAACCAGCCGTGCGAGCTCGCCGTCGCCGAGTCGATCTGGAAGTAGTCGTCACCGTTGATGATGCCGTCCAGATTGGCGTCGCCGCCGTAGGTGTACATGACCAGCGTGTCGTTGGCGCCGACGCTGACGCCGCCGAACGTGCCGAGGCCGAGATCCGTGTTCGACGCCACGCCGATGTTGGTCAGCGTGTTCCCGCCGGTGGCGTTCGACTGCGTCGTGATGATGCCGGTGGTACCGGTGAAGTCCTGATTCACACCGTAACCGGAGGCGACCATCCCGCTCACGCCGTCGTAGGCGGTGCCGTTCCAGGTGCCGACGGCGGTTCCGGTGGCGAGCTTGTTGTCGTCGAGGTTGAGCTTACCGGTGCCGGTGACCGCGACGCTGGGGGTCTTGATGACGCGATTGAAGCTTCCGTTGGAATCGAGCTTCAATGTGCCGCCGGTGACGCCGACGGATGCAGTGCTCGTCAGGTTGTTCGCCACATGAAGCGTGCCGGCGCTGACGGTGGTGTTCCCGCTGTAGCTTTGCGTGCCGGAGAGCACCCACGTGCCGGCGCCGCTCTTGGCGACGGAGAGCTTTCCGGTCGCCGAGTCGGCCAGCCCGCCGGCGATCGTGTTATTGCCGGTGTTGCTGCCCGTGAGGTTAAGCGTGCGGTTTTGATTGCCGAACGTGAGCGTCGCGCCGGTCTGCGCCGTGACGGCGTTGGCGCTGATCGTGACTGCGAACGCCGGCGCCTGCGGGTTGGCGCCGCTGAAACCGAGCGTCGGGCGGATGCCGGTGATGGTGGTGCCGACGGGGAGATCGCCGCCGGCGACGGTCATGCCGACCGACAACTGCGAGACGTCGCTGACGGCGGTGATGTTGTTGCCGGAGGTCGTCAGGTTGCCGGTGATCGTGCCGGTCACATCGGCGCTGACGTTGTTGCCGGTGTTGGTGAAGCTGACCGCGCCGCTGCCGGACGAATCCAGCGTCGCGCCCAGCGTGCCGATCGTGAACAGCCGGTTGCTCGAATCGTTGGTCGAACCGACGTACTTGAGCGTGCCGCCGCTGACGGAAAGGTTGGCGGCGCTGGTGTCGGTCGGATTGCCGAGGCTGCTGGCGCCGTCGGCGAGCTTGCTGACCGACAGGACGGTCGGCTGATAGACGCCGGTCGGGACGATCGAGCCGGTGCCGCTGGTGATGCCGATGTTGGCGGCGGCGAGCTGCTCGGTCGAGACGATCCAGTTGCCCTTGATCGCCGTGTTCCCGGTGTAGTTGTTGGTGTTGGTCAGTGCAACGGCGCCGCCGTTGGTGGCGGTGAGGTTGTTCGCGCCGGTGAGGGCATTGGCGTTGGGAAGCGTGAGCGTCGTCCCGCCGCCGAGCCGATATCCGTTGGCCGGCGCCGGCGTGATCGTGCCGGTATACGTCGTGCCCCCCAGCACCGCGCCCAGGCTGGTGTTGACCATGTTCGCGCTGCTGAAATCGCCCGAGGTGTAGTCGATGTTCACCGCCGCGTCCGCCGGCGCCAGCGCGACCGATCCGGTGCTGGGCTGTGCGGCGGCGACGAACTTGGCGGTGAAGGCGGCGGCGGTCGAGCCGGTGTCCACACCGACGGCGCCGCCGTTGTTGATCACCACCGAGGACGTATTGCCGTAACCCGCCGCGCTCGTGAAGTCGAGCAGGCCGCCGTTGCCGACGGTCGAGCCGTGATAGGTGCTGGCGGCAGAGCTGACGACGACTACGCCGTCGCCGTTCTTCTGCACGACGCCGGTGCTGCCGGTGTCGGCGGTGTTGTCGATGATGTTGCCGCTGACGTTGGTCCGGCCGGTGCCGTCGAACGTGAAGGTTCGCCCGGTGCCGCTGGTGTCGGTGGCGAGATTGTTGGTGATGTTGAACGTCTTGCCGGCCGGCAGCAGGTTGTAAAGGTTGCTCGCGTTGGACTGCGAGATCGTGCCGCTCATGGTGAGCGAGTGATCCCCGCGGATGGTCAAGTTGCGCTGCATCGTCGTGGTGTTGGCGATGTTGCGCGCGTCGTCGGTCGAATAGAAGTTGTAACCCATCGAGCCTGAAGCGGCGCCGCCGCCCCACTGCAGGCTGCCCGTCCCGAACGCGCTGTCGGTCCCGAGGAACAGGTTGGCGCGGAAGAGACGCGCGCCGCCGGAATAGGTATTGGCGGCGTTGATGTTGATCGTGGGGAACGTGTTGGCGTTGTTGGCGCCGCCGGCGCCGAAGATCACCTGCGTGGAAACGTTAAACCCGCCGGCCTGCGCGCCGTTGGTGATCGGGCCGTTGATGTTGATCGTGCCCCATTGCGTGGTCGTGGAGTTATTGAGTTCGCCGAGCTGGACGACGTTGGTGATGTTCGCCGTCGGCAGAGTGCCGGTGGACAGGCTGGTGATCCCGCCGAGGTTGAGGACCAGGTTGCCCGTGAGGTTGTTGTTCAGCGTGCGCGTCTGCGCGGTCCCCGTCGTGGTCAGCGCGACCAGGCTGTTGATGGTCAGGCCGTTGACGCTGGCCTGCACGATGTTGGTGTTCTGATTCAACGCCAGCGGCGCGGAGATCAGGTTGACCGAGCCGATGGTCCCGGCGCTGGTGATGCTCGCGTTGGCGCTGCCGTCGCTGTTGTTGGCGCCGCCGGTGTTGTCCATGACCAGGACCGAGCCGGCGGAGTTGGCGTTGCCGATGTCGGTGGTGACGGCCGCGCCGGTCCCGCCGAGCGAGAGGCTGCCGGTGGTCGCGCCGGCGAGCGGCATCGCGACGTTGATGTTGCCGGCCAGGTTGACGTTCAGGATCGCGCTGTCGGTGGCGAGGTTCGGGAAGCCCGCGCCGCCCCAGTTCGTCGCGTCGTCCCACTGATAGGTGCCGGGGGCGGTGCTGGTCCAGGTGTAAGTCGTCCCGGCGTGGGCCGCCGCAGACAACATGGACAGCGCGGTCGCGCCCGCGACCGCCGCCAGGATCGTATTACGTTTCGCCGCCGCTGCTCTCTTTGCCCTCATCGGTCCTCTCCTGCAAGAAATTGGTAGAAATGTGATCGCGCAAGACAACCGTCATCGGCGCGAGCCGCCCGCTACGGGACGGCATCGCCGAACAACTCTCAGACCGTTGCTTCGATCGTTAGCTTTTTTTGTTCGTCAAAAACACACACTCTCTCGAAAACCCTCCGGTCGAACTCATCCCTCAGGATCAAAAGCCTGGAGGATCGGGCAGCGGGTGCCCGCTGTATTTCTGGCTGACCGCGTCCTTGCGGCTCATGAATTCCGCGTGGCCGTCGCAGAACCCGACGTTGCCGCGGGCGTTGACGTTCGGACCGCTGCCCGCCGTCACCGCCTGCTTCTTGAACTTGTTCTCGTGACGCGAAGCGACCGCGTCGCCCGGATCGTTCGCGAGCCACTTGGCCGCGTTCGGCTTGAAGATGCCGTCGTCGATCCGTTGTTCGTCCTGGCAGACGATCATGATCTTCTCGGAGGGCGTGCGGATGGAACTGATCTTCCCGCTGAAGTGGAAGCCGTTGCGCTGATCCTTGGACAGGGTCGGCGGCGACGGGTAGTCGGTCACGTCGGCGCCCTGGATCGTATTGAAGAACAGGTCGTTGACACTGTAGCTGTAGCGATACTTCTTATCGCCCGGGTTGGGAGTCGCGGGGCGTGAGGCGAGGTTGTCGGATGGGCAGCGATAAAGCTCGTCGAGGTTCGGCGCGATCGTGTTGGCCTGGTCCGGCGTCGTATGGACGCGCGGCTTGGAGTTGAGGTATTTCGCGAGGACCGAGTAGGTGATGTTCTGATCAGCGCCGTTGCCCGGGCCGCCGAGCGGGTCATTGACGCGCTGCCAGGCGATCCAGTCGCCGGGCGACTGAATGTCAGCCGTGCCGACGAACGGGTTCTTCCCCGGCGCCGGATTGAACGGCGTGATGCTTCCCCCGCCGCGGGCCGGCATCCACCCGTTGTTCTCCTGCGCGAAGTTGATGATCGCGATCGAAAGCTGCCGCATGTTGTTCAGACACTTGGAGGCGCGGGCCGCCTCGCGGGCCTTCGCCAGGGTCGGCAGCAGGATCCCGATCATGATGGCGATGATGCCGATGACGACCAGGAGTTCGACGAGGGTGAAAGCGACGTTGCGCGGCCGGCGACAACGAGGGGACGTATCAGGTTTCCAACCTTGGAAACGGTTCATTGCAAGCCTCCGCGAGGGCGTACGGGGTATTCGAATGTTCGCTCCAGGCTGCGAGTGCGGAAATGCTTGTGGATGCATCGCAGATCACCAAACGCCAGACGCCTACGCCCGGCTCGATGGCCAAAACTCTAATCCCCCTACGCCGACAGGCAGTTGTAAGTTTGCGTAAGACTTTTGCGATCCAGCGCAGTCTAAACGATGTTAGGGAGGATCGGCGAGGCGGGGCAAGCGATCGGCGAAGAATCGATTGGGCCGCCCGCCCGCGCAGACCCGACCACCCTCAGGCCCCCCGCAACTTCACGCCATGCGGTTAATTCATCAGCCAGCCCGCCGCTTTGGCCTCGGTTAAAGGCGCTGACGCTTCAATGACCGCCGCGGGCACGGCCGGTGCGATCGGGGAGTCGATCCGCCGGCGGTTGTGCAGGCGCGTCTGCCCGCTGCTGCACAGCGGCAGGAAGCCACCGACGCCGCCGTACTTCAGCGCGCCCGGCAGCAGCATCGGATCGACGTCGTCCCTCACGCGATCGAAGTCGAACTGATCGAGATCGATGATCGCGCGATCGATCGCGTTACCCGCGACGCAGCGCGCCAGCAGCGCTTCCACACCCGCTCCGGCAAAGCCCGCGATCCGCACCGACCGCGCCCCGCTCCAGCCCTTCGCCAGCGCGATCGCGCTGAGCAGATCGTGTACGCGGTCGGCGAGCACGCCGCGGTTGTAGCACAGCTCAAACCCCTCGTACGCCGGATTGCTGCCGCTCGCTTTCGGCGGCTTGACGACACGCGTGAACGGATCGATCGCCAGCACCGCCGCGCCGTGATCGACCAGCGCCGTCGCGTTGGTCAAGCCGGCGCAGCCGTCAGGGTGCGCCCACACGACGACCTCGCCCTTCCACTGGCGCGGGAAGACCGCGCGAAACTTCACGCGCTCGCCGGCGCCCTTGCGCGACAGCACGCCGTTCCACTCTCCACCCTCTTTCAACGGCGGCTGCGGCGCGCTGCTCTCGATGATCTCCACGTCTCCCGCCGCCGGCAGTCGATCGACGACCATCGCCTCCAGCGCGACGCGGACCATCTTCGTCCACGCGTCGTTGTCCCTGGCCAACTCCGCGAGCTGCGCATCGGACGCGCGCGTCATCGTCTTGCGCAGCGCCGCCGCGTCCGCAACGTCCGCGGGGATCGGATGGTCCTTGTCATACACCGACAACTGCGCCGGCGGCACCGGGACGAAGGGCTGCTCGCGCACGGGCACTTGCTGATCGAGCTTCAGATGCGCGTTCATGAAGTCGTACATCATCTCGCGGCTGTGCAGGTTGTAGTTGTGCGGAAAGGGGAAGAACTTCCCTTCGACATCTGCCTCCGCGCCGAAGAGCTTCCAGATCGACTTCATCTCCGGCAGCCCGCGCTTCTCGAAGTCGCTGGTCCAGTCCTTGGCCGCCGCCATCCCTTGCGGCTTGGGCGCGAACAGCGACGCGAGCTCGACGTTGTCCGTGCCCACCCGCAGCAGCGGCGCGTTCTCGCAGACGCAGCCGCCCTGCATGTTCATCGAGACCATGACGACCGGGAATGCAACCGCGGGCCGCGGATCGACGGCATCGATGAGGATCGTCTGCGTCGCCCCGCCGCTCGCGCCCGTCACGCCGATGCGATCGGGATCGACGTCGGGAAGGGAAAGCAGAAAGTCGAGCGAGCGGACGCTGTTCCACGTCTGCAGGCCCATGAAGCTCTGCAGACGCAGGATCGATTCGACGTCGGTGAAGCCCTGCCGGTGCGGGATCTTCGTGCTGTCGCAGTAGCCGACCAGGTCGTAGTGAAACACGATGCAGCCCATCCGCGCGAGCATCGCGCAGCGCGCCTGCAGCGGCGTGCGCGCGCCCTCGGGCGAGCTTTCCGCGCCGCTCTGCAGCTCTTTGGCGATCGCTTCGTCCGAATTCCAGATGAAGCGGCCGTTGGGCCAGTGCCCGTACGGGCTCAAGATCGCCGGCAGTTTTCCGGTTCGACCGGTCGGTCGATACAGGTTCCCGGTGACGTAATGGCCCGGGAGGCTGGCGAAGAAGACGTTTTCGACCGTGTATCCGTCGCGCTCGAGCTTCCCGTGAATATTTGCCTCGATCGGCGTATGCACCGGCATGGGCCACAGGCCCTGCGACACGAGCACCTGATGACGAAGGAACTCGGCGCGCTTCTCCCACGCCGCGCGATCGGCGAAATCCGCCGCACCGCGAAAGAGCGCGGGATGATCCTTGTCGTGCGGCCTGGCGGCGCGCGCGTCTTCGGCGGCGGGGCAGGCTGATGTCCGAAAAACGACGGTTGATGACATGACCAGTGTTAGAAGAGTCAGCGTTCGAGCGTCCATGGGATTGACATGCTCCTGCCGGCGCAGGCCGACACTGTAGCGGGTGACGCCATGAAATCGTACCTCCAATCGCACGTCGAGCTTCTGGTCGTCATGCTCATCGCGCTGTTCGTGGCGGCGCAGCCGAAGTTGTACGACTACGTCGCCGGCCGACCGGAACCCGACGTCCGCCTGATCACGGCGGCGAACTCGCACGACGCGGACGGCGTGCGCGAAGCGCTGCGCGACGGCGCCTATCTGGAATATCGCGACGACAGCGGCGAGACCCCGCTCATCGCCGCCGCGCGCACCGGCGACGCCGCCATCGTCAGCCAGCTCCTCTCTCTCGGCAGCGACATCAACGCCGACGACGGCCGCGGTCGCACTGCCATGAGCTTCGCCGAAATGTTTCAGCAGGACGACGTCGTCCGCCTGCTCGTCCAGCACGGCGCGCGGCCGGTCATGCCACCGGCACCAAAAGACGATTGCGCGGCCGAAGACAATCCTGCGCCGCCACTGCTCGCGCGAAGCTAAAAATGCCAAAGTTGCAGTTGGAAATGGCTTGGCTCACCCGCCGCATTCATTTCCAATTGTGGCCGCATGCAATTGGCCGCGCCGTTTCATTTACGCTGTGAAGGTTTCGAAAACCCGCTCGGCATCGATGCGGCGCGGCCGCGACTCTCGTGGTGGATGAACGACCCGCGAGAAGGCGCCAAGCAGTCGGCGTATCAGGTCGTCGTCACGGACGCATCGAACGCGGCGATCGTCTGGGATTCCCAACGCGTCGATTCCGATCAGTCGATCCAGCTCGAGTTCGGCGGCCCGCCGCTGCGCTCGCGGCAGCGCTGCCGGTGGAAGGTCCGCCTCTGGGATGCCGCCGGTGAATCATCGCCCTGGAGCGAGGCGGCGACGTTCGAAATGGGGCTGCTCGATCGGGCCGACTGGACGGCGAAATGGATTGCCTCGCCGATTGTCGGCGGGCCGTACTCCATCCCGCCCGCGCCGTACTTGCGCAAGACCTTCGACGTCGCCAGGCCGGTCGCGCGGGCGCGCCTCTACGTCACCGCGCTCGGCTTGTACGAGTTCGAGATCAACGGCAAGCGCGTCGGCGATGCCGTCTTCGTTCCGGGACGAACCGATTATCACAAGCGCGTCCCCTGCCACGTCTACGACGTCACGCCACTGCTCCAATCTGGCGCCAACGCCTGCGGCGCGATCCTCGGCGACGGCTGGTACTGCGGCCACCTGCACAGCGACCCGCGGATGACCTACGGCGACCGCCCGCGCCTGCTCGCGCAGCTCATGATCGATTTCGCGGACGGTTCGTCGGCGCAGACGATCGCGTCCGACGCGAGTTGGACGGCCGGCGAGGGCCCCATCCGTTCGTCCGACATGCTCATGGGCGAAGACTACGACGCGCGAATGGAGATCCCCGGCTGGAGCACGATCACTTTCGACGACTCAAACTGGCGTCCGGTGCTCGAAGCGGTCAAAAAGGGGTCACTTCCCTTTTTGACCGCGGATGCGCAAGAACGGCATTTTTCCGCGAAAACGCCAATATCTTCGGATCGTCCGCCTCGTGCTGCGGACATAAAGGGAAGTGACCCCTTTTTGACCGCGCATCGGGCGCCGCCCGTGCGGAAGATCCAGGAAATCAAGCCGATTACGCCCCCGACGCGCTCGGCGAACAAGCGGCGGCACATCTTCGACCTCGGACAGAACATGGTCGGCCACGTGCGCTTGCGCATCCGCAACGCGCCGCCGGGCAAGACCATCGATCTCCGCTTCGTGGAGATGCTGGATAAGGACGGCAAACCGTACACGACGGCGCTGCGAACGGCGCGCGCGACGGATCACTACACCACCCGCGGCGGCGCGGAAGAATTCTTCGAGCCGCGCTTCACCTTCCACGGCTTCCGCTACGTCGAAGTGCGCGACTATCCCGGCGGCGATCCGACGATCGACGACGTCACCGGCATTGTCGTCCACTCCGACTGCGAGCCCACCGGCACGTTCGAATGTTCCGATCCGATGATCAACCAGCTCCAGCACAACATCGTCTGGAGCCAGAAAGGAAATTTTCTCGACATCCCGACCGACTGTCCGCAGCGCGACGAGCGGCTCGGGTGGACCGGCGATGCGCAGGTCTTCATCCGCACCGCCGCCTTCAACATGGACGTCGCCAACTTCTTCGCCAAGTGGCTCACTGACATGGCGGATGCGCAGGGCGACGACGGCCGCATCCCGTCTGTCGTGCCCGATGTAAAAACGATTTACGGCGAGGGCGGCCCCGCCTGGGCCGACGCCGCCGTCATTTGCCCGTGGACCGTCTACCGCTGCTACGGCGACGCGCGAATCCTCGAGCAATGCTGGCCGATGATGACGCGCTTCATGGATTTCCTGCAGGCGAAGTGCGTCAACTTCATCCGCGCGGATGAGCATTGGAAGTGGAAGGGTTACGGCGACTGGCTGTCGGTCAACGCCAGCACGCCCAGCGATTACATCGGGACATCGTTCTATGCGTACTGTGCGAACCTGATGAAAGAGACCGCGAGCGCGCTCGGCCGGCACGACGCGGCGGTGAAGTATCAATCGCTCTTCGACAACGTCCGCGCGGCGTGGACGAAGCGATTCGTGAAGCCGGACGGATCGCTGACGATCGAGACGCAGACGGCGTTCGTCCTGGCGCTGCACTTCGATCTCCTGCCGGAACTGCAGCGACAGCAGATCGTCGACGCCCTCGTGCGCGACATCGAATCGCGCGGGATGCACCTCTCGACGGGTTTCGTCGGCACGCCGTACCTCAATCCCGTCCTCACGCGCTTCGGCCGTACCGACATCGCGTACGCGCTGCTGATGCAAAAGACCTTTCCGAGTTGGCTCTTCCCCGTCACGCACGGCGCGACCACGATGTGGGAGCGCTGGGACGGCTGGACGCCGGACAAAGGCTTCAACGACGCCGGCATGAACTCCTACAACCACTACGCCTACGGCGCCGTCGGCGAATGGATGTACGCCACCATCGCCGGCATCGACCTCGACCCGCGCCCGCGCGTCCCCGGCTACAAGCACATCCTCATCCGCCCGCAACCCGGCGGCGGGTTAACCCGCGCCCGCGCGACGCTGCAATCGCCGTACGGAATGATCGAGAGCGCCTGGCGCATCGAAGCCGACCGCTTCCACCTCGATATCGTCATCCCCCCCAACACCACCGCCACCGTCCGCCTCCCCTTCTCGGTCGGCGAGCAGGAAGTCGCCGCCGGGCGTCACTCCTTCCAATCCGCCGTCCGCTCGTAAGTCGTCGATTGCACGTTTGTGATCACGTTCGTGCAATCGCGGGGGATATGTAGAGGACGTGCTCTTTGACAACCGAATATCGACACGCTGTCGCTGCGCCTGCCGGCGCACGAGGTCCGTGCAACGCCATGCAACGTGGTGCAACCTGGTGCAACCGAAAACGCGATTGCGCAATACGAAGCCAACGGCGCGCTACGGCGCATCGGGCAGAAGATCAATGCATGGTGAGGCGGCGGCGACGTAGCGGGAGACCAATGCCGGCCAAGGCGATCAGCGTGCAGGCGGCCGCCGGCTCGGGAACCGCGATCAGCGGCGTCGCCGAAGTTGAAGTGGGGAACGGCGAACCTTGAGCCGGAAAGTTCGAATCAATGATGAAGTAGTCGTCGCCGTTGATCGAGCCGTCGTAATTGAAGTCGCCGTTGAACCACCCCATCGCGCCGGCCGGGAAGGCGGAGTCGATCTGGAAGTAGTCGTCGCCGTTGACGACGCCGTCGAGATTCGCGTCGCCGCCGTAGGTGTACATGACGAGCACGTCGCTGGCGCTGACGCTGACGCCGCCGAAGACGCCGCCGGCGTAACCCGTCTCCCCGGCCGTGGCGACGCCGATGGAGGTGAGTGAACTCGCGGTGGCGGCGGATTGGGTGGTGACGATGCCGGACGCGCCGTTCCACGTTCCGTCGCCCAGGCCTTTGGCGATCAGACCGGCGACGCCGGTGTACGCCGAGCCGTTCCACGAGCCCTTGCCCATCGCCGTGAGCACGAGCTTGTTGTCGCCGACGTCCACCTTCGCGCTGTTGGCGATCGAGATCGATCCGGTCTTGAGCGTTTTGTTCGCGCCCGGTGTGAGTTTCAAGAGCGCGTTGTTCGTCAACTGCACCGACGGCACGAGCAGTTGACCGCCGTTGAGGATCAGCTCCCCGTTGTTCGCGACCTCGACGTGATTGGCGACGTCGATCCAGCCGGCGTTGATCGAGAGCGTCGCGCTGCTGCCGGCGGTGGAGGCGACCTTCAACGTGCCCGCGTGCTGACCGACGGAGTCGATCGTGACGTTGCCGGCGTTGATCTGCGCCTCATCGTACTTCGACGGCTGCCACTGGTAGCTCCAGTTGGTGATCTGCTCGTAGCGGCTGTTGGTGGCGCCGTTGAAAACCAGCGGCGCGGGCGCGGGGAACTCGGCGATCTCGTTGAGGTACTCCTCGAGATTGGTGTAGCCGTCGGCGTCGTAATCGCCGTTGTTGTCGGCGAGGGAAGGATTGAGACCATGAGCGGCTTCCCAAACATCCGGCATGCCGTCGCCGTCGGTGTCGTAGTCGATCGCGCGGGCGTAGGCGCCGACGCCCCCGGATCCGCCGTTCGCCGCGCCGCGCAGGGCGAGCAGCGCGTTCCACTCGGTGCCGTGCGTCGGATCGTTCCACGCGGTGATCTGGCCCGTGCCGGTCATCGTCTCGTTGATGATCCGCTGGTCGATCGCGCTGCGGTTGTTCCAGTTCGCGCCGACGTACGAGAGCACCCGGCTGTACGCGGCGGACGCCGACTCGGTCAGACCGTAGTACGGCACCTGCGAGAACGCGCTGCCCTGAAACATCGAGGAGCCGAAGTCGCTGTTGGTCAGCGCGACGCCGTCGTTGGCGTCGCCGTCCTTGTTGGTGTCCTTGAGATTGCCGGAGTGATAGACCTTCGTGTTGGTCGAATCGTTGCCGCTGAAGATCCCGGTCCCGCCGGCGCTGCTAGTGAGCGTCGGGAAACCGTTGGCATCGACCGTCCCCGTCGGCACTTCGCCTCCGGGCCCCGCGAGGAAGAAGTTGTTGATGAAGTTGGTCTGCCCCGGCTGCGCCGACGCGCCGCTGCCGGCGGTGCCGATCCAGTTGTAGATGATGTTGTCGCGGAAATCGTTATAGCCGCCGACGCCGGTCACCGTCAGCTTGCTCGCCTCCGTCCCGACGCGCGGCAGCCGCCCGGCCTGGTGCGCGTAGAGGTTGTGCAGGATGGACGTCTTGGCGTTGGATCCCGGCTGCCAGAGCGAGCCGAGCGCGTGGCCCTTGTATCCGCCGCCCTCGGCGTCCCACTGCGGGTAGTTCTGACCCTGCGACATGTTCGAGTATTGCACCGTCGTGTTGTTCGCGAACTCATCCGCCGAGATCGTCTCGTCGGTGCCGAACACCGTCGAGACGTGATCGATCATCACGCCCGTCGCGTGGATGTTCATCGCGTCGAAGACGTAGGAGTCCGGGATGCCGTCGGAGCCGATCCCGTGCGTTCCGTAGCCGGCGGCGATGTTGATGTTGCGGATGATCGCGTTGTTGCCGTTCACCTTCAGCGTCCCGCCGGCGAAGGTGATCCCGCCCGGCGCGGTTTGCCCGGCGATGGTGACATTGGAGCCGACGCTGATGCGGTCCTGCGAATCCCACCCTTCGGTGTCGGTCGGATTGCGCCCGAGCCAGGCGGTCCCGCCGACGTCGAAGACGATCGTGCGCGGGATGACGTTGTTGCTGGCGTCTTTGAAGTTGGCGTCGTTGATGCCGTACAGGAACGAGCCGGCGGTCGTGTCGGCGAACTTCGAGTCGAGGCGGGTCACGTGATACACGATCCCGCCCCGCCCGCCGGCGGTGTACGTGCCGGCGCCGTCGGCGCCGGAGAAGGCGGGGATCGATTGGGCGAAGGCGGAGGATGCGATCAGCAGCGACGGGACGACAGCCAGTGCGGCACGATTCAGATTTTCAACGTTGCGCATCAAGGATGGACCCTTCCTCGGCCCATCCTAAGTGGAATTCGCGCCACCGCCGTGTGTGGTTTTGCGCATAAGTTTTATCCGATTGCGCATGCCCCTGTGATGCCGGGCATTGGCCAGAGAATGTCATCCCGAGGTACTCCGAGGGATCTCGGACGCAACTCGACGTCGAGATCCCTCGACGTACCTCGGGATGGCAAGGTATTGCACCCGCGCCAAGGAGATGAATCAATGATCCAGGTGCTGATGAAAGAACGCATAAATCTTCCCCAGCGTCGCCGGATCGGTGCTGACGCGATGGCCGCGGCCGTCCTTGTCCACCTGGTAGACGTGCTCGATGCCGGCGTCGGTGAGCTCGCGATCGAACAGCGCGAGCTGCTCCTGATACTCCTTCGATTCCGCATCGCTGGTGTTCAGGAACATCGGCGGCGTCTTGTTGCTCAGGAAGTGCGCCGCCCCATGGATCGCCCACTTTTCGCGGTTGTCGTCGCGCGGGCCCCAGGCCTTTTCGAAGCGTTTGTACATCGAGTCGTCCTCAGCGAGCTTCAGGTAGTCATACCGCCCGCCGTGGATCAGCGCCGCCTGCACGTCGCCGGTCGTCGCGAGCAGCGCGGCCATCGGCCCGCCGCGCGAGAAACCCATCACGCCGATCTTGTCGCTCGTGCCGATCTCGTTCGACAGCCCCCGCAGCGTCTTCGCCGCGGCCTTGAGGCGATCGACGCACTGCGGCATCGGATCGTCGATCCCCTTATAGGGCGGCGGCACCGGGTGATCGATCATCGCCGACGCGAACCCCGCCAGCGCCGCCCCTTCGAGGAGCGTGTCGTGACAGAACAGCAGCGAGTAGGACCCCATCCGATCCTTGTTGTCGCAGGTGATCTCCATCAGCGCGGCGACTTTCTCTTTCGCCTTCGCCGGATAGATCACGTCCATGCCGAGCACGCGATCGCCATCCCGCGCGAACTCGATGTCGCGCTTGAGCCGGAATCCTTCGGGCACGATGAAGAGGTGATTGGGATCGACGTTCTGATCGAGGAGGAAGTTTTTCTTCTTGGAGTCCGCGATGTCCGTGCGGAGTTTGAGCAGATCCGCATTCAACGCCGGCGAAACCGCCTTGGCGTCCTTCGCATAATCGAGGACGAGAACGAGCATCCCCTGCTTGGCAAAATCATTGAGGATCGCGTCATCGCTCTCCTGCCCGATCCGCCGGATCGCCAGGTTCTTCAGATACACGACCGTCGCGATCGCGCCCGATGGCTTCGTCGCCGGTTGTCGCAGTTCGCCGCGCAGCTCCGTCCCCGTCGTTGCGCTTTGCCAGCGAATGTCCGCCGCCGTCAACGACGTTGCGATCAAGAGAATGGCCGCGATGAACGTCTTCATCATCTAGAACTGACTCTGAAACACGCTCTTGCTCATGAACACCAGTCCCAGGCTCAGCATCATGATCAACCCCACGCCGCAACTATAGCCGGCGAAGAAGACGACGATGTAGAGCTTCCACTTCTCCTTGAACTTCTTCTCGAAATAGTAGCGCCCCAGCAGCGCCCCGAGGAACTGCGGAACGATGACGTGCGGCGAGGTCTGATCCAGCCCGCGCACCACGCCGTAGAAGAGCAGCACCGGCAGGCCGAAGTTGGCGAAGATGCCGTAGATCAGCACCGCGCCGAAGAGCCCGCCCAGCAGGTAGCTCCAGTGAAACGCCTGCGCGAACTGGCCGTGCTCGCCGCCGGGGAGCGTGCTGCTGTAGATCAGGCCCTGCCGAAAGGCGGTCGTCTCCCACCACTGCTCGGCGTAGGGGAACGCGCTGCTCGGCACCGGGGCGATCCGCCAGATGAAATGGCTGAAGAGGATCGTCGCGATCAGCACGACGGGGAAGATAAAGACCTCCGCCTTGATCATCGAGGTGATCTTCGTCCCGGTCAGCTCGGTCTTGCGGAAGTAGAGCGTCTGCGCGCCGTAGTTGTGCGCGGGGAAGGGCGCGAACCAGATGGCCGCGCCGCGGTAGCCGGAGAAGATGAACGTCGCCTCGCGCACGAAGGGGATCTGCACGCTCTGCCCGACGATCCCCTCCATCCGCGCCGACACGTAGCTGACGATCGGCGTGTAGACGAATCCGTAGAAGATGAACACGCCCAGCATCAATTTGGTGACGCCGCTGCCCATGCCGGCGCGATGCGCGTGCTCGAGGAGAATCCAGGTCGTGCCGATCGTGCAGAACGTGACGAGCACGTAGACGCCCAGCGCCAGCCAGATCGAGAAATCACCCCTGCCCCTGGGCGGGTTGAGCAGCGCGCTCCAGTCCATCTTTCTCGGCGCCGCGCCGCTCGCATCATCGGGCTTCACGAACAGCCGCGAGAACAAGTGATAAAACCCGATCACCGCGATCGCGCCGGTCAGCCCCAGCCCGAACGAGAAATAAAAATCGAGCGTGTTCGACTGAATTGTCCGCATCGCCCCCAGCCCCGGCCCCCAGCTTTTGAGGATGCCGAAGTGAAACAGCGCGGGGTTGAGCGCGATGGTCAGGCACAAGCCGATGAACGATCCCGCCATCGCCCAGAACGGCAGCACCATCCCGCTCAGCAGCAGCCCGAGATCGAACGCGATCATCAAGGGAACGGCGGGCAGGAAGTCTTCGATGTTGCTGGTCAGATCTTTAAAGGGAAACGCGAACACGCTCAGCGGCTCGGACAGAAACGCGCCGCTGACGGCCGGCAGCGCCAGGTACACCGCGCCGAACGCCAGCCCCAGCATCGCGCCGAAGGAGAAGACGCGCCAGCGCCACGTCTCCGCACCCGTCGAAGCATCCGCCAGCGCCGTCACGCCCTGCGCCCCGACCGGCGCCATCGGGAACGGCAGTTTTTCCACGTCGCTGGTCAGCCGGTACATCACGTACCCCAGCCCGAAGTTGTCCACGCGCGAGAGCAGCTGCGCCAGAGCCACCAGCGCGATCGGCACATACCACGCCGGCTGAAAGAACGACCGCATCCCCAGCACCGCCGGCGACGACGGC
>JAICTV010000218.1 GCA_025936175.1 Phycisphaerae bacterium
ACGAGCGGCTGGCGGCGCTGATCCGCGAGCAGGGGATCGACATCCTGGTCGATCTTGCCGGACACACCGCCGGCGGGCGCTTGTCCACCTTCGCGCGAAAGGCGGCACCGGTGCAGGTCACTTACCTGGGATACCCCGACACGACGGGACTGCGGACGATCGACTATCGCATCACCGACTCGATCGTGGACCCGCTCGGATCCTCTGAGCAATTCAACACCGAAACGCTCGTGCGTCTGGCGGGATGTCTTTTGTCACTGCGTCTCCCCGAGCAGAAGCTTCGGGATTGCAATCGCGAGACTTTGAATGGGCGCCTTCGCTTGGGATGCTTCAACAACTTCACGAAGGTTTCCCCGCACGTCGTCGAGCTGTGGGCGCGCATTCTGCATGAAGTGAATAACGCGCGACTGCTCCTGCGCTCGCGCGGACTCTCTGATCCTCCGACCGCGCGACGCATCCTCGACATGCTCGCATCGCACAACGTCCCCGTCGATCGCGTCGATCTCCTCGGGCACGAGGAATCGGATCACCTGGACCGCTACAACATGATCGACATCGCCTTGGACACCTTTCCTTACAGCGGCACGTCCACGACGTGCGATGCGCTGTCGATGGGCGTTCCCGTCGTCACGCTGGCCGGTCGAACGCACGCCTCTCGCGTCAGCGCGAGTCTGCTCACCGCCGCGGGCGTCCCGCAGGGGATCGCGAGCGACGACGACGCGTACGTACGGCTCGTGGTGGAACTGGCGAAGGAGGGAACGCGATCGGTGGAGCAGCGGCGGTCGCTGCGCGATCAGGTCGCGCGCTCGCCGCTCTGCGACGAGCGCGCCTTCGCGCGAAAGCTCGAAGCCGCATACCTGGTGATGTGGGAGAAGGCCACCGCTTAGGCGGCCGCGGTGGAGGGGGCGGTATGTCGAAGGAGATCGATGCCGCGCGCGATCGCGAACTCCAGGTCCGGGCAGAGGCTCTCCGGATCGAGCACGTCGAAGAGATCGTTGCGCGCGAGAATCTTGTACTGCGTCGGGGTCACGCCGGAGATGATCATCTGCCGTCCGCGCTCGCGCATCTTCTCCACCACATCCCGCAGCGCCAGCACCGAGTTGTCGTTGAAGCAGGTCAGCGGGCTGAGCGCCAGGATCACCACGCGCCAATGCTCCGGCACGTGCGACATCCACTGGTGAAAGTCCGGCGGGTGATGCGCGCGATCGCTGCGATGGTGCGTCAGCCGATACAGCCCCAACTCTGCCGGCAGCAGCGCCTTGACGATGCCGTGCGCGCGGAGTTCCGGATCGCTCAGCAGATCCAGCTCCTTCACGCCGGCGATCGGTTTCCACCAGTCCATCAGGATGATCCACATGACGAACGCGACCGGCAGCAGCAGCGCGGCGCCGGGATGGCGGGTGTAGATCAACGTCCCCATCACCGCGCCGAGGACGAAGCTCCAGAAGACGCAGAACAGCAGGTACAGGCGCTGCGCAGTCGGATGCCGCTGGCTGACGCGCAGCACGCGGCCAGTGCGCTGCCACTGCCGGCCGCGCGTGCGATCGAGATACCAGTTGAGGAAGCGCACGCCTTCGAGCCCGAAGTCCGTGACGACGCCGGTCAGGTGGGTCGTGCGAATCACCGCGCCGCTGATCTCGGTGATCGTCGCGTTCTGCAAACCCATCGTGAAGGCGGCCAGGTCCGCCATGAAGTGCGTCTCGTTCGACCAGACGCTGCCGCGGACATAGCGCGTCAGCAGGATCGCGATGATCGAAAGAAGGATGCCTTCAACCGCCATCGGAAGGATGTACTTGCTGCGCACGCCTCGTCGCTGGGCGGACTCGGTCATGATCGCGCTGGCGACGCCGCCGAACCAGAACATCAGGATCAGCAGCCCGAAATGACCGGCGAGCGCGAGCTGCCCGCTGGCGAGCAATTCGCCGAAGCGCGTGGAGTTGCCGGTCATGTGGGACGCGAACACGCCGCAGGTGAGCATGAGCACGACGTTCACGTACCCGCCGATCCACGAGAGGGAGATCGCCAGCTTGGACTTCTGGCGGAACGAATAGGCGCGCGCGGAGAGCATCGACCTTAGTGTTATCGGTCAGTTGAGATAGAGAATCCGCGGGCGTGGCGAACTTCCATAACGTGAGGCAGGTGACGCTGAAGCGGATTGATTTGTCCGCTGGGCGTGTTATATCCGACGTTTGATCGACGGCCCGCCGCGTGACGTCTAAGCCTAATGTCATCCCGAGGTACTCCGAGCGATCTCGACTTCCCAGAGCGTTTGGACCCCGAGATCCCTCGCGGAGTACCGCTCGGGATGACAGTGCTAAGAATTGCGCGGCGACGTCAGTTTGGAGTTGTCGTCCCATGTCGCTCGCCAGTTTGAATGCCCCACCTCCACCCGCGGCCAACCGCGCGCGCCGGTATCATTATTCGCCGCCGTCGTGGCTGCAGCCTTACGTGCCCAAGTCCATCGTCTGCGCGCTGGAGGGATACGGGCGGCAGTTCTTCGTAAATGATCTCGTGGCCGGTCTGACCGTCGGCGTGATCGCGCTCCCACTGGCGATCGCGTTCGCCATCGCGTCGCACCTGCGGCCGGAGCAGGGACTTTATACCGCGATCGTCGCGGGTTTCCTGATCTCCGCCCTGGGTGGCAGCCGCGTGCAGATCGGCGGGCCGACCGGGGCGTTCGTCGTCATCATCGCGGGCGTGGTCGATCAGTTCGGCTACCCGGGGCTGGCGCTGGCGACGCTGATGGCGGGCGTCCTCCTGATCATCCTCGGCATCGCCAGGCTCGGCGCGATGATCAAGTTCATCCCCTATCCCGTCACGACCGGCTTCACCACCGGCATCGCCGTCATCATCGCGTCCGGACAGATCAAGGAATTCCTCGGGCTGACCATCCCGGGCAAGATGCCGGCGGATTTTCTCCAGCAGATGTCCACTTATTGGGTCGCGTGGCAGAGCTACGGCATCAACGCGCACGCGGCGGGCATCGCGATCGGCTGTCTTGTTGCGATGGCGCTCATGCGCCGATTCGTCCCGCGCGTGCCGAGCTATATCGTCGTTGTCGCGCTGGCGACCGCGCTGGTGGCGCTGAGCGGATGGGACCACACGGCCGGCGTGCAGACGATCGAGTCGCGTTTCGGCGGGATCCCCCGAAAATTGCCGCACTTCGGACTGCCTGCCGACTTTCACCTGTCGATCGCGACGCTGCGCGAGCTGATCCCCGCGGCGACGACGATCGCGCTGCTCGCGGGAATCGAATCGCTGCTCAGCGCCGTCGTCGCCGACGGAATGATCGGCGGGAGCCACAAGTCCAACTGCGAGCTGGTCGCCCAGGGCGCGGCGAACATCGGCTCGATCTTCTTCGGGGGGATCCCGGCAACCGGCGCGATCGCGCGCACGGCGGCGAACATCAAGTCCGGCGGGCGCACGCCGCTGGCCGGCATGATCCACGCCGCCACGGTGCTCGCGTTCATGCTGATGCTCGCGCCGCTGGCCAAGCACATCCCGCTGGCGTCGCTCGCGGCGGTGCTCGTGATGGTCGCGTGGGGCATGAGCGAGCTGGATCATTTCAAGACGCTCTTTAAAGCGCCGCGGTCCGACATCGCCGTCTTGTTGACGACGTTCGGCCTGACCGTCTTCGCGGATCTGACGACCGCGGTCGGCGTCGGGATGGTGCTGGCGTCGCTGCTTTTCATGAAGCGGATGAGCGAGGTGACGGGCGTGGGCGCGATCGAGGCCGAGCTGGCGGATCATGCCGACGACCTCACCGGAGAGAGCGATCCAAACGCGCTGGAGAAGCGCGACGTGCCGGCGGGCGTGGAAGTGTTCGAGATCAACGGCCCGTTCTTCTTCGGCGTCGCGGATCGGCTCAAGGATGTGCTGCGCGAGCTCGAGCGCCCGCCCAAGGTCTTCATCCTCCGCATGCGCCGCGTGCCCGCCATCGACGCGAGCGGCATGCACGCGCTCGACGAGTTTTATCGCAAGTGCAAGCGGCAGGGGACGCAGCTCCTGCTCGCCGGCGTGCACGCGCAGCCGATGTTCGCGTTGGCGAAGTACGGACTGCTCGACAAGGTGGGTGAAGCGAACCTCTTCGGCAACATCGACGATGCGCTCGATCGCGCCAGCGAAATCGTCGGCATCCCGCCGCACCCGCATCCCGCCGACGCCGTTGCCGAAGTAGCGCGCGAGAGGAAATAGCGTTTGGTTCCTTTCGTAGCATGGGCGTCCCGCCCATGCCGTTTCATCACTCGGACGGGCATGGCCGAGACGGCCATGCTACGAAAACGGGCGGACGGCATTCATCCCCTACCGCGTCGGCTTCGTCGTTGAGCGCTCGAAATCCTGCAGCGGCAGGACGTGACTTACCTCGGCCCACTTCTGCCATGCGTCCGCCATCGCCTTAACGCGATCGGGTTGCTTCGACGCCAGGTCGTGCATCTCGGTCCGGTCCGCCTGCATGTCGTACAGCTCCCACGCGCCGGCCGCGCTCGTGGCGACGAGCTTCCACTGCCCATCCCGCACCGCGCGGTTGCCCTCGTGCTCGAAGAAGATCGGCGACTGGCGATCGAGCGGCTTGCCGTCGAACGCGGGCAGGAGGCTCACGCCCTGCATCGGCGTGATCGCGTGGCCGCGATATTCCTTGGGATAGCTCGCGCCCGCGACGTCGACGGCCGTCGCCATCAGGTCGATCAGGTGTCCGGGCTGCGATTCGAGCACGCCGTGCCGGGAGATTTTCGCCGGCCAGTGCGCGATGAGCGGCGTGCTGATGCCGCCCTCGTGAACGAAGTGCTTGTACTCCTTGAACGGCGTGTCCGATACGTTCGCCCAGTCCCGGCCGTACGCGATAAAGCTGTCGTCCGTCCCCGGCATGATTACCTCGCCATCGCGGATCGGCCGGCCGTCAATCGTGTAACGCGGGAAGACGTTGGGCTGCGGCTTGGCGCGATCGCGCGGCTTGATCGGCTTCGCATTCGTGCGATCCGCATGTGCCTCGCGGCCCATCGGCTCGGCGCAGCCGCCGTTGTCTGCCAGGAACAGGACCAGCGTGTTGTCGAGCTGCTTCGTCTCGCGCAACGTGTCGATGATCTTGCCAACGTTCTGATCCATCCGATCGACCTGCGCTGAATACACCTCCATGCACCGCGCTTCCCATGCCTTGTTCTTCACGGCGTGCCAGTCGCCCGCGAGAGGGCCGATCTGCCACGACGGATCGATGATGCCCAATTGCTTCATCTTCTCGAAGCGCGCGTTGCGAATCGCGTCATAGCCGGCGTCGTAAACGCCCTTGTGCCTGGCGATCACCTCCGCCGGCGCGTGCAGCGGCCAGTGCGGGCTGGTAAACGCGACGTAGAAGAAGAACGGCTGATCCGCGTGCGCTTCGTGATGCTCGCGGATGAAGCGGCACGTCTGATCGCCGATCGCATCGGTGTAATAGAAGTGCTCGGGCTTGTACTCCGGATCCGACCACGGCGTGATCGGCTTGTTATCGCGCGTCAGCGTCGCAGGATCGAAGTAGCTCCCGCCGCCCTTGATCGTGCCGTAGTAGCGGTCGAAGCCGCGTTGTCGCGGCCAGTTGTCGTTGGGGCTGTCGGGATTCTCCTTCGAGGTGACGTGCCACTTGCCACACATGTAGGTCGCGTACCCGGCGGGCTTGAGCGCCTCGGCGATCGTCACCGCATCATGCGACAGCTCCTGCCGATAGCCGGGGATGTCGGTCGGATGGCCCGCCATCCAGCCCATGTCGGCCTGGTGCGGATAGAGACCCGTGAGCAACGAAGCGCGCGTCGGACAGCAGCGCGAGGTGTTGTAGAACTGCGTGAAACGGACACCTTCGCCGGCGAGCTTGTCGATGTTGGGAGTCGCGATCTCGCTGCCGTAGCAGCCGATGTCCGAAAAGCCCATGTCGTCGGCGAGGAGGATGACGATGTTCGGCTTGCTCGCCGCATTGGCGGCGGTGGCGATCAAGAGCACGCACGCGATCGTTCGAAGCAGCATCAGCGAAACGATACCGTGCCGATTTCGCGCATGCACGATGTCGCGCGCGGTCTGTATTTTCGATCGGATGGAAAAGCGACGATTCGGACGCACCGGACTTTGGGTGAGCGTGCTCGGTTTCGGCGGAGCGCCGATCGGGTTTCTCAAGACCGATCGCGAGCGCGTCTCGAAAATCCTCTCGACGCTGCTCGACAACGGCGTGAACCTCATCGACACCGCCGCATCGTACCCGGGATCGGAGGAAATGATCGCCGAGACGATCGGCTCGCGGCGGGATCAGTACGTGCTGGTGAGCAAATGCGGACAAAAAGTACCAGGCGTGGAAGGGACCGACTGGTCGGAGAAACTGATCCTCGACAGCGTCGACCGCTCGCTTCGCAATCTGAAAACCGACCGGCTCGACGTGATGCTGCTGCATTCCTGCGGGCTGGAGGTGCTGGAGCGCGGCGAAGCCATCGCCGCGCTGGTCAAAGCGCGGGACGCGGGCAAGGTGCGCTTTCCCGGATACAGCGGCGACAACGAGGCCGTCGCCTACGCCGCCACGCGGCGCGAAATCGCCGTCGTCGAAACCTCGATCAGCATCGCCGATCAGGCGAACATCGAAAAGCTCCTGCCGATCGCGCAGCAGAACGACGTCGGCGTGATCGCCAAGCGCCCGATCGCCAACGCCGCGTGGAAAGATCCTTCGAACCAGCCCGGCATGTACAAGTCCTATTCGCAGCCCTACACCGAGCGGCTGGAGAAGATGGGCTTGCAGCCGGCGGATGTCGGCTACGCCGCCGCCGATTCGCACGCGTGGCCGGAGATGGCGCTGCGCTTCACGCTGTCGTTCCCGCAGGTGAGCTGCGCGATCATCGGGACGACCAATCCCGATAACGTCCGCGCGAATCTCCAGTACGCCGCGAACGGCGCGCTGCCGGCCGATGCGGTCGCAAAAATCCGCGCGGCGTTCAAGCACGCGGACCCCACCGGCGCATGGCCGGGATTGACGTGAACTTGCGTCAGGTCAGGATCGGCGCTCCCTGCGCCGGAAACGTCGAGTCGATCAGGAAATAGTCGTCACCGTTGACGACGCCGTCGTAATTGAAATCGCCGTTCATCCAGCCGCGCGCGGCTTGAGGGAACGCGGAATCGATCTGGAAGTAATCATCGCCGTTCACGACGCCGTCCAGATTCGCATCGCCCGCATAGGTGTACATCACCAGCACGTCGGCCGATGAAACGGCGACGCCGCCGAACGTTCCGCCGACGTCGCCAATGTCGTCGGCACGCGCGATGCCGACGGTGGTGAGATTGTTGGGATCGATGGCTGCGGACTGTGAAGTGATGATGCCGCTGCCGTTCCAAAGGCCGCCGTTAGAACCGGCGGCGATCAGTCCCGTCACGCCGCCGTACGCCGTGCCGTTCCACGTGCCGGCATTTCCGCCGCTGACGATGATCTTGCCTTCGTTCAGATCGACCTTGCCGCTCGACGTGATCGACAGGTTCGCCGTCTTGAGCACGCGGTTTTGGCCGGCGCCGAACTTCAGCAGCGAGCCGATGCCCGAGACGCTGACCGTCGGCGAAGTGATGACGTTAGCGTTGAGCAGCAGCGTCCCGCCGGCGACGCTGGTTGCGCCGGTGTAGCCGATCGTTCCGGCGAAGGTGAGCGTGCAGGCGGTCGTTTTCGTCACGCCGGTCGCGCCGCCGTTGATCTGGCTGAGGTTGGCGAGGGTGCCGCCGGTGAAGGTGAGCGCGTTGATCGCCGCGGCTCCCGAGCCCGAGCCGATGGCGTGGCCGGTCATGTCCAGTGAAGCGCCCCCGAGGTTGAGCGTGCTCGTGCCGCCGCCGTCGGTGATGTCGCTATCGAAGGTCACTGATCCACCGGTGAGGTTGAGCGTACCGGTACTGGTCGAGCCGGAGTCGATCTTCGCGACGGTCGTCCCGCCGGCGACGGAGAACGATCCGCCGCCCACGCTCAGCGTCGCGCCGGCGATGCTGCTCGTGCCCTGCGCGCGGCCGACGGTCAACGTCGCCGCCGTGACGGTGCCGGCGGACATCGTGAAGACGCCCGTAGCGGTGTTGCCGGAATTATCCGCCTGCCATCCGAGCACCAGATCGTGGAACGTCGCGTTGATCGAACCGAGCGAGAAATCGGCGGTGCCGACGGGGCTCGCGGTGCCGCTGTTCGACTTGTATCCGAGATAAAAGTCAGTCCCCAGCCCCGTATCCTTGTCGGCGATCGTCACGCTCGGATTCGCCAGTCCGCTGCGGAACGCGATTGACGCGCTGTTGCCTTTGCCGGTGGCGGTGACGATCGAGTTGGCGTGGATGACGTTCGTCTGGCCGAGATTGAGCGCGCTTCCGCCGATCGCGTTGCCCAGCGTTTTGCCGATGGTGATGGCGTTGGCGGTGAGGGAGTTGCTGCCGGCGAGGGTGAGCACGCCGCGGGCGCGCGGCTGGTTCGCCGGACTGACGCCGATATTGATCGCCGCGACGTCGGCGATGAACGCACCGAGGCCCGAGAGGTCGAGCGTTGCCGTGTGCGTGCTCGATGAGTTGACCGCGTCGTTGTCGATCGAGATGTTTCCGGTGCTCGTCACCGCCAGCGTCCCGCCGCCGCTGATGGCCAGCTTCGTGTTCACGTTATCAACGCCGCTCAAACCGCCGATCAGGATCGCGTTCGATCCCGACACGCCGGTGACGCTCAAGGTCTGACCCGCGCTGAGGTTGAGGATGCGATTGCCGATCGCGTTATCGTCGCTGGCGACGATCGAGTTGACGGAGGCGCCGTGGCCGCCGAGATCGAGCGTGCCGGCGTCGGTGTCGGCGCCGAGGATCAGATTTGTCCCGGTCGGCAGCGTACCGGCGGCGCCGAGTTGCAGAATCCCATTCTCCACCGTCGTGGCGCCGGCGTAGGTGTTCGCGCCGCTCAGCACCATGGTGCCGCTGTCGCCCTTGTCGATCGCGAACGGGCCGGTGATCGGGCCGGTGGTCAGCACGGTGGCGGCGGAGGCGCTGTTGCCGACGGAGAACGTCCCGTTCCCGCTCAGCGTCATGCCGTTGCTGAACGTCAAGCCCGCCGTGCCGCTGGCGACGTTCGCGCCGGCGGAGACGTCCAGCGTGAACGCGCCGGCGGAGGTGAGGGCGTTGAGCGCGTGCGTCACGCCCGCGCCGCCGGTCGAGCGATCGACGATGACGTTGATCGTGCTGTTGGCGTCGGCGGCGCGCACGGGC
>JAICTV010000261.1 GCA_025936175.1 Phycisphaerae bacterium
GCGGTCGGCGCGGGCAGCGGTTGCACGCTCCCGACGCCGCGCTAGAAGAAAATGCGCCGGCGAGATCGCGAAGACTCCCGCCAGCAGCCAGAGCGGCAACGTCAGCTCGAAGCGATCGCGATACGACGCCCGCTCGTCGTGAACTTCACGTTCCCATCCGATGCCGAGGCGGCGCAGAAGCGTCGGATGTTCCGGCAGCGGCTGCGTGTTCCAACGCATTCCCAGCGGCGCCGCTTCGACGGCGCGAGCGGCGGCGCTGCTCGCGTTTCTGTCGGTCGGGTGCAACAGCTCCTGCCGGCGGACGAAGCTGACGCCGAGTCGCGACGTGGCGACGCCGGAGGTGACGATCGCGGCGGAGTCGGCATCGTCAGCGTCCACGCCCGTCCACTCCAGCGCGTCGCGGCAGACCATGCTGCGCGCGGCCAGCGCGATGATGGCGGGCAACAGGATCGCCGAGCCCCACGGCGGCCGCTTCACCAGCAGTGCGGACATGCGCGCCATCATACCCCTACCGATCGTCGAACCACCGGCTGCCGGGGAGGCGGCAGTTCCTGCCGACACTCTCGTTCAACTCGATGCCGAGGCCGGGACGGTCGGTGGGTGTCACCCAGCCGTGCGCGAACCACTCGCCGATCGGCGTCGCGCAGAGGTCGGCGAAGAACGGCACATCGTGCGCATGGAACTCGCAGACGGTGAAGTTCGGTACGGTCAGCGCGACGTGCGCCGACGCCATCAGCGCCAGCGGCGAGCCGATCATGTGCGGCGCGAAGGCTTTGTTCGCCGTGTGCGCCATGTCGGCGATCTTGCGACCCTCGGCGAGTCCACCGGCTTTTTGCAAATCCGGCGTCACCACGTCCACGAGATCATCGAAGATCAGCGCGCGGAATCCTTCGCGGAGCTGTAGATTTTCGCCGGTCGCGATCGGCGTGGCCGTGTGCGCGCGGAGGTAGGCGAGCGACTGGAGATCGTGCGGCGGGCACGGGTCTTCGAGCCACATCAATCGCAATGGCTCCAGCCCTTTCGCGACCTGAACGATCTCGTTGGGGCGATAGCGCCAATGTGCGTCCATCGCGAGATCGATGTCGGGTCCGATCGCGGCGCGGATCTCGGAGGCGAGGCGGATCATCCAGTCGATGTCGCGCGACTTGAGCGTGTAGCCGCTCGCGGAAGAAAAATCCGAGCCGGGCAGATCGAGGTCGAACTTAAGCGCGGTGTAGCCGAGATCCACCATCTGCTTCGCTCGCCGCGCCGAGGCGGCGGGAATCTCGCTCGGCCGGGGCTCTTCGACTTGATCACACTCCCACGACGGCGGCGTGCGCTGGAGGAGTGTCGATAAACACTCCAGCGAGCCGGCGGCGTGGCAGTCGAGATAGATGCGGACGCGGTCGCGGAATTTCCCGCCGAGCAATTGATAAATCGGCAGGTTCGTCAGCTTCCCCTTCAAGTCCCACAGCGCCGCTTCGATGCCGGTGATGGCGTTCCAGACGATCCCGCCGAGCGAGCCGGCGCCGGATGCGGCCCAGCGCATTTTTTCGACGAGCTTCTCGATGTTGCGCGGGTCTTCGCCGACCAGGATCGGCTCAAATTCCTCGATGATCTGCGGCAGCCCCGGCGCGAAGAAGCATTCGCCGGTGCCATGGGCTTCGTCGCAGTAGACGCGGGCATAGGTCCAGTTGAAGTTCGCGCGGACGACGGCGGAGCGGAGTTTGGTGATGGTGGGGTTCACGATCGCATTCGAAACCAGGAGAACCCGCGATTATGTCATCCTGAGGTACTCCGAAGGATCCGGCTTAGATCACGCAGATGCTTCGGAGTACCTCGGCATGACGCGTCTTGAAGACCTGCTGCGTCAATCCGCAAGTTCCATCGTGTAGCTCTTCACGACCGCGCCGGCGCCGCACTTGATGGAGTAGGCATCGGTCGGCTTCGACGCGACGTGAACGTCGCTCTTCGCCTGGCCGTTCTCGTCCCACGCGTAGGTGATCTTCACCGGCTTGAACGCTGCGGTCGGCTCCTTGTAGTCCGCGTCGAGGCGGAGATCGAAGATCAGCGCGGTGTTCGTTTGACGGCCGATCAGCTTCACCTGCGCTTGCCTGGTGTTCGCGGGGACGTCGGTGAGGACGAAGTAGCGGCTCGCGCCGCCCTTGATGCCGCCGGCGAGTTGGCCGATCGACTTGAAGGTCTTTCCACCGTCGAAGCTCGCCTGCACGTCGAAGCCATCCTTCGCGTCGCGCGCGCGGTAGGCGGCGCTGACGCGCAGTCGCGTCATCTCGCCGGGCGTGGCGAGGTTGAAGGTCGCATCGCCGCTGGCGGCGTTCATGTGCAGGTTGGGCTGCATCCCGCCGGCCAGGACGGGGTGGAAATCGGCGATGGTGAGCTGCTCATTTTTCCTGGCAACGTCCGTCTCGGTGCTGCCTTCGACGGTGACGGTTCCTTCGCCGCTGCCGGCGCGGAACGTGAGCTGGTTGTCACCCTCGGTGATCGTCGGCAGCGCCGCCTGCGAACACTGGAAATCACTGATGGACTTGATCGCGTTGACGGCGGTGCCGGCGCCGAGAAGATCGAATTTCAGGCGGAAATCGTAACGTTTTGCCGTGAGCTTGGTGAGATCGATCGCCTGCTCGCCGGACTTGTCGATCGTGACGACCGGCTTCCAATCCAGCCCGTTGTTGTCGCTGAAGCTCACCCGCACCGATCCGCCGGCGGCGACGTTCGCCGTCACATTCGCCACGCTTTTCACGTAGACGTAGCTCGACGGGAAACGGAGGACGAAGCCGTGATCGTCGCTCGAGAGCGCGACCGTCTTGAGCTGCGCCATCGGCACGTTCCACTCGATCGTCCCGTCGCCGATGCGGCCGGGCGCGCGGTCGCCGAGCTTGGTTTGAATCCCGAGCACTCTGCGATCGAGCAGCTCCTTGTAGTACTTCGGCGAGCAGTTGTTGGTGTACTCGATGCCGCGACTAAAAAAATTGCGCGTGATCCTTTCGCCGGGGCGGAGCTGCACGTTCAGCTCGTAGCCCATGGTGGTGCAGAAGTCGTGCGGCTGGGACTGCACTTCGTAGTATTCCTGCATCGTGGAGGGCCACCCGTGCCAGCCGGCGGTGTTCACGCCGTTCTTTCCGTAGAACTCATCCGCCTTCGATAAGAGCGCCGGCCCCTGCTTCCACCCTTCGTTCTTCGCGAACGTGCGGAGCTTCTTGTCATCGTTGGCCAGATCTGGGTGCTGCTTCGACCAATCGACAACCGCCTGGTGGATCTCATCGACGCTCGCGAGCTTGCCGTCGTCCTTGATGTGGTAGTTCATCACTGAGCCGTCGACGAGATGCCAGCCGTCGGCGTAGCAGATCTCCGGGACGCTGTGCCGGCTGATGTCCCGCCCACGCGCCGTCATGCCGAGGTACTGCGCCAAGCCGATCACTTCCGCCGACGCGCAGCAGCACTGGCCGTAACCGTACACGTGGAAGGTCTTGAGCGGATCGTGCACGTGCCCGTCGGCTTCGAGGCTGGTGAGATATTCCTTCGGCGGGTTGGCCTGGTGGCGGTAGCGGACCAGCGTGTTGAAGATCGCGATCGACTTCTGCTGCTCGTCCATCGAGTCGGTGATGTAAATCTTCTTCCACGCCTCGAGGCTGGAGATGTCCTGCGATTTGTCGGAGACGAGGTCGAGGTGGCTGACGACCTGGGCGCCAGCGAAGTTGCACAGCGCTGCGACGATGACGGCGGCAGAAGTGAATCGCATTGGCGAATTATTACAAGTTTGTATAATAAATCAAATGGCCAGCATTTCCGCGCCTCTCGCCGTTCCCGCCAATGCCGGCCGAAAGCGCCCAAAAACATGGAGCGTCGGCACGCTCACCTATACGACGCCACAGCTCGTCAACGTGTTCGTCTGGATGTTGTGGGGGGATTTCTGCCTGTTCCTGATGGACTCGGGGGTCGGGCGGACGCTGGTGCCGCTGCAACTGAAAAAGTTCGGCGCGTCCAACGCCACCATCGCGATCATCAACAAGAGCCTTGTCGAGTTCCTCGTGCTGTTTCTCTGTCCGATCATCTCGACGTGGTCTGACCGCTACCGCTCGCGCCGCGGGCGGCGGATTCCGTTCATGCTCTGGACGACACCGCCTCTGGCAGTGTGCCTCGCGCTGCTCGGCTTCTCGCCGGACATCGCCGTGTGGCTGAAGCCGATCTCGCCGCACCTGCTCGGCGGAATCAGCGCCGCGGGACTCACCGTCGCGCTGATCACGATCACGCTGGTCGGCTACAAATTCTTCGACACGTTCCCGCAGTCGGTCTACTACTACCTTTACACCGATGTGATCCCGCCGCAGTTCATGGGGACGTTCGTCTGCCTGTTTCGCGTCTGCTCGACGCTGGGCGTGCTGGTGTTCAACAAGTTTCTCCTCAAATATTGCGACGATCATCCCGCCGCGATCTGCACCGCCGCGGCGGCGCTGTACTGCGTGGCGTTCCTGCTGTTGTGCGTGCTGGTGAAGGAAGGCGAATATCCGCCGCCGGAGCCGGCGCCGCAGGGGCCAATCGTTCGGCGCTCGATCACCTCCGTCGCGCGCTTCTGCCGCGAGTGCTTCACCCACCCGTTCTACTGGAAGTACTACCTGCTCGTCCTCTGCTTCATGATCGGCTACGTGCCGTTCGGCGATTTTCTGATTTTCTTCGGACAGAAAGAGCTGAAGATGGATCTCGCCTCGTACGGCAACGTCATGGCGATGAAGGACGTGGTGCAGATCGCGGTCTTCCTCTGCCTCGGTCCGATCGTCGATCGGCTGCACCCGCTGCGGATGGGGATGATCGGGATCATCCTCGTCGTCGCGACGGGCGTGTGCAGCTTTCTCTTCATCCACACGGCGGCGACGTTCACGGTATGGATCCTGATCACCTTCGGCGCCGTCGCCATCTATCAGGGCGCAACCGGCGCGCTGGGGCCGCGGTTGCTCCCGCGCACGCACTACGGGCAGTTCTGCGCCGCGTGCGCGCTGATTTTTCACTTCGGGCAGATGCTGCTCGCGCCGCTGCTCGGCTGGATCACCGACACATGGGGAAATGCCGCCGTTTTCCCCTGGTTTTTCACCTTCTGCGGCGGCGCGACGGTCTGCCTGTTCCTGGTCTATCGCGACTGGAAGAAACTCGGCGGCGACACATCGTACGTCCCGCCGCTGACCACGCTGAGCCGACGGGAAAAGGCCTTTGAAAACGCGACGCCGCACTGATGTTGCGCGCGATGATGATGGAAAGATGACGGTCGCGGCGCGGCACCGCCATCAATTCACTTGCAATCGGACCTCTGAAATGTAACTTGAAAGACGGCGTGGGAGACACTCCCCGTTGCAGGTTCCCCCCCTCCTGCGACACCTCCCACGCTTTTTTCATGCGCTGAATTACTTCAACGAATTCTCACGTCCTTGGCCACCGCTCATCGCGATCTTCCGACGCTCTTCCTCACCCGCTGCCTGCGCCTGTTCGCATACGGCGGGCTGTCGGTCATCCTGGTGCTGTACCTGGCCAGCGCCGGACTGTCGGATCAGCGCATCGGCGTGCTGCTGACGCTCACCCTCATCGGCGACACGCTGATCTCACTCTACCTCACGACCGCCGCGGACCGCATCGGCCGGCGGCGCACGCTGATCATCGGCGCGCTGCTGATGGTACTCGGCGGAGCGGCGTTCGCGCTGACGCGCTCTCCGGTCGTGCTGTTGCTCGCCGCGACCATCGGCGTGATCAGCCCCAGCGGGAACGAAGTCGGCCCGTTCCTCGCCGTCGAGCAGGCGGCGCTGGCGCACGTGGTACCGGACGATCGGCGGACGCACGTTTTCGCGTGGTACAACCTCGCCGGCTACTTCGCCACCGCGATCGGATCGCTGCTGTGCGGGACGATCGTCAGCGCGCTCCAACGACGGGATGTGTCGGCCGCCGGCAGCTATCGGGCGATCCTCTTCGCCTACGCGGCAATCGGCGCGCTGCTCGCAATCTTGTTCGTGACCGTCTCGCGCGCGGTGGAAATCGGCCCGCGGCCGAAGACGCTCAAGACGCTCTTCGGCCTTCATCAATCCAAGCGGATCGTCCTGTTCCTCAGCGGCCTTTTCTCGATCGACGCTTTCGCCGGCGGGTTCGTGACGCAGACGCTTGCCGCGTACTGGTTCCATCTGCGTTTCGGCTCGGATCCGGCGACGCTGGGCCGGATCTTCTTCGCGACCAACCTGCTCGCCGGCGCTTCATCGCTCGCCGCCGTGGCGATCGCGCGGCGGATTGGGCTCATCAACACGATGGTCTTCACGCACATCCCGTCCAACGTCTTCCTGGTCCTCGTGCCGTTCATGCCGACGCAGACACTGGCGATCGCGATGCTGCTGCTGCGCTCGTGCCTGTCGCAGATGGACGTGCCGACGCGGCAGAGCTACGTCGCCGCCGTCGTCGCGCCCGACGAGCGTTCCGCCGCCGCCGGGATCTCCGGCGTCGCGCGCACGACCGGCGCGGCCATCTCGCCCGCGCTCGCCGGCAAATTACTCGCCAACGCGTCGCTGATGGGCGGGATATTTGTCATCGCGGGCTCACTCAAGATCGTGTACGACTTGATGCTCTACGTCAGCTTCCGCCACGTCCGCCCGCCGGAGGAGGTTCGATCATGACAAGGTTGATGATCCTGTTCGTGCTGTTGTCGCCGACGTTCGCGCTGGCCGCGCTGGATATTCCCGCGATCGAGCAGGCGGCGGGGGCGAAGGGGAAGTGGATCGAGGAGGAGAAGGTTTACAAGCTGTCATTTCCGCGCGAGGACGTGAAGGTGACGGTCAACGGCGCCGCGCTGCCGCCGTTCATGGGGCTGACGGGCTGGGCGTCGTTCATGAGCGGGCGGGAGAAGGCGGTCATGGTGATGGGCGACCTCGTGCTGTTTGAGGACGAGGTCAATCCGGCGATGAGTGCGGCGCTGGAGAACGGGCTGGAGGTGACGGCGCTGCACAACCACTTCTTTTACGATGAGCCGCGCGTCTTCTTCATGCACATCGGCGGGGAAGGGACCGCGGACCGCCTGGCGGGCGGCGTGCGCAAGGTGCTCGACGCGGTGAAGCGGATACGAAGCGCGTCCGCGCA
>JAICTV010000061.1 GCA_025936175.1 Phycisphaerae bacterium
GACGTCATCGTCATCAACAACGGCGGTAACGGTCACGGCCACGATCATGGCGATCATCACCATGACGGCTGGCGCGGGAACGCCGGCAGTTGGAACGGCGGCGGAAACTGGCATGGCGGTGGAAACTCCGGCGGCGGCGGATTTACCTCCGTCGCCGACACCAACGGCCAGGCCATCCGCCGCGCGGCAACCTGGATGGGCAACGCGCCTTCCACCATGACCCACACGATGGCCGGCCCGCAACTGGTGCCCGGCGTCAGCGGCGCGATGAACAACGTCCCGCGCGGCGGGCCGCAGCTCGTCCCCAGCGGAAGCGGCGCGATGAACAATGTGCCGCGCGGCGGCCCGCAGATGGTGCCCGGCGCCGCGGTCACCGCGGGTCGCGGTGGCGGCGGTGGCGCGGCGGTCAGTGGTGGCGCCGGCGGCCGACGTTGACCGTCTCCGCCTCGGCGTTGACCTTTCCCACTCGGCGCGGATAGTCCGCGTCCATGACCCACGAGCAACTGGCCAAGCGCATCGCCGAGGTCGCGCTGCTGCGCGGCGAGTTCACCCTGCGCAGCGGCCGCAAGAGCAGCTACTACCTCGACAAATACCGCTTCGAGACGCAGCCCGATGTGCTGGCCGCATTGGGCAAGATGCTCGCCGACCGCGTCACCGCCCACACCGATCGCATCGCCGGCGCCGAGCTCGGCGCCGTCCCCTTAGCCGCCGCGGCGGGCATGGCCGCCAACAAGCCCATCCTCTTCATCCGCAATCAGAAAAAAGACTACGGCACCGCGAAACAGATCGAAGGCGTGCTCAACGCGGGCGAAACGGTGATGATCGTCGAAGACGTGCTGACGACCGGCGGGCAGGTGCTGGAGGCCGCGAAGTCATTGATCGAGATGGGCGCGAAGGTCGAGCGGATCGTCGCGGTGATCGACCGCCTCGAAGGCGCGCGCGAAAACCTCGAGCGCGCGGGGCTCGTTTTCGAAAGTCTGTTCACGTCGAAGGATCTGGGGATCGGGTAGGCGCGCGAGAAGCAATCAATGTCATCCCGAGGTACTCCGAGGGATCTCGGGCTGGGAGAATCGTTCGACTTCGAGATCCTTCGCGAAGTACCGCTCAGGATGACATTCGCTCCGATCTGGCGCGATAACGAAGCTACTGGTTGTTCGGAATATCCGTCGAGTCCGCGATCTGCTCGATCGCCTCATCGACTTCCTCCGCGTCGAACACGCCCAGCTCTTCCAGCGCCAGCAGCGCCGCCTTTTGCTCGGCCATCTTCTTGTTCGGGCCCCACGCGCTGGTGAACCGGCGGCCGTCGACGCAGACGCACACCTCGAAGCACTTGCTGTGGTCGGGGCCCTTCTCATCGAGGAGCTCGTAGATCGGCGTGGCGCCCAGAGTCTGTTGCGCGTGCTGCTGGAGGACGGCCTTGTAGTTCTGCTGGTGCGTGTTGGAAGCGATCGACTCGATCTTCGGGTTCATCGTGCGCAGGACGTATTCCTTGACGACCTCGAACCCGCCGTCGAGATAAATCGCCGCCACGACCGACTCATACACCGCCGCCGCGAGGCTGCTGGGCATCTGCTCGCGCGAGCTGATCCCTTTGCCGATGATGAGCAGGTCGATCAGCCCCGTCTCTTTCGAGACTTCCGCGCACGTCCGCCGCGAGACCACCGCCGATTTGATCTTCGTCAGATCGCCTTCGAGCAGCTCCGGGAACTTCTTGTACAACGCCTCACACACGATGAGATCGAGCACGGCGTCGCCGAGGAACTCCATGCGCTCGTTGCTGTGCAGGCGGGTCTCGGCGATCGAGGCGTGGGTGAGCGACTCCTGGAGGAGGTCGGCACTTTTGAACGTGTAGCCGAGTACGGCCTCGGCGCGCTTGTGAAGATCGTTGGTCACGCGAGATCCTGTGGGATGGCGAACGACTGACGTCCCGGCGTGCTGGCGCGAGTGCGCGGGCGCGGGGTTGATCCGGCATCGCGGAGCGGCGTGTTGGACAGGAATGCGGGTTTCGACGAGCGGTGGAGCGGCGTCTAACGCGCGCTCGCGGCCGATCAGCGAAGCTGGAATTCCTTGCCGGGCCTCTCCGTGCAGACTCAACACTCGCACGCGCGAAGGAAACGACGGGACGCGGAACACAAATGACACACACGTGCCGCGCGGCGGACACGCTCGAGCGATGAATCTAGCGGACGCAAACCTGTCGAGTCAATGAAAGATCGATGACCGCCGCCGCTCCTTCGCTTGCCGCCCTCACGACAACCGCTACTATCTGCCGATTCAGCCGTAATAGGGAAGGATTCCGGCCCGAGGCGTTGCCCGCGAAAGGACTCATGAATCGCCGACATTTCCCCCTTCTCGCCCTCCTTGCGCTGCTTGCCGGATTTTGCGGCACCGTCCACGCCTCCGATTCCCTCTTCGATCCAAACAAGCACATGCGTGTAAGCGAGATCCGCCCCGGGATGAAGGGGTACGGGTTGTCGGTGTTCATGGGCACCAAGATCGAGAAGTTCGAGGTCGAAGTCATCTCCGTCCTGCGCGACTTCAACCCCCAGTGCGACGTCATCCTCGTCAACCTCAAAGGCCAGAACCTCGAGCACACCGGCAGCATCGCCGGCATGAGCGGTTCGCCGATTTATCTCAAAGACGACCAGGGCCGCTATCGAATGGCCGGCGCGTTCGCGTACGGGTGGCCGCTGATGAAAGACCCGGTCGGCGGCGTACAGCCGATCGAATACATGCTCAAGATCAAGGAGACCAGGCCCGCGATACCGCCGCCATCGACGCTTCCCTCGACCAGTGCGCCGGTCGAAGTGCGCGCCCGTGCATCGGCCGATCGACCGCACTGGGATCTGAGCGACGCCGCCCCGCTGCCGGGCATGACCGCGGCGCCCGCGACGTACCCGCTCGCGTCGATGCATCAGATGACGCCCAACCCGTGTCTCGGCGTGGATGACCCCGCGGTCACGCAACTCCGCCCGCTCGCCACGCCGCTGATGACCTCCGGCCTCCCGCCGAAGATCGTCGAGCAGCTCGGGCCGATCATGAAGGCGTACGGCATGGTCCCGCTGCAGGCCGGCGGGATCTCTTCGGGTCATGGTGACGAGAAGACGGCGACAAAGCTTGAGCCGGGATCGGTGCTGAGTGTGCCGCTGCTCACCGGCGACATCGAGATGACGGCCGTCGGCACGTGCACGGAAGTGATCGGCGATCGCGTCTTCGGCTTCGGCCATCCGTTCAACAACGAAGGCCCCGTCGCCCTTCCGATCGGCGGCGGGCAGATCAACGGCATCATCGCCAATCTCATGACGAGCTTTAAGCTGGGCGCGATCGACCGAACGGTCGGCACGCTTTTCGCCGACGAAACGTGCGGCGTCGCCGGCGCGATCGGCAAGCCGCCGCCGCTCATCCCGATCTCCCTGCGCGTCCGCTACGCCGACGGCAGCGAGGACAAGACCTACCACTTCAAGGCCGCCTGGCACCCGAAGTTCACGCCGCTCATCAGCGCGGCGGCAATCACCGGCGCGGTGACCGGCTCGCACGAGCTGCCGGAGTATCACACGCTGGATTACGACGTGAACATCGAGTTCCAGAACGGGCAGAAGCTTCATCTTTCCAACAGCCTGGTGAACGCTTCGATGCCGGAGCTGTTCTTCGATTTCGGCACGCCGATGATCGCGGCGGCGACGAACCCGTTCGAGCAGGTGAGCGTCGCGAAGGTGGACGGAACCGTGACCGTCACGCCCGGCGCGCGCGATGCGACGATCCTCTGGGTCAACGCGCCGCGGCTCAAGTACCGCCCGGGCGAGACCCTTAAGGCGTTCGTCAGCTATCGCCCCTTCCGCGCCGAAGACGCGATCATGCCGATCGAATTCGAGCTCCCGCGCGACCTGCCCGAGGGGACTTATCAGTTCACCGTGTCCGGCTGGGAGCAGTTTCTGCAGGACGAGCGGACGGCCAAGCCGTTCCGATTCACGGCTGAGAGCGTCGATGACGTGTTCGGCGTGCTGCGCGACCTGACGAGCTTCCGTCACGATGCCGTCTACATGCGGCTCGAGCGCGCGGCCAACGGCATCGCCATCGGTCGCACGGCGATGCCCAACCTGCCGTCGTCGCGGCGCGAAGTTCTGATTGGCGCCGGCCGGAGCAACACCACGCCGTTCGTCAGCTCGACGAGCAAGGTGGTGCCGGCCGGTTATCTGATGGACGGCGTCGCGCAGTTTGAGGTGACGATCGACAAGAACGCGCACGTGGAGACCGGCGTCGGCAAACCGCCGCGGCACGAGCAGCCGACGGTCGTCCCCGCGCCGCCGCGACCCGAAGCGAAACCCAAAACCGAACCCAAGCCGCCGGAAACCCCGATCGGCGGATCATCGGACAACGAGCCGGGATAAGCGCCGGCGCATGAATTCAAAGCAATCGTCGAGACATGTCATGCTGAGGTACTCCGAAGCATCTGGCACCGATCGACGGACAACGCAGATGCTTCGGAGTACCTCAGCATGACAGTACGGTCGACCATCCTCCTGATCCTCATCTTCGCCGCCCCCGCTTTCGCCGTCGGCACCAGCCACTGGGTGCACACCAGCGAAGCCGACTTCAAGAATGGCACCCTCCAGAACGTCGTCGCGACGAACCTGGGCGATCTCAAGCTCTCGCGCGCGGTCAAGACGATCCTCGAGCAGGACCCGAAGGTCAGCTCCGTCTACGCGCTGGTCGAAGCGCCCGACGGCACGATCTACGCCGGCACCGGGCCGCAGGGCGTCGTGCTCAAGATCAAGGACGACAAGGTCTCGACCGCCTGCAAGCTCGACGACGGCACCAGCGTCTTCTCCCTCGCCATCGACGGCGACGGATCACTTCTCATCGGCACCGGCGGAGAACACGGACGCGTGCTCAAGCTCGCCAGCGGCAGCGACAAGCCCAAGCAACTGTTCTCCGGTGAAGGCGTCCAATACGTCTGGTGCATCTGCCGGACGAAGGACGGCAACCTCTACGCCGGCACCGGGCCGGAAGGTCAGCTCTTCGAGATCCGCCCCGACGGCGGGTACTCGCTGCTGGTCGACACCGATGAGAACAACCTGCTTTGCATGACCAGCGACGGCGGCGATCTGCTCTACGTCGGGACGGATCCGAACGGCCTGGTGTATCGTGTCAACCGCAAGACCAAAGACGTCTACGTGATGCACGATGCCGAGGAATCGGAGATCAGCGCGCTGGTGCTGGACAAGAAGGGCAACCTCTACGCCTCCACCGCCGAGGCGATGCCGCAACCCGGCGAGGGCGAACCCGCCGGTGCGACCGAGCAGATCGGCCGCCCGGAAGGAAGCATGAGCGGCGCGCCGATCCCGTCGCCCTCTCAGCCGGAGCCCGAGCCGCCAAAGCTTCCCGACCCCACGCCCGGCGAGCCCGATCCGATCCCGAAGAAGCTGCTCATCATTCCCGCAAAGCCTTTGCCGTCGGCGACGAAGAAGACCGATGCGTCGAAGAAGAAAAAATCTCCCGGCGGCGGCGACGAAGGCGGCCAAAGCGTGCCGGGCAGTCCGACCACCACTCCAACCGTCTCTCCGCGGACAACGCCTCCGCCGGCGCCGCGACCGAGCGGCGAGGCCGGTCAACCGCGCGAGGGCGGCAACGCCATCTATAAGATCGACAGGGACGGCCTGGTCACCGAGATCTTCCGACAGCCCGTGCTCGTACTCTCGATGATCGACCAGGACGGCGCGCTGCTCGTCGGCACCGGCAGCGATGGCCTCATCTACCAGATCGACCCCGACGCGCAGGAGACGATCGTGCTGGCGAAGGTGGAACCCAAGCAGGTGATGTCGCTGCTGCCGTCCAAGGGCCGCATCGTGCTCGGCCTGGCCAACACCGGCGGCATCGCCGCGATGACCACCGGTTTCGCCAGCGAGGGCACGTATACCAGTCCGGTGCTCGATGCGTCGCAGGTCAGCCGGTTCGGCAAGGTCCATCTCCACGGCTCACTGCCGCAGGGGACCGCGCTGAAAGTCGCGACGCGCAGCGGCAACGTCGAAGAGCCGAGCGACATCGGATGGTCGAAGTGGACCGAGCCCAGGCCCGCCTCAGAATTCATGCAGGTCGAATCCTCTGCCGCGCGGTTTCTGCAATACCGCTTCACGCTGACGAGCGACGACGGCAAGCACACTGCGGTCGTCGATGACGTCGATGTCGCCTACCAGGAACCCAACGCAGCCCCGGAGATCAAGTCGATCAAGATTACGACTGCGGGCAAGACTGATCAGAACGCGATGGCTCCGGCCGGGAGCGCCGGCAATCATCCGCCGGCCGGTGTGCAGCCGGATCAGCACACGCAGACGATCGCGTGGGAGGCTTCCGATCCCAACGACGATGAGCTGAGCTACCGCCTTTACTTCCGCACGACCGCGCGCACGCCATGGATCTTGCTGAAGGACAAACTGAAGGAGGCGACGTTCGATTGGGACACGCGCTCCGTTGCCGACGGGCGCTACGAGATCAAGGTCGTCGCCTCCGACGAGCTGGCGAACGCGGTCGGCACCGGGCGGACGACCTCGCGCGTCAGCGATCCGGTCGTCGTCGACAACACGCCGCCGGTGATCGGCAACCTCAACACCTCCGCCGGCGCTTCCGACGTGCGCGTGAAGTTCGACGCGTTCGATCGCACGTCAACGCTGGCCGGCTTCGCGTGGGCGGTCGATTCGTCGGAAGACTGGCAGGCGGTGCTGCCTTCCGATAAGATCGCCGACAGCCCGGAAGAGCGTCTGGATTTTTCGATCTCGAAACTGAAGCCGGGCCAGCACCAGATCGCGGTGCGGGCGACGGACGCCAAGGGAAATTCCGCGATGGCGACAATCGCCGTGACGATCGATGCGCCGTCGACTAAACCGTAGCGATCTCAGATTTTAGGAACGCGAGCGAACGATGCACTATCCCCACAAGACCAGCCACAAAAAGCGCGCCCGCAAGAGCGGGTTTCGCGCGCGGATGCGGACCAAGAAGGGCCGCCAGATGATCAACCGCAAGCGACGAGCGGGACGCAAGGTCCAGGTCGTGTAGCCGCCGCTTCCAAACCCGATGCCGATGTGGCGCTAGTGCGCGGTGACCGACTTGGCGGTGCTGGCGATCTTCTCGATCACGCCCGCGCTCGGCGTGGTCGTCGGACCTCTCGCGATCGCGTCGTTGATCTGATCGATCAAGTCCTGCTGGCTCGTCGCCTTAAACGCATTCTTCAGCGCGTCCGCTTTGCCCGTACGAACCAGCCGCAGCGCGACCGCCGGATGATTTGCCACGTCGTCGGCGGTCCATTTGCTGACGTCGACGTAGGTGTCGCGCAGGCCGATGCGGTCCTTGGGGATGATGATCGGCGAATCGCCGGTCCAGACGACGTGCAGCGCGCTGCCGGCGAGGCCCCAGCCGCTGAGGATGAGCATCGCCACGAAGATGCGGAATGCCGTTTTCATGATTGGTGTTCCTCCACGCAGGCAGACGATATCTGTGCGTCGAGCCGATCGCCTTTAGAGTTTACGCGATTTTGTAGAACCGGCTGAAGGGGCAGGAAAAAAGCGGCAGGAACAACCGAAATGACCGGCACGATGGTCGTTACCCGCGCGGCTCGACCTCGTCGCCCGGGACGTCCGAGATCTCGACTTCCGGCGCTTCGCCTTCGACCATGCGCAGGCCCGAATCGTCCGCCGGCGCCGCTTCACCTTCTCCCGCTGCCGCCGCCGCTTCGTCATATTCGCTCCCCGCTCGCATCGGCGCGACCGGTAGAACACTCTGATAAAACCCGACCGCAAAGAGTCCCTGCTGCTGCTGGTAGGGGAAATTGATCAACTCGCAGAACTCGGCGATGAGCTGCTGCGCCGACGGGTCCTGTCGCTCCGCCGCCTGCACCGAAAGCTGATGCTTGCGATCGCGGAAGCGCATCATCTGGACGAAGCGCCCGGTCGTCTCGCCGCCGCCCCAGTTCGCCCCCACCTGCTCGAAAACGTCGAACTGGTCGCACCCCAGCCGCGCCAGCGTCTGGCGGAACTTGCGGACCAGGCGCGCGTGCTCCGCCCGCCGCTCTTTCGGGACAACGTAACTGTTGGTTTGCAGCAACATGAAGCTCGCCATTTTGCCATAACGATCAGAGCGTGACAAACTTTGCGGCCCTTCTACAATCGCCGCCGCGCATGAACCTCAAGCAACGTGCCGCCGAAGCCGCTCTGCATTACGTGAAAAATGACAGCGTTATCGGACTCGGCAGCGGCTCGACCGCGGAGTGTTTCCTGATCGCGCTGGCGGAGGCGCTGCGCGCGGGAAAGCTTCGCAACGTCCGCGGCGTGGCGACGAGCGAGCAGACGGCACGCCAATCGCGCGACCTCGGCATCGCCCTCGTCCCGCTCTCGCAAGCGGCGCCGCTGACGTTGACAATCGACGGCGCCGACGAAGTCTCGCCGCAGCTCGATCTCATCAAGGGCCTCGGCGGCGCTCTGCTGCGCGAGAAACTCGTCGCGCAAAACTCGGACCGGCTCATCATCATCGCCGACTCATCGAAACGCGTGGACAAGCTCGGAGTGAAATCTCCCGTGCCGGTGGAAGTGGCACAGTTCGAGCACGAGATGACGGCGACATTCCTTCGCTCGCTCGGCTGCGATGCGACATTGCGTGCGAAGAACGACGGCACGAACTACATGACCGACAACGGCAACTTGATCTATGACTGCCGCTTCCCGGGAGGCATCGACGACCCGGCGGGGCTGAACGCGAAACTGCAGGATCGTGCCGGCGTGGTGGAATCCGGCCTGTTTCTGAAGCTCGCGAGCATGGCGCTGATCGCCGGTGCTCAAGGCGTGGACACGCTCACTCGCTAGTCGGCGGCCGCCGCACGATCAGCGCGCTGTTCTTGCTTCCGAACGCGATGCAGTTGCACAGCGCGTACTGCCAGTCGCGTTTGCGCGCGACGCCTTCGGCGACGTAATCGAGGTCGCATTCCGGATCGGGCGTATCGAGGTTGATCGTCGGGTGCACGTGCCCCTGCCGCATCGCGAGGATCGTCGCCGCCAGCCCCGCCGCGCCGCAGGCGCCCTGCGGGTGGCCGATCATCGACTTCGTCGAGCTCATCGGCACGCGCGCCGAATGCGAGTTCAAACACTTCTTCAGCGCCAGCGTTTCCATCTTGTCGTTGAGCTGCGTGCTGGTGCCGTGCAGGTTGACGTAGCCGATCTCGTCCTTGGCGCAGCCGGCGTCGGCGATGGCCAGCTCGATCGCGCGCACGGGCTCGGCGACGTCGGGCGCGATTTGCACGCGATGGAACGCATCGCACGTCGACGCGTAGCCGACCAGTTCCGCCAGGATCGTCGCGCCGCGCGAAAGCGCGCGCTCACGCTCTTCGAGAAGCAGCATCCAGGCGCCTTCGCCGAGCACGAAGCCGTCCCGATCCCTCGCGAACGGCCGCGAGGATTTCGATGGATCGTGCCAGTCGCGCGTCGAGACCACGCGCATCTTCTCGAATGCGAACAGGATGCCGTTCGAGATCGGCGCGTCCGCGCCGCCGGCGAGCATCGCGGGCACGCTGCCCTGGCGGATCAGCATCATCGCGTAGCCGATCGCGTCGGTGCTGCTCGTGCACCCGGTCGAGAGCACGTGCGACGGCCCGCGCAGCTTGAGCGCGATCGAGATCTCGCTGGATAAATTCCCGTGCGTGCCGGCGGTGATGGAGAAGAGCGACGGCTTGCCTTCGGTGAAATACGCGCGGTACTGCTCCTCGACGAACGTGATCCCCCCGCCGCCGGTGCCCAGCGCGATGCCGATTGTCCGTTGCTGCTCCACATCGTCCGGATCGATGCGGAAATTCGCCGACTCCATCGCCTCGCGCGACGCGGCGATCGCCATCGGGATCATGCGCGGGACCCGTCGCACCTCCACCGGATCCATCGCCGTCGTCGGATCGAAATTCAAAACCTGAGCGACGGCGCAGGTGCGCAGGCCCGCCGTGTCGATGTTGTGCGGACGACAGATCCCGCTGCGCCCGCGGAGGCAGTTGGCGGCGAAGATTTCGGCGCCGATGCCGTTGGGACTGACGACGCCAATCCCGCTCACCACGACGCGTTTTCGCTCACTCGCCAAAAAGAGGACTCCAGCGGATTGTAGGCCGCTTGAGACGGCGGCGGGAATGAACCATCTTGCCGCGTCAGGACGCCGATCGAACCGTCAGCGGCTCGCCGGCGGCAATTCCGACGGCGTCGATCACGCTGACGCGGGCGGCGAAGTCGATGTCCGCTTCCAGCGCGGCCGTGAGGAGATTGCGGCCGCCCTGCGCGTCGCGGAAAACGGCCGGCAGCGAATCCCGACTCGCTTCGAACATCCGCCGCGCCAGCCGGGCGGCGTCGCCGGTCACTTTTGCGTCATCTCCCAGCGCCGCGATCACCGCTCCCGCGCCGATGACGTCTTCCATCGCGACGGCGCCGTTGGTTCCGGCGCAGAGCAGCGTGACCCCCAAACCCGATTGACGAAGCAGTGCTGCGACGGCTGCCGCGTTCACCGGCGCCGCCGGCACGATCAGCTCCGCCTCGCGCGCCGCCAGCAATGCGCGCGTGCCGTTGGTCGTACACATAAAAAGCGTCGATCCGCAATGCGCGCCGATGAACTGTCCCGGGCTGTTTCCCAGATCAAACCCCGGCGGCGGCAAGCACGCCTCTTCGCCGCAGAGCAGCTTCTTCTCGATTGTGGCCGCGCCTGCGGATCGCGCGTCGGCGAGATTCTCGAACAGCCGAATCTCCTTCACCCCCGCCGCCAGCGCCGCCGCCATCGTCGTCGTCGCGCGGAGCACATCGAACACCGCGCAAGCGCGTCCACGAAGTTGCCCCGGCGCCAGATCGCGCGGGAGCAACACCAGCTCCACCTTCACGACCGCACCTTCGAAAAATCATGAAAGACGAAGAACACCGCCAGCAGGATCAACGCGAAGCCCACGAGGTAGTTCCACTTGAGCTGCTCTTTCAGGTAAAGCACCGAGAAGACGGAGAACACCACCAGCGTGATGACTTCCTGGATCACCTTGAGCTGCGCCGCCGTGAACGTCGCGCTGCCGATGCGGTTCGCCGGCACCTGGAAGCAGTACTCGACAAACGCGATGCCCCAACTCACCAGGATCGTCAGCACCAGCGGCGCCGACTTGTGCTTGAGGTGGCCGTACCACGCGATGGTCATGAACACGTTGGAGATCGTCAGAAGAATGATGGTCGTCATGGTGTCACTACAGCTCATCGGCACGTTCGGCGCTATCGGATCAACTCCGCAAGACGGGCATTCAAATCGGATGCGCAAACGCCGGTGATGAGCACTTCCTTGCGCGGATTGGAGTGCCCGCGGAGGATGGAGACGTTCGTCACGGAAACGTTTAGCGCTTCGGCGATCAGTTTGATGACCGCTTTGTTCGCCGCCCCGTCCGCGGCCGGCTTGCTCACTGCCACCTTCAGCGCATCGCCCAGCGCGCCGACAATGCGATCGCGTGATGCCCCCGGCACCACCTTCAGCGACAGCCGAATGCCGCCGTTTTGTTCAGTGATCCGGATCGGCATCGGGATAGCTCGGCTCCACAGACGAGCGCTGTCGCGCGGCTTCGGCCAGCAGGATCGCCGCGGCGTGTGACATCGACAGGCTTGCGCCGCCACGCGTCGGGATGGTGATGAAGCGATCGCAAACGCTGCGCACGGCGCCGGAGAGCCCGCGTTTTTCTCCGCCGACCGCGAGTATCGCCGGCTCATCCAGCGCGACCTGATGCATCGATCGCTTGGCGCCCGCGACGCAGCCGAAGAGCTTGAGCCCGCGCCGCTGAAGCTGCTTGAGCAGCTCGAGATCATCGAGCTGAACGAGCGGCAGCCGTTCATACGCACCCGATGCCGGCCGCGCAACTTCGGTGGCGTCGAAATCCCACAGGTGCTTCTTGATCATCACCGCGTGCACGCCCAGCGCATCGGCCGTGCGCAACGTGAAGCCGAGATTCCGCGCATCGTCCACGCCTTCCAGCAACAGCAGCAACGGCGGCTCGTTCAAAGCGTCGAGGAGGTCCAACAGTTGCTCCGCCGACGTCCGCGGCTTCTCCGAGACGATCGCCAGCACGCCGCCATGCGTCGCACCGTGCGCCAGCGCATCGAGCTCCTTCGCATCGACCCGTCGCACCGGCACGTTCATCTGCGCGGCCAAATTGATCACATCCTGCACCTTATCCGCGTGCGCATCATGGCGGACGAGGATGACTTGGAACCGCCGCTGCCGCGCCCGCAACGCCGCGAGAATCGATTGCTTTCCTTCCAGGTGTTCCACAGAACCGAAGTGTATGCAATTTTTTTTCCGGCTGACATACCCGTCCCTCTCGCCCTATCGTTCGAAGCCGGAAAGGGTAAAACCACTATGAAACGAGCACATCACCGTCTCGCTCCCCGTTCATCAGCCTCCCGCGACGGCAACGGCCGCGGACGTCATCCCGAGGCCGAGCCGCTCGCGCATCAGCGCGGCCGCCAATCGCAGCGCTTCGGCTCCGTCGTGCGCATGCCGATTGGGCTCGAACCGAAGGTGTGTCAGAAGAGCGTCGAGCTTTTGAACCAGGCTCTGGCCGATACCATCACGCTGCGCGACCTGTACAAAAAGCACCACTGGCAGGTCTCGGGCCACACGTTCTACCAGCTCCACCTGCTGTTCGATAAGCACGCGGAGGAGCAGAACGAGCTGGTCGATCTCATCGCCGAGCGCATCCAGCTTCTCGGCGGCGTGAGCGTCGCGATGGCGCCGGACGTCGCCGAGATGACGCGCATTCCCCGCCCCCCGATCGGACGCGAAGAAGTGCCGGTGCAGGTTTCGCGCCTGCTTGAAGCGCACGAGATCATCCTGCGCGCCTGTCACGAAGGCGCGAAAGCCGCGGATGACGCCGGTGACGACGGCACGAATGACCTCTTCGTCAGCGACGTCATGCGCACGAATGAGCTGCAGGCGTGGTTCGTGTCGGAGCATGTCGTAGACACGCCCGTGGTGAAAGCGAAGTGATCAGCGGCCTGGCGCACGCTCTGTCGCGCGTTCGCGGCTGCGAATTGTCGTCTTCGTGCGGTTCGGCATTTCACTTGCAACATCGCGCCCTCTCGCGTTTCTTAATGCGACAAGGGAGCCGTTTCCGTGACGAACCGAAATCCTGACCAACCAGACGACAAGAACCTGTCCCATCTGCCGGCCGACATGCAGCGCGCACGCGTCGAAAATGCCCGTAAGCTGGAAGAAGAAGTCGCACCGCCGCGGCGCGATCAAAATCAGGCCATCGAGCAGTACCTCGAACGCCCGCGGAAGCGACGGTCGGCCCGAACGGGCGGGGCGAAGCATCCGCAGGGATGAAGAGCGCGCCGATCAGCGCGATTTGGAACACCAGGCGTGCCAGACCTTGCGGTAAGTGGACTCGAGCTCGCGCGTAAAACCCGCGGCATCGAGCAGCGGCGACGCGAGCATCCGCGATCGAAGCTCCTGCCGCAGTTGCTTCAGGCGCGGCAAATCCGAAATCAGTGCGGCCGCGCGATCGATGTACTGCGCCGTGGTCGTGGCGATCAGATGGTCGAGCCCTACCGTTTGCAGCAGGCTTGCCCCGACGCGCGACACATGATCCTTCCCGGCGAGCGTGACCACCGGCACACCCATCCACATCGCCTCGCACGTCATCGTCGTCCCGTTGTAGGGGAACGTGTCGAGCATGACGTCCACCTGCGCGTATGATTCCAAATGCCGCTGTGACTCGGCCAGCCGTCCCATGAGCAGCACGCGATCCTCTTCGATCCCCCGCGAGCGGAACTGCCGCCAGATTCGATCGCGGATACCGTTGTCGCCCGCGGCGGCGGCCTTGATCAGGATGCGCGAGCCGGCGACGCGTGAGAGCAACGCCGCCCACAGGTCGATCATCTCCGGCGTGACCTTCGCGAGCGTGTTGAACGAGCCGAACGTCGGCGGATTGCCGAGCATCACGGGCGGCGGAGCGACGGCCGGCGCGTCGGTCGGCGCGCCGTAGATCCAGCAGCTCCGCAGCCGCATCAATTGCTCCGCGTGCGACGCTTCGGTTTGACCGACGGGATCGGCGACGGCATCGGTAGCGCGATAATCGATCGCGCGCATGCCGGTCGTGTTGGGATAGCCCAGCCAGGTCACCTGGACGGGCGCGGGTTGACGCGCGAAAAGCAGCAACCGGTTTCGCGCGCTGTGCCCGGCAAGATCGATCAGGAGGTCGATGCGGTCCTGCCGCACGAGCGCCGCCGCTTGATCGTCGCTCATCCCCGCGATGTCACGCCAGGCGTCGCACTTCTCGCCAATGAGCTGCGTGACCGAATCCGGACCCGAGACGTTCGAGTAACACGTGACGTGAAACCCGCTGCGATCGTGCGCGAGCAGCACCGGCAGAAAAAATGTTGCGACCGCGTGACTCTTGAAATCGCCCGAGACATAGCCGATGCGCAGCGGCCGATTCGGATCGCGATCGCTTTGGTGCGGCGGCGATTTTGCTGTGATCGGGTCGGCAAACCGCTCCGCCCACTGTCGATGCGCCGCCGCCAGCTCCGCCGGATCGTGCTCGACGTAATGCAGCGTCATCAGCAGGTTGCTTTGCGCCATTTGATATTCCGGCTCGAGCGCGATCGCCCGCCGGAACGAATCGATCGATTCCATCTGCTGCCCGGACTGTGACAACGCCACGCCGAGGTTCGAATACGCTCGTGCGTAGCTCGGCTGAAGCGCGATCGCCCGCCGCAGCGCGGCGATACCTTCACTGAACTGCCCGCTTCGCCACAGCGCGTTGCCGAGGTTGTTCAGCGCTTTCACGTACGTCGGCTGAAGCGCGATCGCCCGCCGGAACGAGGCGATTGCCTCGTCAAGCCGGCCGAGGATCGAATAGGCGTCCCCGAGGTTATTGTGGAATTCCGCGCCGTCCGGATGGAGAGCAATTGCCCGGGAAATGAGATCGATCGCAAGCCGCGGGTTGCCGCGCGATTTCTCCAGCACGCCGAGCGAGTGCAGTGCACGCGGGTGATCGGGATGAGCTGAAAGGATCTGCCGATACGCATCGGCGGCGCGATCGAAATGTCCCGCGCGATGCAGCGTCAGAGCGGCCTGAAACGCCTGCTCGACGGCGCGGGCGGCGCGGGCGGCGGGATCGTTGGGAGATCGGCTCACTGTCCGGGTGGCGGCGGAGAGGCGGCGGCGGGTGATTGCGGCCCGAGATCCGCCGGCGGCTCCGATTCCTCAGCCAAGCCGGGGGCTTGAGCCCCCGAAACGCCCGCGTCCGATGGCGCATCCGACGACACATCCCCCTGCCCCGGCGGCGCCGCTTCCGACGGCCGCTCGGGCGCGTTGGTCGTCTCCTCCTCCTCTTCCTTGTTCACTGATCGCAGCACATCAACGGCCGACGTCTGCCTGCCCACCGCGGCCGGCGGCGCCTTGCCCGCCAGCGTCTTGCGTTCCTTGGGCTTGTGCACCGCCAGCTCCGGCGGAAGCTCGTCGGGGATGTACAGGATTCGCCGGCAGCTCGGGCAGAACACCAGCTCGTCGCGCGTGTGCAGACGGTTGTAGACGTCGCGAACCAAATCCATCATGCACGCCGAGCAGGTGTACTCTTCCAGTCTTCGGTCCGGCTTGTGGATCGCCGACATCGCCTCGCCGTCGAAGCGATCGGCGAGCCGCTCGAACGCCTCGCGCGCCTTGGCCGGCACCTTCGCCGCCGCCGCCTCGCGCGCGGGCTTGAGCCGATTGAGCTCCTCCTGGATGTCCTTGGTTTTTCCGGTGATCTCGCCCTGCATCGTCGCGAGCTTGGCCTTCTCGCCTTCGAGCTGCGTGTTCATCTCCTTCAGCTCAGCCTGGATCTTCTCGATGCCCTCCAGGACCTTCAGCGCCTCTTCTTCGATCTTGTTGCGATCGACCTTGCCGGTGTTGATCTCCACCAGAAACGCCTGGTACTCCTTGTTCGTCTTGGCCTGCTGTTGCTGCGTGCGGAGTTTTTCGATGTGGGCGTCGCGCGATTTGAGGTCGAGATCGAGGCTGCCGCCGCGCGCCTGCTGCTCTTTGAGCCTGGCGTTGTCGGCGTTGATGCGATCGGCGAGGTCGCGGACGCGGCGTTCCTGGACGCGGACATTCTTTGTCGTCGCGTCCAGCCGGCCCTGTGCCTCGCGGAGCTTCTGGTCCGCCTGGAACAAGTTGACCAATGCGACGTTCGTCGGACCCATGCGGCTGTTCCTCTCTCGGTTTTCAATGAGCGGCTTGACTGACAGAGGTGCGCGTCAAACCGCGGGAGGGGACATTATGGCGATTGACTCGCCGATGGAAAGACCTTGCGCGATTCCCGACCACATCGAGTCGCGCACCGCTGTTCAACTCGCCCGCCGCTCTTAGAATCCCGCCCATGCACGCGTTTCTCGTCGCTTTGGCCATCTTCTGCATGCGCATCATCGACGTCTCGATCGGCACCGTGCGCGTGATTTACACCATCCGCGGGCGCCGACTCCTCGCCGCCAGCCTCGGCGTCGTCGAATCCGGCGTCTGGATCCTCGCCATCAGCCGCGCGATGAAATACGTCGACAGCCCTTCCAGCATGCTGGGCTGGGCGTTCGGTTTCGGCGCGGGCACGTTCACCGGCATCACGCTGGAAAAATGGATCGCCAGCGGCGAGATCCTCATGCGCGTCATCAGCCCGGACCACGCCTGGCGATTGCGCAATGAGCTGCTGGAGCGCGGCGTCGGCGTGACGGCGGTACCCGGCGAAGGGCGGGACGGGAACGTGCTGATCCTCTTCGTCGTCGCGCCGCGGAAGCGCGGCAAAGAGCTGCTCGCGCTCGTGCAGCAAATCGATTCCGAGGCGTTCATCACCGTCGATCCGATCAGCCATGCCGTCGGCGGGTACATGCCGCTGCCGGCGCAGGCGACTTCGATGCGAAAGTAATCTGACGGCAGTATCATGCCGCGGCGACCGTGACAGAACTGATCCCCATCGCCCCGCAGCACACGCCCTGCAAATGTTGCGGCAAGCAAGCCGCCCTCTTCGGTTGCGTCGATTTCAACCGCAACTGCGAGACGCTGCGCGGCAACCCGCTGCCGCCGTGCGGCGTGCCGATCTATTACCACCGCTGCCCGCAGTGCGGCTTCCTTTTCACCATCGCGTTCGACCAGTGGTCGCCCGATGATTTCCGCCGGCACATTTACAACGAGCAGTACGTCATCGTCGATCCGGATTATCGCGAGCGACGTCCGACGGAAATCGCGACGTTCGTCGCAAGTCGTCTCGGCGGCGCGGGCGAGCGGCGCGTGCTCGATTACGGCGGCGGGAACGGGCTCGTCGCCGAGCTGTTGCGGGCCAAGGGTTTCCGCGACGTCCAGGTCTACGACCCGTTCGTCCCGCAATTCAGCACCCCGCCGAACGGGAAGTTCGATCTGATCCTTTGCTTCGAGGTCATCGAGCACTCGCCCGACCCGCGGCGGACGATCACCGAGATGACGTCGCGGCTGTCGCCGGACGGGGCGATCTTCTTCTCGACGCTCTTCCAGCCTCCTGACATCCTGCAGAACGAGATGCGCTGGTGGTACATCGCGCCCCGCAACGGGCACGTCTCGATGCTGACGACCGAGGCGCTGGCGGCGATCGCCAAGCCGCTCGGGTTCCGCTGGGCATCCGCCGGCCAGGGCATGCACGTGCTCTTTCGCCAGGTGCCCGATTACGCGCGGCAACTCTTCGGCCTGGCCGCACCGCAACAACGCGCGTGATCCGCGCGCGTAGTCGAAGTACCATGCCGATCCCCTTCAACACGGAGTTGCCCATGCGGCGGTTCTGCGCTCTCGCTTGCCTGATCCTCCTCGGCGCTTCGCCCGTGCTCTTCGCCGCCGATGCAAAATCCGGCGACACCTGCCTGATGTTCGCCGCCCGCAACATCGCCAGGGGCGGCGGGAATTTCTTCCTCTACTGCCCGATCGTCGAAAAACGAATCGACATCCGCGCCGGCGACGCGCTGGAGTACGACGTCTATCTCTTCGCCGGCAACCCGATGCCGGTCGGCGGGATCGACATCGACACCGCGGGCGGCGGCAGCCTCCGCGACGCCGGCGCCGTCGATCAGGACAACCTCCGCGCCCACGGCGACACCAGGCTCGACCCCGCCAAGGGCAAGTGGTACCACCGCCGCATTCCGCTCGATGCTCTGGCCGGCCAGAAAACCCGCCGCTTCAACGGCGTGTTCGAAGGCGACAAAGAAGGCAGCTACGCGCAGTTCCTCGACAACATCGTCATCGCGCATTCCGACGGGAAAAAAGACGTCGTCTACGACCACGGCGACGTGCAGCAGCCCAAGCCCGATCAGATCCACCGCGAGGGCTACAGCCGCTATGTCGCGCTCAAGTCCGTGCCGCGCGATCAGATCACCGATGGCGCGGACCTCGCGAAATTCCTGGAGCAGGAGCTCAACCGCATCGCGCTCAAGGGTCAGCTCGACGAGATCCGCGCCGAGGTCGAGGTCGTCCACAAGTTCGCCGACAGGAGCGACGATGAGCACATGAAGCAGCACGTCGACGAGGCGCGGCAGCTCCTCGATCAGGCGGAGAAAAATCAATCCCTCGACGCCGAGGCGATCCAGTCGCTCATCCACCAGGTTCACGAGACGCTCAATCACGAGCACCCGGAGATGCAGAAGTACACCGGCCACCTTGTCGGCCACGCGCACATTGATTTCCAGTGGCTCTGGCCGTGGACGGAGACAATTCAGGTCTGCCACGACACGTTCAATCAAGCGCTGAAGTTCATGGATGAATTTCCGGGCTTCAAGTTCAGCCAGTCCTCGTCGTCTCTCTACGCCGCGACGGAGGAGAATTTTCCCGACATCTTCAAAGGCATCCAGAAACAGGTCGAAGCGGGCAACTGGGAACTCGTCGGCGGACGCGTCTGCGAAGGCGACGAGCACATGATCTCGCCCGAGTCGCACGCGCGGCATTTCCTCTACGGCCAGCGCTATTTTCGCGAGCACTTCAACGGGAAGGACGCGATCGTCGGCTGGGAGCCCGACACCTTCGGCCACACCTGGCAGATGCCGCAGATCCTTCAGCTCGGCGGCTGCAAGTACTTCTACTTCTGCCGCGGCGGACGACATCAAAGCCCGCTCTTCTGGTGGCAGGCGCCGGATGGGTCGAAAGTCCTCGCGTTCGAGGAGCCCGCGACCGGCGGCTGGTACAACGGCGACGTCGCCGCCAACCGCTTCGACCGCCTGCTCGATTTCGCCAACAAAACTGGCTCCAAAGACATGCTCTGGGTCTACGGCGTCGGCAACCACGGCGGCGGGCCCACGCGCGAGAACATCAACGCGGCGATCAACTTCCAGAAGTCCGGCTATCTGCCCAACGTAAAGTTTTCGACGGCGACCGAATTCTTCAAGCAGCTCGAGAAGTACGACCTGAGCAAGATCCCCACCGTCAACGGCGATCTCAATTCGCGCGACAACGCCGGCTTCTACGGCACGTACACCACCCACTCCGACATGAAGCGCTGGAACCGCCAGGCCGAGGCCACCACCGAATCCGCCGAGGCCATCGCCGCCATCGCTTCACGTTACGGCTTCACCTACCCGGGCAAAGAATTCCGCCGCAACTGGGAAGACATCTGCTGGAACCACCATCACGACACGCTGCCCGGCACGTCGATCCATCCCAGCTATGACAAGTCCGAGGCGATGTTCACGCGCGTCATCGCGTCGTCGAAAAACATCGCCGAAGACGCCCTGGCCTTCATCGCCGATAAGGTGAAGTCGAACGGAGACGACGCCGTCCTGGTCTTCAACCCCTGCGGCTTCGCGCGCTCCGGGACCGTCACCGCCGGCGGCGTCACCTTCTTCGCCGGCGACGTGCCGTCCCTCGGCTACCGCATCTATCACACGAACAATCTGCCCGACGATTCCGCGAAGTCAGAGCTGAAAGTCTCCGACGACGGCACAACGCTCGACAGCGCCGAGTATCGCGTGACGATCGATCCCGCGCACGGCGTCGTCACAAGCATCTTCGACAAGAAAGCCAACCGCGAGACGCTGGCGAAGAACGGCTCAGGAAATCGTCTCGAAATCCACTGGGAAGAGCCCAACGGCATGAGCGCGTGGGTCATAGGCAAGATCAGCAAGGTCGAGGCGCTCGACGGCCCGGTCACGCTGAAAGTGTCAGAGAAGACTGACGTCCGCGTCGCCGTCACCTTCGATCGGCAGTTCAAATCGACGACGCTGCACCAGACGATCGCGCTTCCGATTCACGGCGCCCCGGAGTTCTCCCTCGACACGCAATGGAAGGAGCTCGGCAGCGGCGCGGGCCTCAGCCCGTTCCTCAAAGTCGCCTTCGACATCGACGCGACCAATCCGAAGTTCACCTGCCAGATTCCCTACGGCACGATTGCCAAGCGCGCCGACGGCACGGAGTGCCCGGCGCTGAAATTCGCGGATCTTTCCGACGACAAAGGCGGCGCGTCGATCCTCAACGACTGCAAGTACGGCTACAGCGCCGAGCACAACACCATCCGCCTCTCGCTCATCCGCTCCAGCCACAATCCCGATCCGCGCCCCAACGATCGCCCGCAGAGTGTGAAGTGGGCGATCCTCCCGCACGCCGGTGCGCTCGAACCGGAAAGAATCATCCCGCTCGCCGAAGCCTTCAACCATCCGCTCTGGCAGCGCATCATCAAGCCCAACCCGAACGGATTCCTGCCGTCGGAATACTCCTTCTGCTCGATGCCCGCGGGCAACGCCGTCATCAGCGGCGTGAAGCAGGCGGAGGACGACAAGGATCTGGTCGTACGCTTCTATGAGACCAGCGGCCAAGCCGCGCCCGATGCGAAGCCCAGGCTCGCCTTCAACACGCTCGGCTTCGCCACCGTCAACTTCGTGGAGGATTCCCTCAAGGACGTCGATCCCGCCTCCGCCCTCCGCCCGCACGAGATCCGCACGCTGAAGATCGCGGCGGCGGTGAAGTAGCGACCGCGCGCACATAACCCCGCGTGCGGCGGTGTGGTTGCTGAGCAATTCACGCGATTACGCCGCCGGCGCCGCGCACGCAGGGGCGACGATTGCGTCGCCCTTTCGACACCCGCACAGGTCAACCGTTGCGACATGCGGGCGAGACAAGTCCCGCGCCCGCAACGGTCTCATACGGATCGGGATTAACCCGTGCGCTGATCGACGGCAAATGTCATCCTGAGCTACTCCGAAGGATCTGCGTTCGATGTACTCCACGGCCAGATCCTTCGGAGTACCTCAGGATGACCAGCGCGCGTTTTAATCCCGACTGGTATCAGCACCCAAATGCGTCCCTGTCCGCGCCAACATCACTTCCCCTGCGCATTCTCGCGGCTCGCGTACAGCTTCACCGTCCCATCGCTCAGCTTCACGCCGATCAGGTAAATTGTGATTCCGTCCTGTCCCGCGATCGTCTTGTAGATCTGGCCGCGCCCGCTCGACATCAAGCGATCCAGTTCCTGCTGGTGACGCTGCTGTTTTCCCACGTCCGGCTCGCGGTCGCTCGCGTAGATCTCCTGCGTCCCGTCCCCCAGGTCGACGCGGTAGCGATAGATCTTGCTGCCGATCTCGGTAGCGCTTTCGCCGACGAGATGGCCCTTTTCGCGCGTGATCGCCTCCTGCAGGTCGCGGTCGTGAACGACAGTGAGCAGCGGGTCGGCGATGAGGAAATCGTCGCTGGCGTAAATCGCGTTGCGGCCGTCGTCCAGCTTCAGCAGGTAGATGTAGACCCGCCCGGCGCGATTTTTCGCGGTGATCGCGCCCAGAAAGGCGAAGCTGCCGCTGTCGACCGCGTCATGAATCGCGCCGGCGGTGGCATTGCCGGAGTTTGGGTGGCTGCGAAGACTGGAGAGCAGGGCGCTCAGGCCGCTCGACAGCGGGTTGGTCGTCGCCGCCGCGCCGGAGGATGTGCGGTTCGGATTTGACGGATCGGAAATGGCGATGCGACTGCTGCCGTGCTCGCGCGAGATCAACCACCCGCATAGACCGACGACGATCACGACGCCCAGCGCGTATGCGAGGCGCATCAGCCAGGAATGAAAACCCGCGGCGCCGGTGGCCGCCCGCGCGTCCGCCGACCGGCGCCGCGATTCGTTCATCAGCGCGCGGCGGAGGTCCTGCTGGTGCCGGCCCGCGAGCAGGCGCGGCGGGCTCGCCGCCGCCGATGCTTGCCGCAGGAATCGATCGTCAAGCTCGTCGTGTGCGGGTTTGGTCATGACGTCGTCCGGGCTGTCGTTGCGATCGGGGCTGACTTCAACACTGCCGGTCGGTCGGATCCTCCCGCCGCGATGCGCAGACGGGCCCGCGCCCGGTGCAGGCGCGACTTTACGCTGCCGATCGGCTTATCGATCACCTGCGCGATCTGCTCGAGCGTCAGGTGCTCGTGATAGCGCAGCGCGATGATCGTCCGGTACTTTTCCGGAAGCCGCTCCAGAGCCGCGTGCAGGCGCGCGAATTCCGACATTCGCTCTTCCGCCTCCTCGCGCGCGGCGGTTTCGTCGCTGTCAAAGAACACGCGGTGCTCGGCAAGCAGACTCTCGAGCGACAACGCCGGATGCCGCGACCGCCAGCGCCAGTGCATCTTCAGCTCGTTCGTCGCGATCCGGTACAGCCACGGGCGGATGGGCCGGCCCGCGCCGGCCGCGCGCGTTTGTTGCGGCAGCGACCGCAGCGCCTTGAAAAACGTGTTGCTCGTCAATTCCTCCGCCGCCGAGATGCTCAGCGTCCGCCGGAACGTGTAGTCGAGGATCACCTGGTAAAACCGCTCGTAGACGACGGCAAACGCCTCGGGCTCGCGCGCGGCGCGCACCAGGAGCCGGCCGTCGGCTTCCAGATCATCAGGCGGCTGCGCCAACTGCTCCATCGCCTCCTCGCACCTTGGCATTGTCACCCGAACGAAGCTCGTTACTCCCAGAAATGCCGCCGCGGACGAAAGGTTCCCTCTTCGTGCGCGCAACAAAAAAGCCCGAGGAAGGAAATCCTCGGGCTTTGGTGTTTGAAGTCCACGATCTTGGACAAGTGAATAGTCGAAAAGCCCCTCCACCACCTCGCGATGATGGACGCGAGAGCTTGCGCTCCCGACGAGACTGCGTTGACGATTTTCATTCCGACCTCGCGGTCGAAACGTTCTAAGTATCCCTTAGAAAGGAGGTGATCCAGCCGCAGGTTCCCCTACGGCTACCTTGTTACGACTTAGTCCCAGTCACCGAACCTAGCGTAGGGACCACAGTAGTGTGGCCACTTCGGCTATTTCCGGCTCCCATGACTTGACGGGCGGTGTGTACAAGGCTCAGGAACACATTCACCGCGGCGTAGCTGATCCGCGATTACTAGCGATTCCAACTTCA
>JAICTV010000200.1 GCA_025936175.1 Phycisphaerae bacterium
AGGTGTACATCGCCAGCGTGTCGTTGGCGCCGACGCTGACGCCGCCGAAGGTCGTAAGGCCGAGATCCGTATTCGACGCCACGCCGATGCTGGTCAGCGTGTTGCCGCCGGTGGCGTTGGACTGCGTCGTCACGATGCCGGTGGTGCCGGTGAAGTCCTGGTTCACGCCGTACCCGGAGGCGATGAGGCCGCTGACATCCGAATACGCCGATCCGTTCCACGAACCGACCGCCTGGGCAGTCAGCACGAGCTTGTTGTTGTCGATGTTGATCTTACCGGTGCCGGCGGTGCCGACCGAGCCGGTCTTGAGCACGCGCTGGAACGCGCCCGGCCCGCTCGAGGTGAGCTGGACAGTCGCGCCGGTGGCGACCGAGACCGAGGAGGTGCCGACGACGTTCGACAGGAGCTGGAGCTTGCCGCCCGCAACGGTGGTCGAGCCGGTGTAGTTGTTGGCCGCCCCGTTGAGCGCGACCGTGCCGGTCAGCGTGGCGCTGTTGACGGTGAGGTTACCGGCGCCCGTGACCGAGCCGTTGGAGGTCCAGACGGTGGCGGTCTTGGCGGCGATGGTCTCGGCGCCGGCGTTGAGCGTGATGCCGCCCACCGTGGTGCCGGTCGAGCTGCTGGTGGTCATCTGCAGCGTGGTGCCGTTGTCGAGGGTGATGGCGTCGGCGGCGGTGTTGCTGCCGAGGGCGACGCCGTTGTTGCCGCCGTTGTTGCCGAACTCGAGCGTGCCGCCGGTGACGTGCCACTTGCCGGCCATCGAGGTCCCGCTGTTGGCGCGGAGGCTGAGCAGGCCGGTGCCGGTCTTGGTGAAGGTCGCGGTCGATGGGCCGGTGATCAAGCCGAAGGTGTTGAGGATGTTGGTGCCGGTCATCTCCACGGTGCCACCGGTGCCGCCGATGGTGATGCCGCGACCGCTGCCGCCGAAGTTGGAGCCGGCGGTGGAGCTGATGTTGAAGCGGAGGGTGGATCCGTTGTTAAGGATGACCCACTGGGTGGCGTCGACGGCGGTTCCGCCGATGCCCGCGATGTCGTTGGTGCCGCCGTTGTTTTCGAACACCAGCGTGCTGGCGTCGTTGACGATCAGGCGACCGGTGTAGGCCATCTGCGCGCCGTTGTTGTGCGAGAGGATGAGGGTGCCGCCGCCGTTGATCGCGTAGTTACCCGAGCCGGTCATGCCGACGATGGAGGCCGGGCCCGAGCCGTAGGTGAGGGTGGAGCCGGCGGGGATGTTGAAACCGCCGGTCGTGTTGGTCGAGGTGGAGACCAGCGACTTATCGAGGGTCATGCTGGTGGCGGCCGGGACAGTGATCGAGCCGCCGGCCAGCGTGATGCCGCCGGTGCCGAAGATCGTCTGCGTGGCATTGACCGGATCGAGGACCATGTCGCCGGCCTGGATGGTCGTGCCGCCGGTGTAGCTGTTGGAGGTATTGGTCAGCGCCAACGTGCCGTTGCCGACCTTGGTCAGGCCCAGGCCGCCGACGATGCCGGTGACCGTGAAGCTGCCGCCGGTGCCGACGTCGATCGTGTTCTGCCCGGGCGAGCCGAGCGTGATGTTGCGGCTGGAGGTGGAAGTCGAAGTCGGATTGAGGGTGCCGCCGTTGAGGATCACGGGGGCGGCGGCCGAACCGAGGTTGGCGTCGACGCTGAACTGCAACGTGCCGGCGTTGATGGTGACGCCCTTAACCGCGTCATTGTCGGTGCCGAAGGTGTTGGTGCCGCTGAGGATCAGCAGGCCCTGACCGGACTTGGTGACGCCTTCGGTACCGGCGATCGCGCTGGAGACGCTCAGGGTCGAGCCGGTCGGCACGGTGATGATGCCTTCGTTGACGGAGTTGACGATGAGCGAGGTTTGGCCGGTGTCGGGGTCGCTGAAGAGCGTGGCGTCCTGGAAGGTGAGGTTGCCGCCGCTGATCGTGCTGGTGCCGGCGCCGACGCCGAGGATGCCACCCGACTGGACCAGCAGCGTTTTGCTGGGCGAGATGGCCAGCGTGTTGCCGCCACTCATCTTGATCGAGTTCACCGTCGTGTCGGTGGTGACGTTGGTATTGGCGGTGACGGTGGTGTTGACGACGGAGGTGTTGCCGCTGACCAGCGGTGTGTACTCGCTGGCGGTAAGGGTGCGGGCGAAGCCGCCGTCGATGGTTACGAAATCGCTCCCGATGCCGGTCGGCGAGTTATCGCCGACGACTTCGGTCAGGATGCTGATGCTGGGGTTGCCGGCGGGACCGCCGCCGCCCTTGAGCGTGCCGGACAGACCAACGAACGACGTGGTGTTGTCCATCCCGCGGAGCAGCGCCGTGCCGCGGTTGCTGCGGCTGAGCGTGCCGAGCGACAGGGTCGTCGTCGCGCCGCTGGTGTTGGCGGGCTGATTGACGGAGATGGTCGAGAAGCTGGCGACGCTGAGTGCGCCCGCGCCCTGGTTGACCGAAGCGCTGGAGTTGCCGATGAGCTTCAGTTCGCCGGCGGAAAGGGTGATCGGCGCGGTGGCGCCGATGCGGTTGGTGTTCACGCCGAGGGAGTTATCCAGCTGCAGCGTGGCGCCGAGGTTGACGACGAAGCCGATGCCGCCCGAGAGCGAACCGAGGCCGCCGGTGGACGGGTGGTTGCGGAAGGTGAGGGTGCCCTCGGCGACGGTGAAGGTGCCGGCGGTGATGCCGAACTGCGCGTTGCCGCCGTTGTTCGGGCCGCTGACGTTGCCGTTGGTGCCGTCGTTGGTGCCGGAGATGATCCACTCGCCGGTGCCGACCTTGCGCATGGTTCGGGCGGTGGTGGCGGCGCCCCAGATGCCGCCGTAGGTCTCGAGGCTGCTGCCGGCATCGACGCCCAGGACAGTGCCGAGGTTGAAGTTAATGTCGCCGGCGAAGGAGTTGGCGCCGCCCATGTTGCGGACTTCACCCAGGCCGCCGGTGCCCGCGTGGCCCGCGGTGCGGATGAATCGGCGGGAGGTGTAGTCGTAACCGGGGCTGCCGGGCGCGTTCTGGAACGCGACGGTCGGCGTGTTGCCGGACAGGGCGGCGTTGATGACGCTCTGGTTGATGTCGGTGATGCCGGTCGGCGTGTTGTCGGCGCCGGTGACGCTGGGTCCGAACGCGCCGTCGCTCTGGGCAATCAGGATGCCGTTGATGTTGCGGATCGAGCCGACGGTCTGGGTGCTGGTGTTGCGCAGCACGAGCGTGCCGGCGCCGGTCTTGGTCCACCAAACGCCATTGGGACCCGTGGTGGAGGAGCCGGCCGGATTGCTGATGGTGCTGCCTTCGATAACGAGAGTGGCGCCGGAGGCAGCGCCGAGGGATGCCAGGCCGGTGCCTTCGTTATTGATCTTGCCGTTGATGAGGATGTCGCCGGTCCAGGTGTTGGTGCCGGAGGAGCTGTTGAGCTGCCCCTGTGCGGTGCGCGAGCCGCCGGAGCGGATCGTGATGCCATGGCCGGTGACCTTGATGCCGCCCGAGAGATCCAGGCGGGCGTTCTGGAGAGCCGCGCTGTTGCTGTCGGGAGCGGTGCCGAAGACGACGTCGGTAACGGCGCCGGTCCCGGTGCCCAGGGCGTTGGCATTCGAGATACGAAGGATGCCGCTGTTGATCTGGACGGCGCCGGACAGCCCGGTGTTGCTGCCGCTGAGCGTGACGATCGAGTTGTCGGTGCCGGTGCGGAGCAGGCCGCCGGTGCCGTTGATCGGCGCGCTGATCGTGTCAACGACGTTGGCGGCGGTCGTGGTGTTCAGCCCGCCCTGCGTTGCGGCGAAATTCAGCGCCCCACCGCTGAGCGTGACAGTGCCTTCCTCGAAGCGGACGCCGTCGAGGGCTTGCGTGCCGGAGACGGTGACGGTGTAGGTCCCGGTCACGTTGGTGCCGGCGGCGAAAACCGCGACGTTGCCCGCGCCCGCCCACGTGCCGGTGGAGGCCGTGCCGTCGGCGGCGGTGTTCCACAGCGTGTTGCTGGCGTTCCAGGTTCCGGCGGCGGTGGTGGTGCTCGCGCCGCCCGCGGTCGTGCCGTTCACGTCCCAGAACAGATCAGCGGCATTGGCCGCAGGAGTCAGGCTCAGCGCCGCGATGACCGCGGGGGTGGACATGACGGCCGCGCGGATGATCCGGCCGGACTGGCTGCGCCGCGTGGAGGAAACGCTGGACTTAATCACGATGTGCTCTCCCGCCCCAGAGGGGCATAAATAGCGATTTCAGGTGGTCTGTGCTCTCACCAAGACTTGTGATCGAATCACGACGAGCCACTTGCCGGCGGCCGTGCACTTCATAAAGCGGTGCACTTCATCGAATTGCCGGGATGACCTGACGTGGACACGAATCGCGGACACTCTTCTGGCCGCTGCCCTCACCGTGTGCCCTCGCAACACGGGAAATGTCGAAGGCCGCTCCGCTGCCGCAACGGCTAGACGATGCGCCTGCCGCGCGGCCTCGAAACCGACTTGTTCACCATTCTTTTATAATCCACGTCCGAATCAATGCAAGGAAAAAGAAAAAAAAGGGGTTTGACGCTGCAACTATTGGCCCGTCTTTGCGTGACCGCGCCCCCCGATCAGCCCGCAAATCTCCCGTACATTTCCGCGTTTTTCGGCACATCCTCCGCCATCTCACACCGCGAGGCCAAACGCGACCAACCGGCGGGTCATCAGTATAAGAGCGGCGGGCATGGTGCCGCGCGCGCAAACACTTCTTCATCGCATCCATCGACGCGGCTACGAGACGGTCAGGCAGATCGTTCCATTGCCGAACCTGGACCTCCCATTCGTGCGCATCGCAGACGCGGACCGCGTTCTGGACCGCGTTGCGGAGGAGGAGGATCGGCTGGAAAAAGTGAGCGGCCGGCGGAATGACTCCGACCAGCTCCGTCTGCCTTACTGGGCCGAACTGTGGGACAGCGCGCTGGCGATCAGCCGGGTGCTGTGCAGAGGAACCTGGGGACAGCCGGTGGAAAAGATGTCGGTCCTGGATTTGGGCTGCGGGATGGGTCTGACCGGCGCGGTCGCCGCGCGGCTGGGAATGAACGTCCTCTTCGCCGACATCGAACCTGACGCCCTGCTCTTCGCACGGCTCAACAGCCTGCCGGATGCGTCACGCGTCCGCACGCGACGGCTCGATTGGCGGAAGGATCATCCCGGCGAGGCGTTCGACCTCATCATCGGCGCCGACATCCTCTACGAACGCAAGCAATGGGACTCCCTGGAGCCCTTCTGGCGGGAACATCTCAAGCCGGGGGGCCGGCTCCTTCTCGGCGAGCCGGGCCGGCAGACGGGCGACCTGTTCCTCGACTGGATCGCGGCACGCGATTGGCAGCTCGAATTGACGGAGCAATCCGTCCCCACGCGCCAGCGCGCGATCCGCCTGCTCGTCCTCCGCCAGAAAACGAAACCGCCCCGCGCCTGATCGCTCAGGCAACGGGGCGTGATTTCGAGTGCGTAGACGGCTGATCCACTCGTGGCGTGTGAGAGCGGGTTTGATCGAACCCTTCTTCAAGGGTGGGTGAATGCCGGACCTTTGAATCGGAAGTCTCCTTCCGCTCGCGATCGCGACCCGTCATCCGTTTCCCGTCTCGACGTCGGCCAGTTCGGCGCCGGCGTCACTGCGGGTTTACTTCAGTCGAGCGGCAAACCCCGGATCAATTCTATAGGTTCGACCAATGAGTTGCTCTCCAATCTCGGCACACAGCAGAACAGGCCGTAACGCGCTTGCAGATGCTATCGGCGCGAATGTGCGAGGGCAATCACATTAATCGTACGTCATGGTTCGCCCGCAGTTTGCCTTTATCACCCCGCCGCTCGGCGATGCTCAGTGCGGGGTTCGCCCGGAGCGTCCGAGTGGCTCCGTCTCAACCCCGTGATTCGCCGGATTTATAGGGGCGACGCCTGCGTCGCGCTCTTCGGATTTGCCGGGAAATGCGCGACCCGAAAATGCGGGCGAGGCAGGCCTCGCCCCTACCGGCGAGGGTTGAGAGAGAGCCTCTCTGAGTGGCTCGGCACCCTTCCGGGCTGGCCCGCGAATTCCGTCGCGACGAACTAAACCAGTCCTGGACCCCGGTCACTCACCGACGGCGGGCTTCGCGTAGGAGTCTGCTGGCCGCGCGGGGTGGGTGAGTCGTTGACGCCCACCCCGCGCAGGCGCCTTTTCCGAACGCCTCTAGCGATACGCCCAACGCGAAGAGGGCGACACAAGTGTCGCCCCGACGACGCGCTCCTCACTTCCATCACGTCCTGTCTTCGTGAGCTCCGTCAACGGCCGCTTCCCCGGCGCGATCTTCACCCGCGTCGGAAAGAAGCACGGAAACGTCGCCGTCACTGTGTTGCAGATCGCTACTGCCGCATCAGCTTCGCCGCGATGTTGGTCAGGTCCTTGTAGGCCTCGGCGAAGGCGTCGGCGTTGGTCTGGTCCATCGCGTCGGGGCCGACTTCCTCGATCAGCGCGATCCGGCTCATCACCAGCGGCAGCTCTTCGGGCGCGACGTGATGTGGATCGGCGAAACCTTCTTCGTTCAGATCTTCGATGAGGTCTGATCGCGCGTGCGCGGACATGTTCGGATCATTGATGGCGGCGAACCAGACCGTTTCGGCTTCCGGATCGGCGCCGACATCGACGAGCGCATCGCGCGCGACCGGCAGCGGGACGAGCGCGTTCGCATTCGGATCCGCTTTAGCGCCCGCCGCTTGCGGCGCGTTCGCCTTCGCATCCGCGGACGTTTTTGACTCGATCTTCTCGATGTTATTCCCGTGCTTCACCAGCTTCAGACCCGAGTCGACGATCAAACCGACGCCCGCCGCGTAGAGCTTGTACTCGGTGCCGGATTCGATCGGCGTGGTTTCCTTGCTCTTCACGACGTTTTCGAAATCCCCCGCTGGCACTTTCACCTTCTCGGTGGTGCTGACGATCTCGAACCGATCCATCGCGACCTTGGGCGCGAGCTCCTGATAGAACTTCTGCCCCGCCGCCGGCCTGGCGGGCATGAACAGGCCGTAGTGCGCGCCGTTCTCGCCATGATGCCAGCCGCCTTCGTGGCCGCTGATCTTGCCGTTCTTGTAGGTGTCGACGTCTTCGCCGAAGTAGTAGACGTCGTTGGTCTCTTTGTCGATCGCGAAGAAGTTGCGGGAGACCTCGATGATCTTCCCGTCCGACCATTCGCGCTCCTCGACGACGCGCGTCTCCACGCCGTCGAGAGTCTTGGTCTCGTCCAGCACGGAGATCAGCAGCTTCCCTCGCTTGCCGTCTTCTTCCCCCTCGTAGAGATGTTGATAGCCGGGCTCGAGGATAAAGAAATCATTGCGGCCGGTGGAGACGAAGTTCTCCTTCTTCACGTCGAAGGTGTTGACGAAACCTTCGTCATCCGTCGCGGCGAACGCGGTCGCGACGACAGTTACCAGCACGATTCCCGCGATGAGTTGATGAGCTTTGATCATTGCAACTCCTCGAGCCCGGCGGAGGGCTTCATCCTAGAGATCACTTCTTTTCTTTCGACTCGTTCTTTTCGTCGTCATCCTTGTCCTTGCCCTTGGCGTCCTTCTCGTCCTTCTTGTCCTTCTCGCCTTCTTCCATGTCGAGCTTCTTGGAGAGCAGCGTGCCGTCTTCGAGCACCTTGATCTCGTAGTTCTTGCCGTTGATCTGCGCGTCGGCCTCGTAGACCGTCTTGCCGTCGTCGGTTTCCTTGTCGACGGTCTCGACCTTCGCGCCTTTGGATTCTTCCGCGATCGTCTTCTGCACTGCGGCGGGGACGTCCGCGATCTTCATCTTCACCTCGTTGCCCTCTTCCTTCTCCTTGTCCTCCGCGAACGCGAGGCGGGAGGGAACGAGCAGCAACGCCGCCACGAGCGGCACGAGCCAGAGTGACTTCTTCATAACCATTCTCCTTCAGGGTTTAAGGTCCGGTTTCGCCGACTTCGGCGGAACTATGTCTGTGTCGTCTTTATCATCGTGATCGTCGTGATCGTCCGAATCGGCGCTCGCCTGCGTGGTTGTAGCGGCGGACGGGACGATCACCTGTCGCACGGGCGGCGGGAGGAAATAGCTGCGAATGAGCAACCCCCCGGCGGCGAGCGAGAGCAGCAGGCCCATGACGACCGCGACCTTCGCCAGCGTCGCGGCGACGACGTCTTTGGCGACGGCGGCGGCTTTGCCCGTCACGACGCCGGCGCCGATGCCCGACAATCCGATCTTCGTCAGCGCGCCGCTCAGCGCCGCCGGCGCAGCCGCGCCCTGTCGCGCCGCCTCGTGCAGCAGGATCGGGATGGCGATCGGCGCGGCCCAGCCCTGCTCGCGCAGCTTCGAGCGCACGCGCTCGACGCCGTCATCGATTCGCCGGGAGACGGTGGACTGGCTCACGCCCAGCATCGCCGCCAATTCCATCTGGCTGCGGTTGCAGAGGAAGTGTTCGGTCAAGACGACGCGAAGATCGTCCGGAAGCGTCGCCAGCGCTTCGTCGACCGAAGCGATCAGTTCGCCAGCGTCATCCGCCGATAGTTTGGGCGCGGTGACGACGGCGGCTTCCCGCTGCTTGCGCGCCCGTTCGGCACGGATGATTTCGAGCGATCGATTGACGCACGTGCGATGGAGCCACGCGGCGACCGAGCCGGTGACCGCCGCTGACTTTTGTGCGAGGCGAAGGAAACAATCCTGCGAGACGTCTTCGGCAACGGCGGGATTCCCCGTCACCCGCCGCGCGGTCGCGTAAACCATTCCCGCATATCGTCGCACGAGCTCGGCGAACGCCCCGGCGTCGCCGCGGGCGGCGTAGGCACGCAGCAGCATGTCGTCCGCGAGATTGGATGCCGTCGCCACCGCCATGCAAAGCTATAGATGCAGCCACGGCGGTGGTTATGCAAAGTTTTTCCAGGAATCCGGTTGCACCGGTCGAAGTCATCCTGAGCCGACTCGCGAAGGATCTGCCCGCACGCACGCGGATGCTTCGGAGTACCTCAGCATGACCCGCCCACCGGCGTGCAGCTTCATGCAATTGGATACGTCCAGGGCGCGCGATACGGCCGCTTGAGCAGCTCGGCCGCCTGGGGATCATCGAGGATCGTCTGCTTCTGCCCGTCCCACTTCACGCTGCGTCCGAGCTTGAGCGAGATCATGCCGAGCAGCGCGGCGGTCGTCGCGCGGTGACCGATCTCGATGTCGCAGACGGGCTTGCGATGATTCTTGATCGCGTCCAGGAAATCCGCCCACAGCTCGGGAATGTTGTCGCTGTTGTCTTCGCCGCTGAAGTGGGCTTCCTCGTGCTGCGTCTGCCCGCCGTCGGTCGGATAGAACGTCCAGCCGCGCTGCCAGCCGACGTGCAGCGTGCCCTTGGTGCCGTAGAACATCGCGCCGACCGCCTCGCCCTTTTCCGCGCCGTCGCCGGCGAACATGCGGTGCTCCCAGGTGAGCGTGAAGTCGTCGAAGGTGTAGGCGACGACCTGATGATCCGGCGAATCGCTCGTCTGCCCGCGCTCGTCGTTGACCGGCACGCCGCGGATCGGTCGCCCGCCGGTCGAGAAGACCGTCTTGGGGTGCTCGGCGTTCATGAACCACAGCGCCTGGTCGATCCAGTGGATGCCCCAGTCGCCGAGCTGGCCGTTGGCGTAGTCGAGGAACTGGCGGAAGCCGCGCGGATGGATCTTTTCGTTGAACTTCCGCAGCGGCGCCGGCCCGCACCAGAAATCCCAGTCCAGCTCCTTCGGCGGCTCGGCATTGGGCCGCGGCGTCTCCGCTCCGCCGCCGTTGTAGACGAACGTGCGGATCATCCCGATCTTCCCGCACCTGCCGGATTGGACGAGTTCTCGTGCCGAGATGTTGTGCGGCGCGACGCGGCGATGGGTTCCGACTTGAACGACGCGATCGGCGGCGCGGGCCGCCTTCACCATCGCCAGGCCTTCCAGCACCGTGTGCGAGATCGGCTTCTCGACGTACACGTGCGCGCCGGACTTGACGGCCTCGATCATCGTCAGCGCATGCCAATGATCTGGCGTGGCGACGATGACGATCTGCGGCTTTTCCTTCGCGAGCATCTCGCGATAGTCGGTGTAATGCTTCGGCGAATCGCTCGTCTTGCCGGTCAACGACGTCGCCAGCTTCGCAATCTGCCGTTGATCGATATCGCACAACGCGACGAGTTTCGACTGCCCCGCCGCCAGCGCCGCGCCGAGGATATTCCCGCCCCACCACCCGCAGCCGATGAGCGCAGTCGTGAGGGTGGACGATTTATCCTGCGCGCGGATGAATGCCGGCGCGCCCGCCAGCGCGATCGCGCCGGCGACACCCGATTTGAGAAATGTTC
>JAICTV010000303.1 GCA_025936175.1 Phycisphaerae bacterium
GCCGACCTTCAGCGACGGGATGCTCGTCTGCGCGATCAGAGTGGATTGATATTTCGCGAGCCATTCCTGGCTGTTGGTGCCGATGGCGCGGAGGCGGTCGAGCTCCGGATCGAAGCCGTCGGCGATCACGCCGCCCTCGCGCAGGTGCGGCGCGGGATCGGACAGGATCGCCTCGGCGAGATACTTCGCCTGCTCGGCGCAGAATTGCCGCGAGCCGGCAAGCTCCGGCGAGACGGCCTCGGCGTTGGGCAACGCCGCGAGGCGATCGAGCAGATCGGGAAGCGATTCCAGACACCGCCGCAGCGACGCCAGATCGCGCGGATTGGCCCTGCCGACCGCGATCCGCCCGATGATCCGCTCGATGTCGCACACGTCATCCAGCGCCGCGATGATCGCCTTGAGCGCCGGCTGCGCTTCCAGGAACGCCGCGATCGCGTTCTGCCGCGCCTCGATGTGCTCGAGGTCGCACAGCGGATAGCGCAGCCACTGGCGAAGCAGCCGCCCGCCCATCGCGGTGTTCGTGCGGTCGATGGCGCTGAGCAGCGTCCCTTCGTCGGTCGCGCCCGCGCGGACGGTGCGATCGATCTCCAAACTCCGCCAGCTCGACGGATCGATGCTGAGGTGATCCTCGACCACGTGCCGCCGGAGCGGGCGCAGGTGTGCCAGCGACGTCTTCTGCGTCTCCTCGAGATAGCTCAGCACCGCGGCGGTGGCCATCACCGCCGGATCGTCGTCCGCGAATCCGAAGCCGCCCGCAGTCCGCGCCTGCCACTGCTTATTGAGCTGCTCCTTCGCATGGTGCGGCGTGAACTGCCACCCCGGCCGCACCGTCACGGCATTGATCCCGAGCGCCTTGATCCTGCCCGTCACCTCGTGCGGCTGCCCCGACGCGTGCTCCGGCGTCAGCACCTCCGCCGGCCGCAGGCGCGCGATCTCATCGAGCACCTGCCCTTCGCTGCCGCTCATCGCGACGCACGTCCCGGTGGACATCTCCACCCACGCCAGCGCTGCGCGATATCCGTCGCTCCGCGTCACGTGAAACGCGACGGCGGCGAGGTAGTTGTCGGCGCGCCCGTCCAGCAGCGGATCGTCCGTCAGCGTCCCCGGCGTCATCAGCCGCACGACGTCGCGCTTGACGACGCCCTTGGCCAGCGCCGGGTCCTCCATCTGCTCGCAGATCGCCACCTTGTGCCCCGCCGCGATCATCTTGCGCAGATAGCTCTCGACCGCGTGGAACGGCACGCCCGCCATCGGGATCGCGTCCTCGGCATTGATTCCGCCGCGGCTGCGCGAGGTGAGCGCGACGCCGAGCGTCTTGGCGGCGGTCCTGGCGTCTTCCCAGAACATCTCGTAGAAGTCGCCCATGCGGAAGAACAGCACATAGCCCGGATACTGGGTCTTGAACTGTTGGTACTGCCGCATCGCGGGGGAGAGCTGCGCTTCAGGCGCGACAGACTTTCGCCCGCGCGCGGTGTCGTTGACGGAAGTTTCGGGCGAGACGTCGGTGGACACGAGGCTCGCACGTTAGGCAGGCGGGCGGGCGGTCGCAAGCGCATTCCCCCGCCGCCGACAGGATGTGCACGTTCGTTCAACAATTCCTTAACGTACCGCGCCGCTGCTACTGTCATCCCGAGTGGTGCGCCGCGAGGGATCTCCAAGTCGAACGGCTCGCCGACGCCGAGATCCCTCGGGGTACCTCGGGATGACAAATCGCGTAGGATGAACGCGATGAAGATAACGCTCGCGTTCACGTGCGTGATCGTACTCACCGCGTCGATGATCGCTCGCGCGGAAGCGATCACCGTCGCTTCCTGGAACATCGAGAACTGGAACACCCACTTCGAAGCCCACCGCGCGTCCACGCGCCCGATCGCCGAGAACCCGCAGGTGAAGGAGATCCTTACCGACCTGCGCAAGGCCAACGACGAGGACAACTGGGAAGTGTCGCAGGTGATGCTCGACCCCAAGTTCGCCCCCGACATCATCGTGATGGAAGAAGCCTGCGACCAGGACGACCTGCGCTACTTCAACCACCGCTGGCTCAATGACGCCTACGACACGGCGATCCAGTTCCCCACCAACAGCGACCGCCACCAGAACCTCGACCTCCTCGCCAGGAAAGGCTTCAAGATCCTCGAGCGGCGCGACCGCTACTACCTCGAGCCGGACGCGGTCGGCAACGAGCGCGGCGGCCGCCTCTTCGCCCGCGGCCCGGCGTTCGTCAAAGTGAAATCGCCGGGTGGATTCGTCTTCTGGATCGGCGTCACGCACATGAAGAGCAAGAACGTCGGCACGTCCACCAGCTCAAAACTGGGCGCCGACGAGAAGCAAAAGAGCATCGAGGCCACCAAGTGGCGCAACCGCGAAGCCGCACGCACGCACGAGATCATGAAGGAGCTGCAATCCGCCGGCCCGAAGGAAGTGATCCTCCTCGGCGACATGAACGACTCGGTCGGCCTCGATCAGTACGAGCCGCAGGCCGGCGGCGACGCGATCATGAACCTCGTCGGCCCCGCCGCCGACGGCTTCACGTTGGCCACCCAGCCGCTGGTCGATGCGAAGCAGTTCTCCTTCAACGGCTACTGGCGGACCGAGCACCGCGAGCTGATCGACCACGCGGTGGTCAGCAGCGCGATGAAGCCGCACGTCAAGAGCGTGCAGCTTTTCCAGGACGGCTGGACGCCGGTCGCCAGCGATCACTTTCCGCTGATGGTGCGTCTTTCGTCCGAATGAAAACGTGAATAGTAGACAGTGGATAGTGGATGGTCAGAACCACTATCTACGATCCACCATCTACTATCCACGCCCTTAAAACGAGAAGCCATGAACGTCGCCCTGTCCCTCTGTCACCGTGAACTCATCCGCTTCCTGCGCCAGCGGCACCGCATCGTCGGTGCGCTGGCGACGCCGATCGTCTTCTGGCTGCTCATCGGCGCCGGCATGAACCGCAGCTTCCAGTCCGATGCCCCCGGCGGCGAGAACTTCCTCCACTACTTCTTCCCCGGCACCGTGCTCATGATCCTGCTCTTCACCGCGATCTTCTCCACGATCTCCGTGATCGAAGACCGTCGCGAGGGATTCCTGCAGGGCGTGCTGGTCGCGCCCGTCAGCCGGATGTCGATCGTCATGGGCAAGGTCCTCGGCGGAACGCTGCTCGCCTTCGGCCAGGGCTTCATCTTCCTCATCCTCGCGCCGCTGATCGGCATCCATCTCACGCTCGCCGGCTTCGCCCTCTCGCTGCTGGCGATGTTCCTCGTCTCCTTCGCACTCACCGCGCTGGGCCTGTGCATCGCCTGGCGGATGAACTCGACGCAGGGCTTCCACGCGATCATGAACCTCTTCCTCATGCCGATGTGGTTCCTTTCCGGCGCGCTCTTCTCCGTCAGCGGCGCGATGAGCGTGATGCAGTGGGTGATGCGGCTCAATCCCCTGACCTACGGCCTGGCGGCGCTGCGCCGCGCGATGTACGGGGCGGACCTCAAATCGGTGACCACCTTGCCGTCGCTGCCGATCAGCCTGCTGGTCAGCACCGCGTTCGCCGGGGTAATGTTCGCCCTCGCGGCCCGAATCGCCGCCGGGCAGACGAAGGCCGATCTGGAATGAAGAAGTTGAACCAGAGAGATCACACAGACCACAGGCGAGAAGCAAAAGGCGTGGATGGTAGATGGTGGATGGTTGATGGTAAGGAGCTGCGGGGTTCACCATCCACTATCCACCATCTACTATCCACGTGTTTATCCGCTTCTCCGCGGTTACCTTTTTGCTTCAGCGATGCGACCGATTCAAAAAGTCCTGACGACGATCTTGTGGGGCCTGATGGTGCTGGCGATGGTCAGCGTCATCGGCGCCCGCCTCTGGCAGCGCGGGCCCGACCAGCGCGAAGAGCTGCCCGTGCTGGCCGACGCGCCGGCGTTCTCACTCACCGATCAGGACGCCAAGCCGATCATGCTCCTATCGCTCAAGGGCAAACCCTGGATCGCCGATTTCGTCTTCACCCACTGCGCCGGCCCCTGCCCGCTGATGACCGCGAAGATGGCCACGCTTCAGAAAGAGCTGCCTTCGCCCAACCTCCGCTTCGTCAGCTTCAGCGTCGACCCCGAGCGCGACACGCCGGCGGTGCTCAAGGAATACGCGGCGAAGTTTCAGGCGGACGAATCGCGCTGGCGCTTTCTCACCGGCCCGGCCGACGCGATCTTCGCGACGGCGAAGGGGATGCTCCTCACCGCCATCCCGGCCAACGAAGCGAACCCGATCATCCACAGCACCAAGTTCGTCCTCGTCGACGGCGAAGGCCGCATCCGCCAGTACTACGATTACAACGATGCCGGGCAGATGAAGGCGCTGGTAAAGGACGCCGCCGATCTCGCCGCGGCGGAGAAAACACGTAGATAGTGGATGGTGGATAGTGGATGGTGATGCGAGCTCTCACCATCTACTATCCACCATCTACTATCCACGTTTTCAAGCATGACCCTCGACGCCGCGCGACAGATCCCCCCCTCCATCCCCGCCCTGCGCACCCTCGGCGGCGGCAAGGCGATCGCCGCGATCTTGACGATCTCGCTCGCAGTTCTCGGCTTGCTGATCTGGCTGCTCTACTTCAACCGCGCCCCCGGCGTGAGGTCCGGCGTCGTCGCCGCGCTGCCCGCGCTCAACGCGACTTTCAACGGCATCAGCGCTGGTCTCCTCATCGCCGGCTACGTCGCCGTCCGCCGTCGCCACTACGCCCGCCACATCAAGCTGATGTTCGCCGCGCTCGCCAGCTCCGCGCTCTTCCTCATCGGCTACATCATCTACCACAGCTTCCACGGCGACACGAAGTTTCAAGGGACGGGCACGGTGCGCGGGGTCTACTTCTTCATCCTCATCAGCCACATCGTCCTCTCGGCCATCGTGGTGCCGATGATCCTGACGAGCCTCTACCTGTCGCTGTCGGGAAAACTGGCGACGCACAAGCGCGTCTCGCGCTGGACGCTGCCGGTGTGGCTGTACGTCTCGGTCACCGGCGTGCTGATCTTCGCGATGCTGAAGATGTGGAATGGGTGAACCGCGGGTATCGGGTATCGGGTATCGGGTATCGGCTTTGCAAAAACAGGGTCTGGGGTCTGGGGTCCAGGGTCTGGCGTCTAGCAAACGATCAGACCTTAGACCCCCAGACCCGATACCCGATACCCGATACCCGATACCCGATACCCGCCTTGCCGCAACCGCGCTCCATCCGCTAGCATGTCCCCGCCATGAAGCGCTTCACCCCCCTGATCGCCGCCGTCTTCCCCCTGCTCTTCACCGCGGCCGCGCTGGCGTGCCCGTTCTGCAAGGACTCGATCCCCAGCAGCGACGCGCAGTCCTCGGCGAGCGTCCCGGGCGGCTTCAACAACAGCATCTACCTGATGCTCGGCGGCTTCTTCCTGGTCCTGGGCTTCGTGACGATGACCCTGGTCAAAGACGCGCGCTCGCCACAAGTCCCGCGCGGGTTTCCTGTTCAGGGAACCGGATCCCCTTCGGCGCCACGCGATCCATCGAACGACTAACGGCCTATCCCCGCAGCCCGTTCGGAAAAGACAGATTCATTTGATGAAGACCTTCGCGCGGTGTTACGACCGCGTGCTTCCGCTCGCAAAAAGAC
>JAICTV010000136.1 GCA_025936175.1 Phycisphaerae bacterium
AAATCGCGGATGAACTTGCTTTCCAGCTCGATCGGGTCGAGCGCGTGCTTCATCTCCAGCATCGCGAAGATCACCCCGATCACCAGCAGCAGCAGGCCGGCGACGAAGAGCAGCGCCGCCGGCACCTCCAGACCGGACCAGCGCACACTCAGGCCGAGCAAGAGCGAGCAGAGCGCCAGGCAGATGATCGTCAGCAGCAGGCAGCCGAGTGTTCGGCGGATGAGGTGGGCGCGGTGGATGACGTGGCGCGTCTGCGTCTCGAGCATGCCGAGCACCTCGTGATGACGGACGACCGCGATCTCGTCGGGCGTGTTCGATGCGATCTGGCGCGAGAGCGCTTCCTGCTCGTGCAATCGCTCGCGGTCGAATGCGCGCAGGCGCGTCACGACCGCGGCCAGGCGGTTGTAGAAAGCGAGGCACAGCAGCCCGCAGGCGGAGATGACGATGATCGGCCCGACGCCCGCGGAGATGATCCTGGACCAGTCTTGCATGCTCCGCGGACATTAATCGCGCGGGCGCGCGAGCGAAAGGCGATGGGTCACCCGGCGAGACGCGATCTCAGCGCTTCGCCCAATTGGCGAACATCGCCTTGGCACGGGTTTTCATTTCCTCCGGCGGAACGTCTTCCTTGTGCTGCGAGATCGACCAGTGGTGGCCGAACGGATCGATCACCTTGCAGAAGCGGTCGCCCCAGAACATGTCGGTCGGCGGCATCACCTTGGACGCGCCGGCTTCGATCACGCGCCTGAACGCGGCGTCAACATCGGTGGAGTTGATGTGCACCGTGACGCACGAGCCGTTGAGCGTCTTGGGCGAGCGCCCGGTGCCGGGCGGGCCGTTGGGGAACTCGTCGCTGACGAAGATCATCCCGTCGTCGCCGAGTTTGAGCTCGGCGTGGATGACCTGGCCGCTGGGCGCGGCGAGCTTCATTACTTCTTCGAAGCCGAAGCCCTTCTTGTAGAACTCGATGGCGCCGCCGGCGTTTCCGACGACGAGATGAGGAATCATCATCTGAGTGGTACGAGCTGGCATAAATTTCCCCGGTCCTTTCCCTTTGGAAATGAAGATCAGATGAGAACTATAATGGGAACGGCGCGGCTTTCGCTAGGGAAATCGCTCATGGAACATGCGGGAATCGAGCTGTCGGAAAGCCGCTTACGTGAACTTGCGAACCTCCTGCACGCACCCGACCCCGTCGGCCGGCGGCTTTTCGTGCGCGTGCCGGTTGAGGGGTTCGTCATCATGCAGCCGCTGGCAGGCGGGGAAGCGGCGCGAAAGGTGGGGGTTTATGATCTTTCGCGCGGCGGGATCGCTCTGGTGGACGATGAGCCGATGCCCGGCGGGATGAAGTTCAACTTGCGCTTCCCGCGCGAAGTCGGTCCGCCGGCGGAAATCCTCTGCACGGCGCGGCACTCGCGGCGGATGGGCGATGCTTACATCATTGGCGCGGAGTTCGGCGTGTCGTGGCTCGCGGCGCTGGTCGGCGCGGTCGCGCCGCAGCCGCCGATGTACGCGCCGAGATTGTCGCAGTGATCAAAGTCCGCCCGCGCCCGCGAAGAACGGTTTATTGAGCAGGATCATCAGCTCGAGCAGTCCGCCGAGGATGCACGCGGCGTTGATGAACAGCGCGGCGACGACGTGCGTGTCTTCTCCCGCAACGCTCTTCGTGACCAGGCCGCTGAGCGAAAGGACCAGACCGATCGCGCCCAGCGCGAGCGGGATGGGCGAGAGATAGAAGGCGGCGGAGAAGCCGAAGCATCCGAGGACGAAGATGCCGACGCCGATGAAAGTGGCGGCCATCCCGAGCACGCCACCGACGCGCGGGAGCGTCGTTCCGGCAGCGTGTGCACCGGGCGAAACGTAATTGAGGGGTTCTGCCATGGGCGGCGAATATACGCCGCACCGCAGCGGATCGCCAAGTTCAGCCGGCGACTTTGAGGTTGGTCGAGGGGGCCTGGCGAACGGTCGCCGAGGGCGGCGGCGCCTTGCGCGGCGCCGGGACGCGAAACTGCATGCTGCAGTACCGGCAGGTGACGAGGGTCCCGCGGACGTTGTCGTCCATCGTGAGGATCTTGCGGCATCGCAGGCTGGGACAAATGACGTGAACGGCCATCGCGCGAACTCCTCCCCCGATTTATCGACCATCGTGATGAGAAGATTCAGCCCGCGAGTCAGGTCCAATAACCGCGCACCTGTTTGTCGATGTTGTCATCCCGAGCGGTACTCCGCGAGGGATCTCGGATGCAACTGGCGTCCGAGATGCCTCGGAGCATCTCGGGATGACAATCTGCAGCGGCACTTCTCACTACGGATTTGCGCCCACCGCGTCCCGCAGCAAGGCCGGCAGCTCGTGCACCTGGAGCAGCGGGTTGCTCTTGTACGGCGTGTAGAGCGGGTCGCCGATGCAGCACATCATCCAGCTCGTCATCGGCACCGTCTTCCAATACACCTCGGCGAGGGTGAGCTTGCCGGTCATCAGCAGCGGGAAGAATTCGTCCGGCGCGGGGAACGCGCCCAGGTACGGCTCGGCGACGGCGCCCACCGTCGCGGCAACGCCGTCATTCAGCAGGCCGGCGACCCAGCCCTTCTCGTTGTCCTGCCGCAGGCTCACCATCTCGAAGCTGGCGATGTGATAGCCGACCGCGCCGACGTTGAACTGGCATGCCGGGATGTAGTTTCGCACGCTGTACCAGCCGCAGTAGAGGGCGACGTCTTTGACGCTGTTGGGCGGGAGCAGCGTCGGACGCGTATCGAGCGTGAGCGGCGCGGTGGTGTACTTCTTCACGATGTCGGCGAGGGTGATCAGCTTGTGATCGAACTGGCGGTATCCCCCCTGCCGATCCGCGGCGCCGCCGGGGCCGGTGCCGTTGGTTGAATCGATGACCACGCGGCCCTTCAACCCTTCCTTTTCGGCCTTGAGCGATGCGAGGATGATCTGCGTCGCGGTGCCCTCCTGCGGGCCGTCGAGGCGCATGACCATCATCACGGGCGGGTGCGGGCCGTTGAAGCGGAAGTTCAGCGCGTTCGCCTGCCACTTCGAGCGGCTGTAGTAGTTCCACCAGATCAATGCCAGCTCGCTGTCGGTGGCGGAGACGGTGCCGTCGCTTTGCAAATAGTCGAGCTGCGCCTGGAACAGGTTCGCCGCGCCGAACACACCAAAACCGTCGGAGACGATCTCGCGGAGACGCTTGCGCGCTTCGGGGTCGTAACGCTTCTCCTCGAGCGCGGGCATTTCCTTCTGGTACGCTTCGATCTGCGTCCGCCGGGCGGGCCAGGTCTTGAACACGTCGGGCGGCGCGATCTGGCGGATCTCGTCGTCGGTAAGTTTTGAGGCGACTTGCGCATCGCCGCCGAACGCGGCCATCAGCTTGAGCAGTCGCGGGAGGATCGTCGCGTGACGCGAATCGCCTGCGCCGGGGAGGTTGTGATTGATCGTGCCCAGCGCATGGTTGACGCGCTCGGTGAGCTGATCGAGCGTGCTTCCTGCCATCGGCGTGAACGACGGATCGAGCTCGCCGGCGAGCTTGTCGGCGTCGTCCATGAAGGGCGTCGCCTGCTGGATGGCGCCGGCGAGCTTCTGCTTCAGATCGGCGACTTCATCGTTCTCCGCCGGCGTCAATTGCTTCGCGCCGACGCGGAACGGCACGCCGTAGAAGGTGACGAGGCATTTGACCTTCTGCTCGAGGTGGCTTTTGCGAAGGAAATCGCGAATCGGCGGGATGACTTCGGTCTCGTACTTCTCGAAGGTCATCTCCTCCGAGCCGGGGAGATTGAGCTTGACGATGCGGTTGTCGGGGACGAGGCGCGCCTTGGCGTAGAATTCTGCCGTCTTGACGCTCGCGGGGACGTTGCCGTTGACGACCAGCAGCAGTTCGTCCGCGTGAAGCGCCGCGCGGGCCGTATCACACGTTGCGGCAAGGACGCAGACAACGACGAGCAGAATCTTACGTGCGTAAATTGGCGTGCATGTCATCCCGAGGTACTCCGAGGGATCTCGGACGCCAGTTGCCTCCGAGATCCCTCGGAGTACCTCGGGATGACAGACGCGCTTCTGGCCGGTCAGCGCTGCACGTGATGGTATGCGGCGGCTAGGTGTTGGACGACTGCGGCGGCTCGGTGAAGCTCGGGGGGAGCGGTGGCGTTGATCCGCCGGTCGCGAACGGCGTCGATGGGATCCCGGGAATCTCCGGCATCGATCCTTCTCCGCCGGCGGCGGCCTGCTGCTGCTGGGCCTGTTCGATCATGTTCACCAGCGCCTTGATCTCGCGCACGCTCTCGGGGCTGCCCCACATCAGCACCCAGTCCACGTGCCAGTTGCAGCGCTCGAAGGAGCAACCTTCCAGGTGATAAACGGTCTCGCGCAGAACGAGCGTGCACGCGATGAACTGGCAGCGGACGAACGCCTGCCCGCTGATGTAAACGGTCTGGTTGCGAAAGGTTTCGCCTTCGTGCTTGGTCAGGAGCATTGGCACGCTCTCCACGCGAATGGGACTCGGACTCGAATTCTGTAACCCCCTGCCCGACAAACGCTTCGGCAGGACGCGGGGCAGAATGGTTACACAGCAAGCTACTGGTGTCAAACAGTCTGAACGTTGCCTCACATTCCCGCCGGCGCGACAATCGTTGCCATGACAACCCAAACGACTCCTCCCGCGTCTGCGCCTCCGCCGGCGCCTGAACCCAAACACGGCGGCGGCGGATTGCGCGTGCTGAAATGGATTGTCCTGCTGCTGATCGTCGTCGTCGTCATCGGCGCCGTCGCGATCTACGTCTACCTCGACTCGATCGTGAAGTCGGTGGTCGTGAAGCAATCGACCAGCTCGCTCAACCAGCAGACGTCGCTCGGCGCCGCGCACGTGTCGCTGCTCGGCGGGAACGTGAAGCTTTCCAACTTCCAGGTCAGCTCCCCCAGCGGCTACAAGTCGCCGACGATGATGACGCTCGGCGGACTCGACGTCGGCGCGAAGCTGAGCGAGCTGCGAGCGGATCCGATCAAGGTCCGGCAGATCACGATTAAGGACCCCAAGCTCGTGATCGAAATGGCCGGGACGAAGTTCAACATCAAGCAGTTCATGGACGCGCTGCCCGCCGGCGAGGACAAGCCGACGCCCGAGGGTGAGAAGCCGCTGAAGCTGATCATCAACGATCTGAACGTGCAGGGCGCGCAGGTGGTCTTCCGGCCGGACCTGGCGGCGCTGTCGGCGATGCCGGGGATCGGATCGAGTCTGGGCGGCTTGAAGCAGGAGTACGTGCTGACGATTCCGCCGCTCGATTTGCAGAACATCGGCAGCGGCGAAGGGAACCAGAACGGCGCGGCGATCAAGGAGGTCGTCTCGCTGCTGATCACGAAGCTGGCGGCGCAGGCGGCGCAATCGGATCAGCTTCCGCCGGAGCTGCGGCAGGTCCTCAGCCTCAACGTGAACGACATCACCAACATGGTGAAGGCGAAGATCGGCGCGCAGGTGGACAAGCAGCTCGGCAAGGTGACTGAAGAGTTAAACAAGAAGCTGCCGGGCGCGGCGACGCAGGCGATCGGGGGAATCCTGAACAACCCGCAGGGCGCCGCGACGCAACCGGGCGAGGCGATCCAGCAAGGGCTCGGCGGATTGCTCGATCAGGCGGCGAAGAAGAAGGAGAAGAAAAAGTAGCACGGGTTGGTGGAGTCTCTTATCGGGAGGGCGAGGCTTTTGCCGAGCGGGGTTGTGCCATGGTGCACTCAATCCGGCTCGGCAGGAGCCTCGCCCTCCCAACAAAGCGCCGCACTGGTTAGAATCCGCGCCTTCGAATGTTCGATCAGTACGAGGTGAACGGAGTCTTCGACGAGATGTTCGCGGAGCGCGGACAGGCTCGGCCACATTACGCCGCCGTCACGCGCCGACTCGCCAAATTAAATCCCGCCGCACTTGATCGCCGCCGCCGGATGGCGGACGTCTCCTTCCGCAACCAGGGGATCACCTTCACCGTCTACGGCGACGCGCGCGGCGTGGAGAAGACGTTCCCGTTCGATCTGGTCCCGCGCATCATCCCGGCCAACGAATGGGACGTCATCGAGCGCGGCCTCGAGCAGCGCATCACCGCGCTCAACCTCTTCTGCCGCGACATCTATCACGAGCAGAGCATCCTCAAGGAGCGGGTCATCCCTCCAGAGCTGATCTACGGCGCGAAGATGTTCCGGCGGGAGATGATCGGGGTGGACGTGCCGCGGGATGTCTACATCCACATCTGCGGGACCGATCTGATTCGCGACCGCGACGGCAGATATCTTGTGCTCGAAGACAACGGCCGCACGCCCAGCGGCGTGAGCTACGTACTGGAGAACCGCGCGGTGATGAAGCGCGTCTCGCCGAGCATGTTCAGCGCGTACCGCGTGCGCGCGATCGAGGATTACCCGTACAACCTGCTGCGCTGCCTGCGCTACGTTTCGCCCGCGCGCGGCGAAGAGCCGACGATCGTGGTGATGACGCCGGGCATCTACAACTCCGCGTATTTCGAGCACAGCTTCCTCGCTCGGCAAATGGGCGTAGAACTCGTCGAAGGATCGGATCTGGTCATCGAAAACGGCTTCGTCTACATGCGCACGACCGCCGGGTTGCGGAAGATTGACGTAATCTACCGCCGGGTCGATGACGATTTTCTGGATCCGCTCTGCTTCCGCCCGGACAGCATGCTCGGCGTGGCCGGGTTGATGAACGCCTATCGGCTCGGCAACGTCGCGCTGGTGAACGCGGCGGGCACGGGCGTCGCGGACGACAAGGCGGTCTATCCGTACGTCCCCGAGATGATCCGCTTCTATCTGAAACAGGAGCCGATCCTTCATAACGTCCCGACGCACATCTGCGCGCGGGCGGAGGATCGGCAGTATGTCCTCGAGCACTTGCACGAACTGGTGGTGAAGAGCACGAACGAATCGGGCGGATACGGGATGCTGATGGGCCATCAGGCGACGGCGGAGGAACGCGCGGAGTTCGCCGAGAAGATCAAGCACGACCCGCGCAACTTCATCGCGCAGCCGGTCGTCGAGCTGAGTCAGCATCCGACGCTGTTCGACGATCACTTCGAAGGGCGGCGAGTGGATCTCCGGCCGTACATCCTCTACGGCGAGAAAGCGATCGTGATGCCGGGCGGGTTGACGCGCGTGGCGCTTCGCAAGGGTTCACTCGTCGTCAATTCGAGTCAAGGCGGAGGAAGCAAGGACACGTGGGTCCTGGAAGAGGAGCCGACGGCGACGTAGGGGCGGCGCCTGCGTCACCCTCTTCGCGGCCAGGGCGACGCAGGCGTCGCCCCTACAACAAATCCTGTCATGTCCACCGACACCTCCAAATTCTTCGTCACCCGTCCCCCGCGGCCGATGCTGGCGCGGGATGCGGACTCGGTCTACTGGATGAGCCGATACGTCGAGCGCGCCGAGCACATCGCGCGCATCCTGCTCGTCAACTCCAACCTGCTCATCGACGTCGGCGATCTCGCGCCGGAGCTTCAGGAACGTCAATGGCAGAGCCTCATGTCGATCATGCGCGTCGGCGAGCCGCCGCCGGTGACGGATCCGGTCGGCGTGCTCGCGACGGCGATGACCGAGACGCCCGCCCCCCACCGCGTCGCACAGTACATGACGTTCAGCACGGACAATCCCAACAGTCTCTTCAATTGCATCAGCCGGGCCCGCGAGAACGCCCGCGGCGTGCGCGAGACCATCTCCGCGGAGATGTGGGAGAACCTTAACACGCTCTACTGGACGCTCCGCGACGCGCCCGCGCGCTTCGACGAATCGCCGGAGGACGTCTACCGGCAGATGATGATCGGCTCGATGCTGTTCCAGGGCCTGAGCGATCAGACGCTGCAGCACGATCAGCGCTGGCACTTCACGCAGCTCGGTAAATTCCTCGAGCGCATCGACGTGACGGCGCGGGTCATCGCCACCAAGTTCACGCTGCTCAAGTCGCTCGAGAGCAAGCTGGAAGCGCCCATCCGAAACATCCACTGGATGTCGGTCCTGCGGAGCTGCTGCTCGATCGAAGCGTACCGGCGCAACAACATCGGCGACATGGAGCCGGTCCGGGTGGCGACCTTCCTGATCCTCGAGCCGGATTTCCCTCGCTCGATCCGGTTTTGCGTGACGCAGGCGCACGACGCGATCGCGTCGATCCGCGCGGAGGTGCATCCGCAGGCGATTGATCCGGCGGAGCGGGCGCTGGGACGATTGAAAACCCAGCTCGAATACGCCGAGGCGTCAGAAATCCTTCGGCCGGGCGTGCCGCAGTATTGCGAGCGCATTCAGCAGGATATTCTCGAAGCGGCGATGGCGATTCAGGCGACCTACTTCCTTCACTGATGAAAAAACCCACCCCCCATTGTCATCCCGGGCGGCCTTCGGCGAGCTCAGTCGAGTCGTACTCCGCGAGGGATGTCGGACGCAACTCGACTGCGAGATCCCTCGGAGTACCTCGGGATGACAATGCTCCAACGCGGGAAGGGTGGGCGTGAAATCGTGACGAGAAAAACCAACAACACGCCGCGTTCCGTCCGCCGGCTTCGGGTGCGGCACACGACGAGGTACGTCTACGACCGCATCATCCAGCGCAGCATTCATCGCGTCCATCTGCGCCCGATGGACGACTGGAAGCAGGTGGTCATCGCGTATCAGCTTCGCGTTCAGCCGGCCGTGCAGGAGGTCGAATACGAAGACGTCTTCGGCAACTGGACGACGCGGTTCGACGTGAACAAGCCGTACAAGCAGCTCACGATCACGGCGGAGTCGGTGGTGGAGCTGCTGGACGTCGATCCGTTCGCGTTCGCCAGGCTGTCGATCCACCCGCCGAGCTTTCCGCTGGTGTGGATGCCGTGGGAACGGACGGTGCTGGCGCCGTACCTCACGCCGGACGAGCTGCCCGACACGCAACTCCAGGAGCTGTACGACTACGCAATGGGTTTTGTGACGCGCAACAAGGGCGACTTGATGGAGACGCTCTTCGCGATCAACCTGACGCTGTTCCGAGAATACCAGTACCTGCAGGGGTGCACATCGCTCGACACCAGCGCTTACGACGTGATGGTGCAACGCCGCGGCGTGTGCCAGGACTTCGCCAATCTCTTCATCACGCTGGCGCGACTGCTCGGCATCCCGGCGCGCTACACCTGCGGGTACATCTTCACGGGAAACGCCGGCGGCGTGTCGCGCGCGACGTCCGATGCGAGCCACGCGTGGGTGCAGCTTTATATTCCCAACATCGGCTGGAAAAGTTTCGATCCGACCAACGGCGTGCTGCCGAACATCAACCACGTCCGCGTCGCCTACGGCCGGCATTACCGCGACGCGACGCCGACCGCCGGAACGATCTATACCCCGGCGGAAGAGACGATGACGACCGAAGTCGAAGTGAAGGACGAGAAGGATGACTTAGAGCGGGTATCGGGTGTCGGGTATCGGGTCTGAATTCAAATCCGATACCCGGACCCGGTGCCCACGCCGTTCAACAAAGCGATAAACGTCATGTTGCTCAAGATCACCCACACGACCGACCTCTCCTACTCCGACATGATCAGCGAATCGGTGATGGAGCTGCGCATGGTCCCGCGACAGGAGCAGGACCAGCACCGCCTCAGCTTCAACCTCGCGCTGGGGCCGAGCACGACGGCGCTCAACTATTTCGACTGGCTCGGCAACACGGTTCACGCATTCACGATCAACGCGTTTCACCAGCAGATCCGCATCGTTTCGACCAGCGTGGTCGAGACCGACCGCCCGCAGTTCGACGCCGTGGCGCTGCCCGACAAATGGCCGGTGACGTTGCGGAGCGAAGATTACGGGATGTACGACTTCCTCCAGTTCGGCGGACCGGTAGTCGATTCGCCGAACCTGCGGAAGGTGGTCGAATCGCTTCAGCCGCGCGCGGGCGAGCCGCTCGGCGGGCTGGCGATGCGCACGATCGATCTGATCGCGGAGAAGTTTCAGTACAAGAGCGGCGTCACCACGAGCGCGAGCCCGATCACGGAGATGCTCGAGCACGGCGCGGGCGTGTGCCAGGATTTCACGCATTTGATGATCGGGCTGAGTCGCGCGCTGGGCATTCCGGCGCGCTACGTGAGCGGGTACCTGCATCCGCAATCGGAGCGCTTTCGCGGTTATACGCAGACGCACGCGTGGTGCGAGCTGTATTTCCCCAGCACCGGGTGGATCGGATTCGATCCGGCGAATCGCTGCGTGGCGAACGAGCATTTCGTCAAGACGGCGATCGGGCGGGATTTTCGCGACGTGCCGCCCAACAAGGGCGTGTATCGCGGCTCGGCGAAGGAGCAGATCGTCGCGCAGGTGCACAGCGAGGAGCTGAAGGCGGTGCCGCCGGAGCTGGCGGTCGATCGGATGCGGACGTTGCAGGTTCCGGTTTATCCCAAGGGCAAGGGGGAGCATCACGAGATGATCCCGCAGCAGCAGGAGCATCAGCAGCAGCAGCAGTAAGACCGGGCCGTGAAGGGCCCGGCTTAGCATGCCCGTGCGCATCGGGGCGATCCCTGATTCAACTTGGCGATGTCGTCCCGATACGAAGGGGGATCGCACCGTTCGATAATCTGAAATAGTGACTTATCAAGTCCTCGACGCGCGGTGGCTGTCGCCGAACGTGAAGCGGCTGCGCGTCCGCGCGCCGCACGTTACGCACAACTGCAAACCCGGTCAGTTCGTGATCGTTCGGGCGCTGGTCGACGGCGAGCGGATTCCGCTGACCATCGCGGATTCCGATCGCGCGGCGGGCACGATCGTGCTGATCGTCCAGGTCGTCGGCGCGACCACCAAGGCGCTGTGCGCGCTCGAAGCGGGGCAAGCGATCCTCGACGTCGCCGGTCCGCTCGGCAAGCCGACGGAAATTCATCCGGTCAGGCACGCGGTCCTCGTCGGCGGCGGCGTGGGAACGGCGGTGATCTATCCGCAGGCGAAGGCGCTTCGGGATGCCGGCGCACGCGTCAGCGCGGTCGTCGGCGGACGGACGAAGCCGTTCGTCATTCTCGAAGAAGAACTCGGACGCGTCTGCGATGACGTGTTCCCTTGCACCGACGACGGCAGTCACGGCTTCCATGGTTTCGTCTCCGATCGGTTGAAGCGGCTCATCGCGGGGGCGGACGTGCCGGTCGATCTCGTCCTCGCGGCCGGGCCGGTGGCGATGATGAGCGCGGTCGCGGAAGTGACGCGGCCGCTGGCGATCCACACCGTCGCGTCGCTCAACCCGATCATGGTGGACGGCACCGGGATGTGCGGCGGGTGCCGCGTCACCTGCGGCGGCCATGTGAAGTTCGCCTGCGTCGACGGGCCGGAGTTCGACGCGCATCTTGTCGATTTCAAGGAGCTGACTGATCGACTGACCGCGTACCGCGCGTTCGAGAATTGCGCGATGGAGCGATCGGCATGAACGACACGCCGATCAAACCCAAGGCGGCCGAGCGCATGAAGATCCCGCGGCAGGCGATGGACGCGCGGAACGCCGTTGCGCGTTCGGCGAGCTTTGCGGAAGTGAACCTCGGCTTCGTCGAGCAGGTCGCGATGATGGAGGCGCGGCGGTGCCTGGATTGCAAGGATGCCAAGTGCGTCGGCGGGTGTCCGGTCGCGATCGACATCCCGGCGTTCATCGATCGCGTTGCGGTGGGCGATTTCGCCGGCGCGGCGGACGTGCTGCTGCGCGACAACGCGCTGCCGGGCATCAGCGGGCGGGTGTGTCCGCAGGAAAAGCAGTGCGAGGCGAAGTGCATCCGCGGCAATAAGGGCGGCGATCCGGTTGCGATCGGATACCTCGAGCGCTTCGTCGCCGACTGGGCGCGGGAACATGGCGATCGGCGGCTTTGCCCGCCGCCGAAGTGTGAAAAAAAGGCAGAGAATGTGGCGATCGTCGGCAGCGGCCCGGCCGGACTGACCGCCGCCGGAGAGCTGGCCAAGCGCGGCTACGGCGTCACCGTCTTCGAAGCGCTGCACGAAGCGGGCGGCGTGCTGGTGTACGGCATCCCGGAATTCCGCCTGCCGAAGTCGATCGTGCGAGGGGAAGTGGAATCGCTGCAGAAACTCGGCGTGGAGATTGAGACCAACGTCGTCATCGGCCGCACGTATACGATCGATCAGCTCCTCGGCGAGATGGGTTTCTCCGCCGTCTTCATCGCCAACGGCGCCGGGCTGCCGATGTTCCTCAACATCCCGGGAGAGAACCTCAAGGGTGTCTACAGCGCCAACGAATACCTGACGCGCATCAACCTGATGAAGGCGTACGATCCGAATTCGTCCACGCCGGTGATGCGGGCGAAGGAAGTCGTCGTGGTCGGCGGCGGGAACACGGCGATGGACGCGGTTCGCGTCGCGCGGCGGCTCGGCGCGGAGAGGGCGATGCTCGTCTATCGCCGATCGCGCGCGGAAATGCCCGCGCGGATCGAGGAAGTGCTGCACGCCGAGGAGGAAGGCATCATCTTCGAGATGCTCGCCGATCCGGCCGAAATCCTCGGCGACGATGGAGGCTGGGTGCGCGCAGTTCGATGCGTGCGGGTGCAGCTCGGTGAGCCTGACGCATCGGGGCGGCGCAAGCCGACCCGCATCGCGGGCAGCGAGTTCGAAATTCCGTGCCAGATCGTCATCTCCGCGCTCGGCACGCGCGCCAACCCCCTGCTCACGCAGACCACGCCGGACCTGAAGACCAACCAGTGGGGTTACATCGTCACCGACGAGAACGGAATGACGAGCAAGGGGGGCGTGTTCGCTGGCGGCGACATCGTCCGCGGCGCGGCGACCGTGATCCTCGCGATGGGCGACGGCAAGAAAACGGCCGGAGCGATCGATCGATATCTCTCTCTCAACCGGAGGCCGACATGAACGAGCCGATCGGAAGCCTCTGCGTCCTTCCCGATGAACAGCACGCGCACTGGCTGGTGAGCATCTGCCAGGGCGGCGGAAACAAGCTGGTGTTGCGTCGATTCGAATCGCGCGACAAGGCGGCGGAATGGACGATCGAAGAACGCGCCCGCCGCGCCGACGAGACGAACGGCGCGTCGATGACCATCCACTTTCCCGACGACTGCCCCTGCTGCGGCGGCGGATCGACGTGGTAGTCGGGAAAGCGAGGCTCCTGCCGAGCCGCGCCTGTTGATCGCCGGCACAACGTCGGCTCGGCGGGAGCCTCGCCCTCCCAATCCGTCGGCTACCGGTCAGTCGCGCCACCGATGGCGGAGACGACAGCGGCAAGCACCGTGAGCATCACGATCACGCGCGGCATCCAGCGCACGATCGGCGGGAACTCGCCCGACGGAAGTGCGAAGGTCGCCCGCGCCTTGGCGCGCGAGAGGTATCTCAACACCACGCTGCACAGCCAGAACTGAAACGTCAGCAGGAGCTCCGCCGTCGCGATGAAGAGGAGAAACCTGCGGTTCTCGCGCGTCGCGAGGCTGTGGACCAGGGTGCGCGTCGCGAAGCACAGGCCGACGCCCTCGGCGGTCGCGAGCACGATGAAGCTGGCGAGCGCCGTCGTCCATGCCGTCCGGCCTTTGAGCAGCAGTGCAAGCGCGCCGACGATCATCGCCGCGGCGCCCACGCCGGCGAGGATGAACAGCGTCCAGCCGAGCGGCGAGATGCGGTTGAGCTGACGGATCACCGCAACGATCCAGATCTCGACCAGCGCGCCGAGCAGCAGGTGGCTGCACGCGAAGAGCACGATGCCGATCGGCGTGCGGCCGGTGCCGGCCGAGACGTGCGAGGCGTACTGCATCAGCGGTTTGTCTGTCGCCGGTTCCATAGTGGCACGGGCGCCTCGCCCGTGAGTCGTGAAGAAGACACGGGCGAGGCGCCCGTGCCACGTGAAAGGCTAAGCGGCGCTGAGGGTCGGAGCAACGATTGGCGCGGAAACCGAGGAGACGGCAGCGGGCTTGAAGGAATCGATCGGCGTCACCAGATCGTCCGCCACCTCGTCCATGTGGACGAGGAATCGCTCCAGCCGCGCCGGGCCGAAGCTGGTCGTCAGCGCGACATCGGTCGCGGCGCGCCCGCGGGCCATCAGCACTCTTCCGATGCGCGGCGTGTTGTGACGCGCGTCCAGCGTCCACCACTTGCCGCCGAGGAAGACTTCCATCCAGGCGGAGAAATCCATCGGCAACCCGTCCGGCGGGGCGCCGATGTCGCCGAGGTAGCCGGTCGCGTAACGCGCGGGGACGTTCAGCGCGCGCAGCAGCGCGATCGCCAGATGCTGGAAGTCGCGGCAGACGCCCTTGCGCTCGTACCACGTGTCCCACGCGGTCTTGTTCATCCGCGCGTACTTGTAGCCGAACGTCACCTTCGTGTGGACGAAGTCCATCACCGCCTGCACGCGCTCCCACGTCGCCGGCGTCTTGCCGAAGAGGTCCCACGCCATCGGGGAGAGCCGATCGACCTCGCACCAGCGGCTGTTCATCAGGTACGGCAGCACGTCGTTGGGCAGCTCGTCGATCGGGTGCAGTCGCTGGCCGTCGATGCGCGGCTCCGGTTCGCCGCCGTCCCAGATCACGTTGTCGTAACCGATGCGGAGCTTGCCGGCGGGCGCCATGAGCCGCGCGGCGCGATTCCCGAAGGAGTCGGCGAACTCGTCCACGCGCAATTCCGGCTCGACCAGGATGCGCTCGCCGCGCTGCAGGCGCGGCGCGTGCTCCGGGTGCGTGTGCAGCATCAGCACCATGTGCGTCGCCGCCGTCAGGTCGAAGCGAAAGTCGTAGCCGGTCGGGTTTAAGCCGACACGTAGCGAAAAACGTGAGTTTTTCGTCCTTCGACGCCCATCATCCGAAACGCTCACGCGTTTCGCTCCAGATGGTGGGAACGTAAACGAGCCGATTTGCGCTCAACCTCGACGCGAAGCTATTTTCCGCAATTCTTCGGCCAATGCGATCGTGTTCAACGTTGCGAGCACTACCCTCCC
>JAICTV010000015.1 GCA_025936175.1 Phycisphaerae bacterium
CAATCGCACCGGCGAAGACAATGCGGATGCGCACCTCAAGCGGCAGGTCCTGGGCCGCGAGGTGGTCGTCGCAATCACCGACGGCAAGCTCGATTTCGGGCCGTGGGAGCAGATCTTTTACGCGGAGTTCGACGGGCGGCGGAAGAAGCGGGTGCTGGTGAAAATCATTGGCGAGTGAGCAAGACTAAGCTAAGCTGCCGCACGTGATGCGCAAGCTGCTGCCGGTGGTTTTGATCGCTTTTCTCGCTTCTCCGTCGTTCGCGCAGCTTACCACCGCCACCGGTCGCACGATCCAGATGAGCGACTCGGGATGGAAGATCTTCATCCCGAGCACGTATCAGTCGCGCGGCAACGTCGCCGACCTGCTCGTGCACTTCCACGGCGATCCGCAGACGTACTGGAACAACGCCAGGTACGCCAACCTCAACGCGATCATCGTCACGGTCAACTACAACGGCCTGTCCAGCGCGTATTCCACGCCGTTCTCCAACAGCGCGCTGTTCGGCAACCTGATGAACGAGGCGCTGGCGGACGTGCGGGCGCAGAGCGATTTTCCGGACACGCTGCAGTGGGACAAGATCGGCGTTTCATCGTTCAGTGCCGGATACGGCGCGGTGCGCGAGATCCTCAAGAGCTCGACCTATCGCAACGACATCGACGCCCTGCTGGCGGCGGATTCGTGCTACGCGACCACCGCCGCCGACGGCACGCCGCTCGATTCGCAGATGGTCGATTACAAGACCTACGCGGCGGCGGCGAAGGCGGGAGGCAAGTGGTTCATGTTCAGCCACTCGCTCGTGCCGACCTACACCTACGAGAGCACGCAGGAGTGCGGCGATGAGCTGATGCAATACCTCGGCATCAGCGCGACCGCCGTCAATCAGAGCGGCTTGGGAACATTGCAGTTCTACCGTCACGCCAAGAGCGGGAACTTCGAGCTCTGGGGGGCGACGGGATCGACCGGGGACGATCACCTCAAGCACCTTCAGTACATCGGGCAGTACCTGCAGTCGATGCCGATCGCGCACGTTCCTGAACCCGCGTCTTTCGCGCTGTTGGCGCTGACGATCCCGCTGATCGCGCGTCGTCGAAGATGACTTATGAAGTCACATGCCCGATCACATAGCCCGCCGCTTGCGGCGGGGCCTTTGTTTTTCGCGTCCGCGAAAAACCCCGCCGGCGGGCTATATGTCGTCCTGCTGCTCCTGCTCGCCGCGGCGCCGTCAACAACGACCGCTCCGAGCTACGGCACCTGCGCGCCTAGTCCCGACGGCATCGGCAGAACCTACCTGGGGCGCGAGATCGCGCAGGTCATGGGCCACCAGGCCGCCGACTGGCTCGAGCGGCCGGAGCGCGAGCACGAGGAAAAGCCCTCGCTCGTCGTCGATCTGATGGAGCTGAAATCCGCGGACGTCGTCGCCGACATCGGCGCCGGCACCGGCTACTTCACCTTCCTCATGGCCCCAAAGGTGCCGCAGGGGAAAGTACTTGCCGTCGATATCCAGCAGGAGATGCTCGATCTGCTTGCGGCTAAGTCGAAGCAGGTTGGCGTGAAGAACGTCGAAAGCGTGCTTGGCGCGGAGGACGATCCGAAGCTGCCGGCATCGGCGGTCGATGTGGTGCTGATGGTGGATGCGTATCACGAGTTCTCGCAGCCGCGCGAGATGATGGAATCGATTGTGCGATCGCTCAAGCCCGGTGGGCGAGTCGTGCTCATCGAATACCGCGGCGAAGATCCGAAGGTGAACATCAAGCCGCATCACAAGATGACCGAGGCCCAGGCGATCAAGGAGATGTCGGCGGTGGGACTAAAACACCTCGCGACGAAGGAAGACCTGCCGCTTCAGCACATGATGATTTTTGAGAAGCCCAGATAACGTCATCCTGAGGTACTCCGAAGGATCTGGCCTGGAGAACCCAGATGCTTCGGAGTACCTCAGCATGACGTCTTTCGAAAACCGACGCGACTTGAGCAACCGCACGGCTGTCGTACGATGGCACGCATGATCCGATCCTTTCTCGTGCTCACAGCAGGAATCGTCTTGATGACAACCGCCGTCTCCGTCTCCGCGCAAACCACCGAACCATCCGGCGCCTCGCTCGCCTTTACCAGCAGCGATCCTTCGGTGAAGCAAGCGCTGTCGCTCATGAACGACGGGAAGTTCAAGGAGGCCAAGGCGTTGCTCGGCGCGGACGATTCATCCGCCGACGCGGCGGCGACACAGGCGCGGGACGAACTGAAGGAAGTCATTCGCCGGACGCTCAACGATTATTCGCTCAGCCCCGCGGGTCTGCTCTCAAAGCTGAAGAAGGAGATCCCCGACGTCTCCGCCGACGATCTCGAGAAGTGGCGCAAGGCGGGCGAGGCGCAGTATCGGATGATCGACGGCCAGGTCGCCTACTTCAATCGCGAGCCGCAGAATATTTACCTGTTCTGCAAGGAGGCGAAGGACCGCCGCGACGCCAGCGGCAAGAAGTCCGACGAGAAAGACGGCTGGACGCTGATCAAGCATCTCCAGCACGTCATCGACGAGGCTCAGAAGACGGGGAAGACGGAAGTCGTGCCGATCCGGCATCGGCTGACGTACACGCTGACGGTCGACGGCAATCGCCCGGGCGCGAAGGAAGGTTCGCTCGTGCGCTGCTGGCTCCTCTTCCCGCAGGAATACCGGCAGCAAAAGAACGCGACACTGGTCTCGAGCGAGCCCGCGGGGGCGTTCGTCGCGCCCAGTGCGATCGACGGCAAGACGCACATCGCCAGCGGAGCGCCGCAGCGAACGGTGTACTTCGAGCAGCGGATCACGGATCCGAGCAAGCCGATCACGTTCACGGAGACGATCGAATACGACTCGTACGCGTACTACCCGATCCTGAAGGACGAGCTGTGCCAGCCGCTGCCGGCGGACTGGAACGGCGCGTACCTCGGCGAGCGGCTGCCGCACATCGTCTTTACGCCGCAGATCAAGGAGACCGTCGCGAAGATCGTCGCCGATGAGACCAATCCGCTCGCGAAAGTGCGCAAGATCTTCCACTGGTGCAGCGACAACATCCCCTGGCACGCGGAGGAGGAGTACACCACAATCCCGAGCCTTGCCCAATCCGCATTCGCGCGGAAGAAAGGCGACTGCGGCGTGCAGAGCACGCTCTTCACCACGATGTGCCGGATTGCGGGCGTACCGGCGCGCTGGCAGAGCGGGTGGGAAACCAAACGCTCCGGCTCGAGCATGCACGACTGGTCGGAGGTGTACATCGAGCCGTGGGGCTGGCTGCCGGTGGACGCGAGCTACGGGGTGCAGAGCAAGTCCGACGATCCGAAAGTGCGCGATTTCTACATCGGGCATCAGGACAGCTACCGGACGATCGTGAACCTGGATTACGGGCGACCGTTGATGCCTCCGAAACAATCCTCACTCCGCAGTGAGCCGCTCGATTTCCAGCGCGGGGAGGTGGAGATCGACGGGAGGAATTTGTATTTCGATGAGTGGGATTACTCGATGAAGATCGAGTGGTTGACGGGGGAGAAGTGAATCGCGGGTATCGGGTGTCGGGTATCGGGTCTGATTCGTCATACCCGATACCCGACGCCCGATAGCCGAACTCGCTATTCCAGCGACGCGAGCGCGACTGCGGAGAGCGCGAGCGAATCCGCGGGCGCGGTATCGACTCCCTTGGTGAACTCGGTCTTGATCACGTCCGCGATTTCTTTTTTCGGCGCGGAAAGTTGGACCGTCGCGCGACCGTAGAGTTTCTCCTTCGCGATCCTCGACTTGATCCACTGGTCATCGGACGATCGCTTGATCATATCGGCGCCTTCGCCGCCGATGAGGGTGTCGTCACCGGAGCCGCCGTCGAGGAGGTCGTCGCCCGCGCCGCCGGAGAGGCGGTCGTTACCGGGTCCGCCGCGGAGGATGTCGCGCCCGCCGCACCCGCGGAGGACGTCGTTCCCGCCGTTCCCTTCGAGCGTGTCGTTTCCCGCGCCGCCGACGAGCGTATCGTCGCCGTCGCCGCCGGCGATGCGGTCGTTGCCCGCGTTGCCGAACACGTACGCGCCGATGATGCCGTGGCCGATGATGACCGAATCGTCTCCGCCGCCGGCGTCGATCGAGATGCTCTTCACCTTTTTGCGGTCGAAGCCGAAGCTGGTCTTGTTGATGCTGACGACGATGCGCGAGCCGGAGCGGAAGACGAGGATGTCCTCGGCATCGTCAGAGCCGCTGACGAGCAGGCGCGATCCGCGCAGCTCGGCGGTTGCCGGCGGGGGCATTTGGAGGACCGGGGGGATGACGACGGCGGCGAGCGCCGCCGCCGGCGGCGCTGCGGGCCCGGGCGCAACGGGGGCAGCCACCTTCGCATCAACGTGTACGGCCGGCTGGGCGATGATCATCACTTCGCCGATCAGGGCGGCGGCCAGGGCACCAAGGGAAAGAGCCGGCGGTGGCGCGGGCGCCGAGACGTGCTCGGTCCTGGGCCCACGAACGGTGGCATCGTTTCCGACGACGCGCTCGAGCTCGTCACGACGCTGTTCGTCATCGCTGCCATCGCCCGCACCGCCGGTCGAGTTCATCCCGCCCGACGATTGCGTCAGGCCGTCGAGCCGGACGAGTTGCAGCAGCGACGAAGCGGACGCGCCCACGAACGGCCCCATCGTGCTCGCCGAGGCGGACCCGCCGACGCCGGACGATGTGCCGGATCCGATCAGCGGCTGCTGATAACTGAGCCCTCCGCCGAAGGCGCTGTTGAGATTTCCGTCCGATGTGAAGCGGGCGACGAAGGGCGTACGGTAATCGTACGAATAGCCGGCGAGCTGCGCGTGATCCGCCGATTCCATCGTCCCGCGCAGCACGATCTGACCGGAATAATCGAACGCGACGCGGGCGGCGGCGCGCATGTCAAACCCGCCGGCGTCGTTGTCCTGTTCGACGAGCGGACCCACCGCGACGCCGGATCGGCCGAAGCGCCAGTCGAGCGTTCCGTCGGGCCGAAGCTTGATGACCGCGGCGGCCGCGCCGGCGTCGAGGTTGCTGCCCTTCCTCACGAACAGCCCGGAGAGCAGCAGCCCACCGTCCTCGGCGAAGATCGCTCCGCCGGAGGTGCCGCGCAGGTTTCCCCCGGGCAGCTTTTCCAGAACGCGCGTGCCGTCGTAGTCGAAGTGTTTATCGACCCGGCCGTCGGCGCGGAAGACGGTGACGGTGATCGACCCCCCGCCGCTGTCGATCACCGCGATGCGCCCGTTGCCGGAGACCGCCAGGAAATGCTGCTGATCGGGCGAGCGGTTGTCCTTCTTCGGGAGGATGTATTGAACGATGCCGGCGGGCGCGGCGAGTTGCCCGCCGAAGGTCGTGTCGAGGGAGCCGTCGCCGTTGAGGCGCTCGATGACGTGACCGGGACGATGATCGTAGATGGTGGTGCCGAGGCGGACGGTCTTTCCATCCGAGAGGCGGACGACGTCGGCGTGGCCCGAGTCGATGTCGGAAAGCGCGAATCGCACCCACCCCTTCGCGGCGGCGTGAACGGCCGCCGTGGAAGTCGCGTCCAGAAGCACGCGTCGCTCCAAGCCCTCGAGGTGCCTCATGCTGCTAAGAGTATCCCCAAACGCCTTAAGATTTCACGCGCGGAGGCGCGCAATGTTCATTCGTACAGCAGGTGCGGCCGGACGCGGGCGGGCCAATCGGGAGCTGCGGTCCATTTCGCGATGTGGGCGTCGAGATCGGGCGGCTGCGCATCGAGCGTCGGCCGCATGTCCGATTGACCGACTAATCGATCGAAGTGCTGCAGCCCCTTCCGATTCGCCGCCGTCGGGTAAGGCAGCCATTCGAAATCGTTCTTGTGTAGGCGAATGAGATCAGCGACGAGCGCGATGCCGAGACGCACGGGCCGAAGCGCCTTGGCGTTTGTCACGTCAAATCCAACGCCGTTGCAGCACTCGCCGGCGTACTTGCGGCCCTCGGGGACAAACTGCGCGGGCGTGATGCGCACGCCCGGGAGATTTCGTTGCGTCAGTAGATCGGCCAAAGCTTCGCCGTCGACCCATGGCGCGCCGATCAGTCGGAACGGCGCATCGGTTCCGCGGCCCTCGCTGAGCTTCGTGCCTTCGATCAAGCACGTCCCGGGGTAGAAGAGTGCGGTCTCGTACGATGGCAGGTTCGGTGAAGTCGGGATGAACTTCAGCTTCGTCGCCGGCCAATGCATCGAGCGCGTCCAGCCGGCGCAGCGGACGATGCGGAGACCGCAGCCGATCTTTCGCTCCGCGTTCCACAGCGCCGCCAGCTCGCCGATCGTGAGCGCGTAGCGGATCGGGATGTTCCATCGGCCGACGAAGCTCGAAAAGTTCGTCTCATCGAGCATCGGCCCTTCGACGGCGTCGAGCTCTCCGCCGATAGGGTTAGGGCGATCGAGGACGTAGAGCGGCTTGCTCGATTCCGCGCACGCTTCCATCACGTGCGAGAGCGTCCAGATGTAGGTGTAAAAGCGCGCGCCGACGTCGGGGATGTCGTAGAGCATCACGTCGATGTCGGCAAGCTGCTCGCGCGAGGGGCGGACGCTGTCGCCGTAAAGGCTGACGACGGGAAGGCCGGTGGGATTGTCCCGCGAGTCGGCGACGGGGTCGCCGTCGGCGGCAGTCGCGGACAAACCATGTTCGGGGCCGAAAAGCTTCGTCAGATTCACCGCCGCTTTGCGCAACGCGACGCGCGACAGCTCGCCCGATGCGGCGATCGTCGCGACGTTGCTGGTGACCATCCCCACCCGCGCGCGGCGAAGCTCCGCGGGGACGTTTTTCAGCAGCTCATCGACGCCGAAGGTGACTTTCATGGTTTTCTTCGGGCGGAAATGATACGGTTTTCCGCATGAATCGTCGCATGATCGCGGCTGCGGCCGCCGCCGCTTGCGTCTTTGCGATTTTGAGCGAGCACTTAGCGTTCGCGGGGTCCACCACTCAACCGACGCGCGACGACGGATCGCTGTACGTTCTCACGAGCGACCAACTTGCCGCCGGCGCGCATCACACGCGTCATGCGGATCTCTTCTCCCGCGGGATCGACGGCTATAACCTCGCGGTCCTCCGCGGGATCGACAAAGCGCAATCGACCGCGCCCGAGGGCGGCGGATATTTCGTCGGCGTCAAGGCCAACCCGCCGGAGTCTCCGATCGGATATGCGCTGTCGCTCTTTGGAAGGCCGCTGCTCTCCCCGCCGCGCGCAACCAGCTATTGCAGCGGCTCGTCGTACACCGCGTTGATCGAATCGCTCAACCTGATCTTTCCGGATGCCGCATCGCGCCTCTCGCCCGAGCGCTTGGAAGCGCTACGCATGCAGGAACCCGACGGCGGGCGGCGCGAGGACGGCGTGAAATTCTGGGGCCACTGGAACGACGACGGCCCCGGCTGCCAGTACGCGCTCGTGCAGTACGCGAAGATGGGCGTCGAGATCAAGCCGGCGCACGCGCGACCGGGCGACTTCATGAACATCAACTGGAAGAGCGGCCTGGGTCACTCGACCGTCTTTCTCGGCTGGAAGATCGACGGCGACGGCAAGAGGAGCGTCCTGTATTGGGCGAGCCAGAAGGGAACGAACGGCCTGGGCGATCAGCTCTCGCCGGTTGAGAAGATCGCGAGCGTGAAGATCGTCCGCCTGAACCGGCCGGAGAAGTTGTTCGAGTTCGATCCTGCCACGCCGGTCGATCGAAAAGTGGCGGGCGACCCGGTTCCGTGACATGCGAACGTTTCTGATCGACACCGACACCGCCTCCGACGACGCCGTCGCGTTGATCATGGCGCTGCGACATCCGGAGGTTCGCGTGGCGGCGATCACGGTGGTCGCCGGGAACGTGCCGCTGGAGCAGGCGACTCGGAACGCAATTTATACCGCCGAATTGTGCGGATCGGACGTGCCGGTTTACGCCGGCGCGGGCGAGCCGCTGCTGCGCCGGGCGGAGCACGCGACCTGGTTTCATGGCGCCGACGGGCTGGGCGATCAGAACTATCCGCCGCCCAAATCGTGCTCCCGGCGGGAGCACGCGACCGATGCGATCATCGGCACCGTCGCGAAGCATCCCGGGCTGACGCTCGTTACGCTCGGGCCGCTGACGAACGTCGCGCTGGCGATCGTGCGCGAGCCGAGTCTGGTGAAGAATGTCGCGCGGTGCGTCGTGATGGGCGGCAACCCGTGCTGCGAGGGCAATGTCACGCCGGCGGCGGAGTACAACATCTGGGTCGATCCCGAGGCGGCTCAGATGGTGCTGACCAGCGGGATGGCGATCGATCTGGTCGGTTGGCAGCTTTGCCGCGGCGACGCGAAAGTGAACGCCGAAGAGATCGCGACGATCCGCAAACTCGACACCAAGCTGGCCCACTTCGCGATCGACTGCAATCGAGTCGCGATGCAGGCGAATCAGACGCAGACCGGCGAGATCGGCATCGCGCTGCCGGACCCGGTAGCGATGGCGGTTGCGCTGGATCCGAGCGTGGCGACGCAGTCGTCCGTACATCACGTCGCGGTGGAGACGGCGAGCGAATTGACTCGGGGGATGACCGTGGTCGATCGGCTCAACGTTGCGAACGATGCGCGGAATCGCGGCTTGTGGAGCGAGATGGCGCACAACCGCGAGCCGAGCGTGCGCGTGGTCTGGTCTATCGATGTTCCGCTGTGGAAGCGGATGCTGTCTGCGGCGCTGGCGTGACGGGCGGCCCGTCGATCGGCGGGAAGAGTCGCGAGCGGATCAGGCCCATCCTGGACAATCGAAACGCCAGCGCCGTCGCGAGACACCCGAATCCGTACTTGATGCTCCGGCGCAGGTTGATGCTCGACGCCTCGGCGAAATATCGGGTCGGACAGCTCACCTCCGCAATCGAATGGCCGTAGTAAATCACCTGTGCGATCATCTGGTTGTCGAAGACGAAGTCGTCGCCGTTCGCCGCCAGAGGCAGCGATTCGATCAGCTTGCGCGAGAACGCGCGGTAGCCGGTGTGGTATTCCGACAGCTTGGCGCCGAGCACGATGTTCTCGACGAACGTCAGTCCTCGATTGGCGACGTACTTCCACCACGGCATCCCCTGCACCACGGCGCGCCCGCCGAGGATGCGCGAGCCGATCACACAGGAATACAGCCCGTTGCCGATGAGCGACACCATCGCCGGCAGCAGCTTGGGCGTGTACTGATAATCGGGGTGGACCATCACGACGATGTCCGCGCCGTGCTCGAGCGCCAGGCGATAGCACGATTTCTGGTTTCCCCCGTAGCCCAAGTTTTTCTTGTGCGTGTGGACGATCGTCTGCGGGAGCGTGTTCGCCAGCGCCGTCGTCTCGTCCTTGCTGGCGTCATCGACGACGATGACCAGATCCACGACGCCCTGCGCAAGCACTTCCGCGTGCGTCTGCAGAAGCGTCCTGGCCGCGTTGTAGGCGGGCATCACGACGATGACTTTGCGATCAGCGAACATGATGGGTCGTGCGGGTGCCGCGTGCCGGGTGCCGGGTGTCGGGTATCGGTTTTGGTCGTCATACCCGATACCCGTGCTCAACGAACCGCCTCGCGTCGAAGCCCGGCGTACTCGCGCCTGAAATCGTCCGTCCATCGCCGCTGCAATTCCAGCCGATCGAGCGGTGAGGCGGCTGCCATCTGCTTCATGCGCGACAACGCCTCGCGCTGATCGAAGGGGAAAACGCCGAGCCTCGCATCTAGTTTATCGGCACTCGGGCAGGCGAGGATGAGCCGGCGGGTGTCGCTCAGATCGTCCAGGCAGTCGATGCAGCTCACCTGGATCAGCTCCGCGAGGATGCCGAAGGTCGCGGTGCGAGAGCGCGAGGTGTTGAAGCTGCCGCTGCTGACGTACGGGTTCACCGCGTCCGTGAAATTCGTCGGGGAGTCGTAGACGGCTTTCATGATCGGCAGGCGGCGGAGCGAGGTGTGCTTCGGCCCGCCCGGCGCGCCGGCGCGGGTGTTCCACAACCGCTGGCCGTCTTCACTCAACAGGAACTCGATGAAATGCTGCGCCAGCTCCGCGTGCTCGGCGCCTTTGACCATCGCGACCGGGTCCGGATTAATCGCCGTCGCGCCGGCGGGCTCGATGTAGCCGAGGCGCGACGAGCCCGCGTCGCCCTGCTGCACCGCATCCACCTGCGAGCGCGCCTGGAAATCGATCGCCATCCCCGCCGCGGCGTCGCCGGAGCCGACGATCGCCGGGACGACCGTGCCGTTGTCGGTGAAGAGCCGCGCGTTGGCGGCGATCTGGCGGATCAGTCCCATCCCGCGCGCCCAGCCGCCGTCGGCGGAATCGCCGCGCTCGATCGCGTCCTGCATCGCGCGCTCGACGACGATCATGTAGGCGGTGCGCGCCACCCCGCTGCGCATCGGGTCGGCCAGGATGATCCAGCCGCGGTAGCGCGGGTCACGCAGGTCGCTCCAGGTCTTCGGGTCCGCCAGGCCGAGGTGGCGCAGCGCGTCGCGGTTGTAGACGATGCCGAAGCTGCTCAGCGCCGTGCCGAACCACTGCGGCGGATCGCTCGACAGGTCGTAGAGCGGCAGTCCATTGATATCCCGCTGCGCGAACGCGCGATGCATCACGTCATCCGGCAAGCGCACGCCCTGCAGATAGCCGCCCTGCTTCAGCCGGCGATCGAACAGCTCATCCCCGCCGCCCCAGACGACGTCAACTTTGTACGTGCCCAGGGATGCGAAGAGCGTTCGCCTGGCGGATTCGAAGTAGCGGACGATGTCGCTCGCCCCGCCGTAGATGCGGTAGTCGACGGCGGCAGTTTGGCCGTAATGCCGCTGGTGCCATAGCGAAAAGGCGTCGGCGAACTCGGTGCGAATGGGCTCCGCGTGCGGGCTGATGACGATGACGCGTGCGACGGCCTGCGACGGTGCATTGGTCGTTCCCGCCGACATCACCGCCCGCAGGAGAAACGGCACGCCGAGAAGGAGAAAAAACAGGACGACGGGGAGCGCGCGCCGCGTGAGCACGGATCGATTCGTACCCGCTGGCGAGTGAGCCGGCAATAGTGGTCGAACGCGGCGGGTTCGGTTAACTTTGACGTCGCACAATCCGCTTGGGATGAGATGCCGCGCGCCAGGCGAAGGAGGCATGTTTGTCGGATCACCTGAATTCGCCGCGCCAGCGCGAGCCAGTCCCGTCCGTCGTCGGCTCCGCCGCAGGTGAAACGCCCCCCGCCGTCCCCGCCGTGCCCATCGCGCCACCCGGCGAGGATGCGCCCATCGCACAGGCGATCCCGCCGCATCCCGTCGGCTATCGCATGCGCCGCGGGCGGAACTGGTTTTTCCTCGGGCTGATGTACGCCTCCTACTACCTCTGCCGCCGCAACCTCACCATCGCCGCGCCGGAGTTCTCCAAGGCGTTCAACTTCAGCAACGAGCAGTACGGCATGATCAACACCGGTCGCGACGGGGGGTACGCGATCGGCCAGTTTTTCAACGGGCTTTTTACCGACCGCCTCGGCGGCAAACAGGCAATGGCGTTCGGCGCGCTCTGCACGATCGGGCTCAACGTCGCCTTCGGGCTGGTCTCGATGACTGGAATCAGTTGGATGCTGCTGGCGTTCGTGCTCATCCGCACGGTCGACGGCTACCTTCAGGCGTTCGGCTCGCCCGGGATGGTGAAGATCAACACCTCATGGTTCCAACGCCGCGAGCGCGGCCGCTTCGCGGGGATCTTCGGCGGGATGATTCAGCTCGGCGACGTCGGTGTCGGCCAGCTCGGATACTTACTGCTCAACGGGTTCGCGATCACCTGGCTTGGAATTCACGTCGCCAAACAGAGCTGGCGGTCGATGTTCTTTGTCCCGCCGGCCATCACCCTGGTCATCGTCGTCCTCATGTGGCTGAACGTGAAGAACCATCCGGAGGAGGCCGGTTACTCGATCCCGCACGACGATGATGAGCACGGGACGGACATCGAGCAAAAGCTGCCCCTCGGCTACGTTTTCAAAAAGATCGCCTCCAATCCGATCGCGTGGATCAACGCCGGCGCCTACTTCTGCACCGGCTTCGTCCGCGCGGCGACGGTGGCGTGGTGGACGAAGTACATGGCCGACCGCTGGCACGAGAGCAAAGATTCCGGATTCTTTGTCGCGCTGACCTGGAGCCTGCCGGTGGCGGCGTTCGTCGGTTCGTTCTCGTCGGGGTTCCTGTCCGATACCCTCTTCCGCGGCCGCCGCGCTCCCGTGGCGGCGCTGCTCTACCTCATCGAGACGGCGGTCATCGTCCTGACCATCGTGATCCTCGGCCACACCAGCGCCGCCGGGCCGCTCACCGCGACGATCCTCCTCACGGCCATCGCCGTCACCTGCAACTCGACGCACTCGATCATCGGCACCGCCGCCGCGATGGATCTGGGCGGGCGGAAGATGGCGGGCTTCGCCTCCGGCATCATCGACTCGTTCCAGTATTTCGGCGCGATGCTCTCGGGCTGGATGCTCGGGCGCATCCTCGATGACCAGATCAAGCTGCACGGCCCCAACGGCTGGAACGCGCTCTTTTACGCGATGGTCCCCTTCAGCGCGCTGGGCACGATGCTGATGGTCTACGTCTGGCTGACGACCCGCGGCCGCGACGTGAAAGGGAGTTAGCGTCAGGCGTGCGCAGCGGTCGGGCCGCGGGTCCACATCGTTTACGCAGGCGGGATGACGGCTTCATCCTGCTTCATGAAATCCGCAACAAAGGCGGTGACGGGTCTGTGATACAGATCCGAGGGCGTGCCCACCTGCTCGATCCTTCCCGCGTTCATCACGGCGATCCGGTCCGCGATCGCGAGCGCCTCCTTCTGATCGTGCGTGACGTAAAGCGTGGTCGAGCCGGCGGATTTGCAGATGCGGCGGATCTCGCCGCGCATCTCATGACGGAGTTTCGCGTCGAGGTTCGACAGCGGCTCGTCGAGCAGAAGACACGCCGGATTGACCGCCAGCGCGCGCGCCAGCGCGATGCGCTGCTGCTGCCCGCCGGAGAGTTGATTGGGCTTGCGGTCCGCAAAATCGCGCATGCGGACGAGATCGAGCACTTCGTCCACGCGACGAAGCTGCTCCGCCTTCTCGCCGCCGCGCACGGACAGGCCGAAGCGCACGTTCTCGGCCACCGTCATGTGCGGCCAGAGCGCGTAGCTTTGGAAGACCATGACGGCGTTGCGCTTCGAGGTCTGCAGCGAAGTCACGTCGCGGTCGTCGAAGAAGATCCTGCCGGTCGTCGGCGCGAGCAGGCCGGCGATCAGCCGGAGCAGCGTGCTCTTGCCGCAACCGCTGGGGCCGAGGAGGAAGAACAGTTCCCCCGCCGCGATCGAAAGGTCCGTCGACCGCACGGCGACGGTGCCGCCGGGGAAGGTTTTGGAGATCTTGTCGAGGCGGACGGCGGTCATTGATCGGAGGGACGAGTCGCCGGCGCGTGATAGACTTCCGCCGTGCCGCGTGTTGTCGTCGATACCGCTGCCGCGCGCGTTGTTGATCGCGTGGTGGAAGGTCGTGTGCTCGCCTCGAAGGCGTCACTCCACTTTTTCGCCGCCTGCATCAGCCGCGGGTCGTTCTTGTTGATCCGTGCCGCTTCGATCAGCTCCGCGCGCGAGCCGGCAAGATTGCCGACCGACAAGCGCAGCAGCGCCAGGTCGATGTGCGAATCGGCGATCTCCGGCGCCAGGCGGATCGCCTGCGCGAACGCCTCCGCCGCCTTGATCGGCTCGTTGATCTTCACCATCAGCTTGCCGTACTCGTAATAGACGCGGCCGTTCTTGTCGGCGAGTTTCATCGCCGTCTCCAGCTCTTGCCGCGCCGTCTCGAGATCGCCCTTGTCCATCGCGGCGGAGCCGAGCTTCTGGTGGATCAGCCCGACTTGCGAATCGGTGAACGAGACGCGTTGTTTATCGGCGGCATCGAGCGCCCGGCGGAAAGAATTGATCGCGTCGTCCGGCCGATTCATCTGCCGCAGCAGCTCGCCGCGGACGGTCCAGGCGTCCACGTTGTTCGGGTTGATCTCGACGGCGCGGTTGAGCATCGCAAGGCCTTCGTCCGGCTTCTTCTTTCGCGCCAGCGCCTGGCCGAGGGACATGTAGGCGCGGTCGTGATCGCTTTTGAGCTGGATGGCGGTGCGGAAGTGCGCGATGGCTTGATCGAGCATTGCGTCCGCCTCGTCGGCGCGGTCCGCCGGAAGATCGATCGAGTCGCGGAACAGCGCGACGCCGAGGTTGTTCTGCGCCATCCATGATGACGGGTTCTTCGCGACTGTGTCACGCCACAGCGCCGTCGGGCTGGCGTAGATGCGCGATTGCAGCAGCGTCAGCAGTGCGAGGATGACCAGGACGACGCCGGCGAGCACGAAAGGCAGAGTGCGCGGCGCCGCCGGCGCCGCATCCTGAGCGGGCGCGCGCGTCCGCCGGATCCACGTCGCCACGCCGGCGACGATCAGCGTGATCAGCGCCGGTCCGGCGAGGTATTGGAAGTGGTCGGCGACGTACGAATAGCGCATCGGGAAGACGTCCACGAAGCCCAGCGCCGGCACGAGCACGCCGCAGAAGATCAGCGCCGCCGTCACCGCGCCGCGGCCGATCCGCTTGCGCAGCGCGAACAGGATCGCCAGCACCGCGACCACGCCGATCGGATACAGCCACTGCGCGGCCTGAGCAGGATCGACGTTCCACTTGGGATAGCTGAATGTCAGCCTCGCCGGCCAGAGGAGCTTCATCACGTAGAACCAGACCGCGCGGCCGGCGACGATCAGGCGCTGGGTCGGCGAGAGGTTCCATTCCTGCGGGATGACGCCCAGCGCGTTCTTCATCACGTGCTCGTGCTCGACGTAGCCGGTCACTGCGGACATCGCCACGCCGAGCACGAAGAACGGAATCAGGGGCACGACGTCGCGCATCGTGATCCGCCCGCGCTTCCACCAAACGAGCAGCAGCATCACCGCCGGCATCGAGCAGGCGACGGATTTGCTCAGCAGCGCCAGCACGAACAGCAGCAGCGATGCGCCCCACAGGTTCCAGTCGCGCTTCTGCGGCGGCGCCGAATCGCGCGGCGGGAGCGCGAAGCCCGATCGCAGATACGCGTAGATCGCGGCAAAGAAGAAGATGCCCGACAGCACGTTCTTCCGCTCGCTGATCCACGCGACGGATTCGACCTCGATCGGATGCAGCGCGAAGATCGCCGCCGCCACCCACGCGCCCGGAACCGCCAGCTCGCGCAGGATGAACCAGAGCAGGATCGCACCGCCCGCGTGCAGAATGACGTTGGTGACGTGGAAGATCGTGGGATCGATGTCGTTCGGCGTGGCGCCGCTGAGCTGGTATTCCATCCAGAAGGTCGTGTGCGTGACCGGGTAATACTGCGGCGTGCCGCCGTTGCGGAGCCCGAGCTTCGTCCAGATGTTTGCCAGGCCCTCGGCGTCGCGCAGGTTCTTGTTCTGCTCGACGTGGCGGTCATCGTCCCAGATAAAGCCGCCGTGAATCGCGGGCGCGTAGATCGTCAGCGTGATCAGCACAATCACGCCGGCCCAGAGCAAAAAATCCTTCGCCGTGGTGGACTCATCCGGCGCGGTGATGATGAGTTGATCGCCCGCGTCTTGGGAAGGATGCTGCTGGGGCGATTCGCTCGCCGGCTCGGTCGGCTCAGTCATGGGCTGGAGAAGATTACACGCAAAGCCGGATTATGACGAGGGTGAGACTGCCCGCCGCAGGCGGTCGCGATTCTTCATCGCCGGCTCGAACTTCGGACGAAGGCGCAGCGCCGATTCGTACGCGTCGAGGGCGGCGGCGGCGTCACCGATCTGCTCGTAGCACGTGCCCAGGTTGTTGTAGACGGCGGCGGCGCTGTCGGGATCGGCGAAGGCGGGACCGAAGGATTGCCAGATGTCGATCGCGAGACGGAACTGCCCGATCGCGCCGGTGACGTCGCCGCCGCGGCGGAGCAGCTCGCCGAGATGAACATGCGGCTCGGCGAAGCGCGGCTCCAACTCGATCGCGCGGTCGAACTCATCGATCGCGCGCCGCGTCTGGCCCTGCTGCACGAAAAGCGACGCGCGGACGCTGGCGATCTCCGCGCTATCGGGCTTGAGCTTCGCGGCAGCGTCGAGTTGATCCGCCGCCACGGCCAGCCGATGCTCCCCCATCAGCACCTTCGCGTAGTTCAACCGCGGCATCCAACCCGTCGGGTTCTTCGCGACCGTGTCGGCCCAGAGCGACTCCAGCCCTGCGAACGCGGCCTGCCGCCGCCACGTCAGGATCGCCAATGTCAGCGGCAATACAACGCGAACGATCCACCGTCCCTTCGGCGGCAGGAGCGTGATCAGCAGCGACACGATCAGGACGATCAGTCCGATGCCGGCGATGTATTGAAAATGGTCGGCGACGAAGGAGTATCGCATCGGGAGCACGTTCACGAAGCCGAGCGCCGGGAGAAGCGTGCCGCAGAAAAACAGGATCGCGACCACGATGCCGCGACGGTTATGCCGAAATGAGGCGACAACGCCGGCGATTGTCGCGACCAGCGCAAGCGGAAAGAGCCATTGCAGCGGATCGCGCGCGTCAACGTTCCATCGCGTGTAGATGAAGGACAGCTTCGCCGGCCAGATCAGCTTGCACGCATAGAACCAGACCGCGCGGCCGGCGATCAGCACCCGCTGGGCGATCGAAAAATCGAACTCCGGCCCCTGCGCGCCGACGTAATGTCGCTCGACGTGACCCGTCAGCCATCCCATTGCCGCGCCGAGGACGAACATCGGCAGCAGCGGCGCGAGATCGCGCCATCGCACGGCGCCCCGCTTCCACCAGACGATCAGCAAGATCACCGCCGGCAGCGACGCCGCCACCGATTTGCTGAGCAGCGCGCAGACGAAGCAAGCCAGCGCGAGCGCGTACCATCGCTTCTCGTCCGCGCGAGCCTGCCAGCGCAGGTACGCGAGCATCGCAGCGAAGTAGAAGAAGCCGGACAGCACGTTCTTCCGCTCGGTCACCCACGCGATCGACTCCACGTTGACCGGATGCAGTGACCACACCGCCGCGGCGAGCCACGCGCCGCAGACGTCGAGCTTCTTCAGCACGATCCAGAGCATCACTGCGCTCGCCGCGTGCAGCAGGATGTTGATGACGTGATACCCGCTCGGATGCAATTCCCACAGGTGATATTCGAGCCAGAAGGTGGTATGGGTGACCGGGTAATACTGCGGCGTGCCGCCGTTGGCGAGGCCGATCTTCGTCCAGATGTTCACCGGGCCGCGGGCATCGCGGAGATTCGCGTTTCGCGTGACGTAGTAGTCATCGTCCCAGATCCAGCCGCAGCGCGTCGCCGCCGGCAGATACGCCAGCAGGGTCATCAGCACCAGCAAGGATGCGAGAACCCAGTTCCGCGGCGGTTGCTTCTGCACTGCGCGAATTATAATGGCCCGACTCATGACTTCACCGACCGCCGCCGCCGAATCAATCCCCGTCGCAATCAATGATCCGATCAACGCGAAGATCCTTGCCGTCTCCGAGGACAAGCTTCAGGGCTTTCAGCCTGATCCGATCGGTGAAATCGCGCGCCTGAGCGGCGTGGACGTGCCCGCGGTGATCGATCGGATCCGCGCGATGCTCAGCGCCGGCACGATCCGCCGGGTGCGGCAGACGCTCATGGCGACCAACCTGGCGCGCGGCGCGCTCATCGCCTGGGTGGTCCCGGAAGAGAAGCTGTCGGCGGCGTTCGACTGGATGTTCCAGCACGATCCTTTCTCCGGTCACGTGGTCATCCGCTCGACCGACCAGGCGATCGTCGCGGCGAAATACCGACTCTGGACGACGCTGAAGGTGCCCCAGGGATTCTCGATGCAGAAGCACTGCGAGTTCCTGTGCGAGAAAACCGGCGCGACGAAGTTCCTGCTGCTGCCCGCGAAGAAGTTGTTCGCCCTGGGCGTCGGGCACGTTCGTCGCAAGGGGCTGGAGCCGGGAAGCAAGATCGAGGGGCTGGCAGATACGATCGACACGGGAATCGTCGAGTTGTCGGATCTGGATTGGAAGGTGCTGATCGAGCTGAAACGTGAATTCACTCCGGATGAGATCACCCGTGATCTTTGGAAGCCACGAGCGAAAGCTGGTGGTCTTGCGCTCGATGAGTTCTATCGGATCGCGCGATCACTCAACGATCGGAAGGTGATCGGTCGCTTCTCCACCTTCCTCGAACACGTGAAACAGCTCAAGACGGGAGAGCACGTCACAAAGTACAACGCGCTCTTTCACTGGGCTGTTCCGCAAGGTCGCGAGATCGAAGCCGGGCGCGAGGTCGGACGATTCCATGTCATGACCCACGCCTACTGGCGCGAGGCGGGGCCGGATTTCGGCAACGTCAACATCATGGGCGTCGCGCACGGGACCGACAAACAGGTTGTTCTCGAGCATAAGCGCGCGATCGACGAACACCTCGAATCGATCGGCATCCCCGTCAGCTACACCAACGTCTTCTGGGGCGGGCGCAGCGAGATCAAGCCGAGCGAGATCTCGCCCGTCGCGTACATGGATTTCTGCCGATCGCAAGGGATCGATCCGGTCGCCATGCGGGAGTGAGCCGCTCCGTCTGTCCCGCCGCGAGTGCCACCGGACATTACCACGTCAATGAGCTCACGCGCCAGAATCTGGCTGCCGCTCTCGGTGCTCGCGATCGTCGCCATTGCCGTGGCGGTGCTGCTCTATTTCAACCTCTCATCACCGCGACAGCGGACGATCACCATCAGCAAGCCGCAAGCCGAAGTGCGCAGCGCCGCCGAGGCAAGGAAAGCGCTGGACGCCCGCATCGCCGCATACAAGCAGGCGGGCGAGCCGACCCTGCTCGCTGACTTCCACGAGCCGGTGGTGGATCCCGCAGACAACATGGCCGAGCCGGTCATCGCCGCCGGCAAGCTGCTCGAAAAGGCCGACAAGGACCCCTTCTGGAACATCGACGTCGGTTTGAATCTCAAAGACGAGCAATGGAAGCAGGTTGACGCCGCCCTCGATCGTTTCGCGCCCGCGCTGGCGTTGATGGATCAGGCGGAGACCCGCAACGGCGTGAACTGGGGCATCAAATTCGAGAGCCCCTCGATCGGCATCCTCCTGCGCCCGCTCAACGGCGCCCGCGCGCTGGCGAACGTGCTTCAGGCGGCGGCGTTCTCGGCGCATCATCAGGGCCGCGACGATCAGGCGATCCATCGCTGCGGCCAATTGCTGGCGCTGGGACGCGGCGTCGATGAGCAGCCCTTCCTCGTCAGCCATCTCGTATCGCTCGGCATCACGTCGATGTGCGCGCAGGCAGTGAGTGACCTGGCGCCGACGCTGCGCATCGGCGCGGGCGACGGCGACGCATCACCGCAGCAGGTCAAGCGGCTCGTCGCGGCGATGAGCGACGACCAATGGCTCTCCGCCGGCTTCGCGCGATCGTTCATGGCCGAGCGGATGTCGATCATCGACACCGCCGACGCGCTGATCGAGCATCGGCTCGATCCTTCCAAACTTGCTGCGATGAGCACAGGGAAGAAGGACGCGGCGCCCGCGGCGATGCCGCCCGATGCGGAACTTCTTACCGACGCCGGCACGATGCTCGATCATCTCACCCAGATCCTCGTCGCCGCCAAATCCACGCGACTGGCCGACTTCCGCAGCAAAGTTCCCCCGTCGGTCCCGACGCTTCACACGTCGGCGATGCGGCTGTTGCTAGCGCCAACGTTCGACCGCGCCGCGGTTTCGCATTACGGCGATCTGACGCGATTGCGTCTCGCCACCGTCGCCTTGGCCGTACGCTGCTGGATGGCGGATCACAACGCTCAGCTTCCGCCATCGCTCGACGCGCTCGTCCCGGAATATCTCGCCGCGATCCCGGACGACCCGCTGACGGCGTCGAGCGCGCCGGCAAAGCTTCTCTATCGCCCCGCCGCCACCCGCCCCGCCGTCGTTAGTGCCTCCGTCGGCTTGACTGCGCGCGCCGGCAAACCCTCCGGCGAGCTGTCGGTGTCGCTCACCCCCGCGACTCATTAGAATTCGCCGGCGTTGGTGGAAACCGTCAAGCAGATCCTCGACTCCCTCGAGCCCGTCATCCGCCGATGTGTCAGCGGAAGCGTGCAGGATGACGGCTTCTTCCTGCTCTGCGTGCGCGCGGCGCTGGCGAAGAATTACGAGATCAATCGCTTCCTGCAATCCCCCGCCGCCGCGGGAAACGCCTTTGCCATCACGTCCGCGCTGCGCGGCATCTGCGAGGACATCATCGCGCTCAAGTGGCTCAGCACCTTCGAGAAGCGCGACCGCGACGAAGCCGTCGGCGTGATGATGATGAAGTCGGTGCTCGAGCTGATGCAGCAGCAGACCGCCTTCTTCGGCAAGTACCGCCCCAGCCAGCCGATCATGGAGGCCAAGGACGTGACCGCCGAAGTCCACGCGCTCAAGCAGCGCCTCCGCGCGATGCGCAAGGGCAATCGCTGGCGCAAGCACCGCGAGTGGCCCAGCGTCCGCGAGATGGCCGAGCCGACCGGACTGCTGCCGCTCTACGATTTCCTCTACGCCGCCACCAGCAGCTTCGTCCACTTCAGTCCGAACAATCTGATTCGCATGGGCAAGGTGCTGCCCGGCGAGAAGATGCTTTTTTCGACGACACACTTCAGCGATTACTACAACGCGTTCAACCGCTTCTACGGCCTGTTCCTCTTCGTCACCTTCTGCACGACCTTCGCCGCGACGCTGGGCTGCAAGAGTGATCTCAAGTCGGGGATCGAAAAGCTGATGAAGCACGTGGATGAAGAAATCCGCTGGCCAGAACTGGTGACCATGGAAGAGATGAACATCCCGGCGGTGAGCGAGATGCTGAGACTGATGGCGCACAAGGCCCGCAAACTCGCGACCGCGCCCGAGGTGTGGACCTGGGAAGAAGCGAAATGACCGCAACGACTGATTGCCAAGCCGGGGGCTTTAGCCCCCGGGTCTAGCGACGAACAGCACGAATGACCATCGACCACGTCAATCTCGTTGTCGCGAACCTCGAGTCGATGACCGCGTTCTACCGCGACCTCCTCGGACTGCGCGTGACGAAAGGGGCGACGATCAGCGGCGAATGGATCGGCAGTGTCGTCGGACTCGGAGAAGTGCACGCGGACGTGATCTATCTCGATTTTGAGACCGGACCGCGAATCGAACTGATCCGCTATAACAAGCCGGCGCGCGATCGATCCGCCGACGTCGGCAGGCCCAACGCCCCCGGCCTGCGGCACCTCGCCTTTCGCGTCGATGACATCGATGCGCTGGTCGCGCGGCTCCGAGACGCGGGAGTGCAATTCTTCAGCGACGTCCAGCGCGTGCCGGACTCGCAGGTCACCTACGCCGGCGGCATCCGAAAGCGACTGGTCTACTTCACCGATCCGGAAGGAAACCTGCTCGAGCTGTGCGAGTACAAGTCAGCTTGACGTTTGGCCGTCAAAGAACACCCGCAGGCCGCGCAAATTGTCCGTGTTGATGCAGTCCACGCCGGCATCAAGCAATTCACGCCATGCGTTCGACCGATCAGGCGCGTCCCAGAATCGAATCTGCCGGCCCTTCGCATGGGCGCGCGCGACCAGATCGCGCAGCCGCGACCGTTCCTCCGCCGGCAGAGGTCCATCTCCCTTCCACTGAAACACCTTCGTCCACTGCACGTTCATCTGCGGCATCAGGTCGTGCGGGTACTCGCGATCGAGATCGGCGAGCACGCCGTCGATGGCGACGTAGCGCGGGTTCTCGGCCGCCAGCATCTCCGGACGCGGGCGGCTGCCGGTGAGGATGATGTTCAATGCGCCATCGTATTCCTTGTCGTCCTGGTAGCGCGTCAGCAGGTCGGCGTATTTCAGCAACAACTTCCTGAGCACCGGATACGTCGCGGCCGCGGGCGTTTTGAAATCGATCATCAGCGTGACCGTCGGCCCGCCGCGATACACGCGCCCGCCGTGCTCGGCGGCCCGTTTGCGCAGCGGCTCGAGGTAGAGCGACTCGAGCGTACGGTGCGGCGAGGTCTTCTTCGGATCGTGCGCGACGAGGAGCTTGCCGTTCACGAGACAGATGTCCGCCTCGATGCTGCAGAAGCCGCATTCGAGCGCCTCGGCGCGGGGGCGATCGTGCGCGTAGTCGTTGTGAGCGTGGCCGTAGACAAGCGGAGCGGGATCGGGGCGAACGCGCGCGGCGCAGCCGATCAGCAGCGCGGCGGTGATCGCGATCATCGCTCCACTACGCACGTTCGACCTCCCGCCGCAGCTTCGCGAACACCTGTTTGAGCGCGTCCGACTGATAATGCGCGTTCAAGCCGCTCGGGTTGGGGAGCACCCACAGCCGCGTTTGGCCGATCCTCTGTTCCTGCCGGCCGACTTGTGCTTTGGGTTGCGCGAACGCGACGCGGTACGCGCCGACGCCGAGCAACGCGAGCACGCGCGGCTGGAACCTGTTGATCTTTCGCACGAGCGACTTTCCGCCGGCGATCATCTCGTCGCCGCCGAGTTCATCCGCCCGGGCCGTCGCGCGGGCGACGACGTTGGTGATCCCGTAGCCGAGCGAGAGGAGGCCGCGCTCCTCAAACGGCCGGAGCAAGCGCGGCGTAAAACCCGCGGCGAAAAGTGCAGGCCAGAAGCGATTGCCAGGCCGCGCGAAATGATGCTGCACGGCGGCGGAATAGAGACCGGGGTTGATGCCGCAGAAAACCACCATCAGCTTCGGCGCGATGATGTCCGGGATCGACCGCCCCGCCGCCGCCGCGAGCTGCTGGCGCGTCGGCTTCCACGGCGTTTCGTGCTGCGGCGCCATTAATAGTGAAACCCGCTGCCGCGCAGGTGCGTGAAGGACTGGCCCGGATGCAGCAGCGCGCCCGCGGTGACTTGCGCAATCAGCAGCTCGTGATCGCCGCCGAAGTCGCAAGTGCTGATCACCTTCGCCTCCATCCACGCCAGCGCGTGCGCGAGCGCGGGAACGCCGGCGGGCGTCGACAGCGCGTGCGCGCCATCGAAAGGATCCTCTCCCGGCTTCATCCCGCGCGCATACTTCTTCATCAGCGTGGTGTCGCCCTCCGGCACGACCGACAGCGCCAGCAGCTTGCTCGCCTTGATCGCGTCGAGGATCGGCCGTCCCCTGGCGACGGCGATGCTGACCGCCGGCGGATCGAACGCCGCCTGCTGCACCCACGACGCCATCATCGCGTGACCGTGACCCGCGTGCTTCGCCGTGAGAATGAACACGCCGCTGGGAATGCGGCCCAGCGCCTTCCCGATCGTCGCTTTGAGTTCTTCTGAAGTCGCCATGATCAACTCGAATTTGTAGCCGACTTGCGCCGCGCGTGCTACCGTGAACCGCCGTGGCGGACGAAGATGAACTCAACGAGCTGCGCATCCGCCACATCGCACAGGAGCGGCGGGCGATGTACCGGCTGCGCTCGTGCTTCGTCATCGCGGCCGTCGCGTGCATCGTCGTCGCGATCCAGCTCGCCTGGATGATCTTCCAGCGCGCCCGCGCCGGCGTGTGGGACAAGCGGGCGATCGGTTACATTCTCTTCGTCGTCCTCGCGCTCATCGCGACGCGCTATTTCATCCGCCGCGCGACCGCCGCTCATCGCGAAGCCGTCCAATCGCGCATCGACGCACCGACATCGCCGCCGGATTTCTCGACGCTCGGCGACGGGTCGCAACGCTGGAAGAACTTGGAAAACATTGAATAGCTCCGCAATGTCATGCTGAGGTACTGGGTACTCGCGCAGCGGGTGATCTAACTATCTGGGCGCGGGCGGGCAGATGCTTCGGAGTACCACAGCATGACAAGCCTCGCGTGGCGCGCATTTTAGACAATCTCTCAGGTTGAAACTCGTGTGGGCGCGATGGTGTTTCAAAACGGCGCCGACGTTTCCGCCGGCTCGATCTGGGATTGCTCGAGGATGAACGCGCGCTGGCCGACCGAATCGAACTGGATCTCCGCGCGCGTGTCGCTGCCGCGGTCGCTCATGGTCGTGATCCGCCCGATGCCGTACTTCGGATGCCGGACGCGCTGCCCGACGCGGAAACGGGACGCCTTCTCGCTCTTGAAGTGCGATGCCAGCGTGCGCGATTCATCCGCCGTCGGCAGGCCCGTGCGGTCGGTGATGTCGAGCATCTCGACCGGCATTTCAGACAGGAAGGGGCTCGTGATCGTGCGATCGCGCAGGCCGCGGATCGTACGATACTGCCCCTTGGTCAGGATCAGGTGTTCCTGCGCGCGCGTGATGCCGACGAAGCAGAGCCGGCGTTCTTCTTCCAGCTCGCGGATGTTCCCGCGCGCCCGCGCGTGCGGCAGGATTCCTTCTTCCAATCCGATCATCGCCACGACCGGAAACTCCAATCCCTTCGCCGCGTGCAGCGTCATCAGCGTCACGGCGCCGCCGGCGCCTCTCATGTGATCGGCGTCGCTGACGAGGCTCACGATCGACAGATAATCATCGAGTGAGCCCTCGGGATTCTCCTTGTCATATTCCGATGCCGACGAGATCAACTCGTACACGTTCGCCAGCGGCCCCTCGCCGACTTCGTCCGCATCGTTGTCCTTTCGCAGCAGCGCTTCGATTCCGCCGCGGCGGACGACGTCCTCCATCACGCGCTGCACGACGCCCTTCTGCTCGGCGACCAGATCATCGCCCATCCCGCCCATCGCGATCGATCGCCATTGGCGAATCAGCTCGCAGAACTGCTTCGCCGCGTTGATGGCGCGCGTCGATAAACCGCTGATCTGCCCGGCGCGCTCCATCGCCTCCCACAGCGTCATGCCGTTGGCCACGGCGTACGCCTGCATCTGCCTGACCGTCGTATCGCCGATCCCGCGCGGCGGGACGTTCACGATGCGCGTCAAGCTCACCTCATCGAGCGGGTTGGCGACGACGCGCAGGTACGCGAGAACGTCCTTGATCTCCTTGCGGTTGTAGAACTCCACGCCGCGCGCGATCTGGTACGGGATGCCGGCCCGACGCAGCGCGTCTTCCATCACGCGCGACAGCGCGTTCATGCGATAGAAGACCGCCATCTTGTTCCACTCGATCTGCTCCTGCTCCGCGAGGCGCTTGAGCTCCTGCATGACGACGTTCGCCTCGTCGTGCTCGTCCTGGCAGAGCACGAGCCTGGCCTTCTCGCCCTGCGCATTCTCCGTCCACAGCCCTTTTTTCTTGCGCTCGGTGTTTTGATCGATGAGCCGAGAGGCGATGGCGAGGATGGTCTTGGTCGAGCGGTAGTTCTGCTCGAGCTTCACCACCTTGGCGTCGGGATAATCCTTCTCGAAGTCGAGGATGTTCTGGATGTCGGCGCCGCGCCACGCGTAGATGGATTGGTCCGGATCGCCGACCACGCAGATGTTGCGGTGCCGTTGCGCCAGCGCGTGCGCGATGATGTACTGCGCGTGGTTCGTGTCCTGGTATTCGTCGATCAGGATGTACTGAAACCGGTCCTGAAGCTCGCGCAGGATTCCCGGATGATCGCGAAACGCGTGGGCCGTGCGCAGCAGCAGGTCGTCGAAGTCCAGCGCGTTGTTCTGGTTCAGCATCTGCTGGTACTTCACATACACCCGCGCCACCTGCCGCTGGTAAAAATCGCCCGCCGTTCGCGAAAAATCCTCCGGCGAAAGGAGCTGGTTTTTGGCGTTGCTGATCGTCGAATGCACCGCCGACGGCGTGAAGTTTGTGCTCGACATTTCCAGCGATTTCAAGGCGTCTTTGACCACTTTCGTCTGGTCCGCCGAGTCGTAGATCGTGAAGTTCCCCGGCAGCGCGATCGCCGGCGCGTAGTGCCGCAGGATGCGCAGACAGAGCGAGTGGAACGTGCAGATCGTCGGCCAGCGCTGATCGAGCTTGCCGAAATCGCGGATCGGCCGGTCGAGCACTTGGCTCACGCGGTTTTTCATCTCGCCGGCGGCTTTGTTGGTGAAGGTGATGGCGAGAATGGAGCTGGCGGAGATGCCCGTGCTGACGAGGTAAGCGACGCGCCGCGTAATCACGCGCGTCTTTCCGCTGCCGGCGCCCGCGACGATCAAAAGCGGCCCGTCCACGTGCGTGGCCGCCTCGCGCTGCGGCTCGGTGAGATCCGCCAGTAACTGCTCGGTATCGATCACGGACGAATCGTACGGGGCGGGGTTGCGAGTGTGAAGCAATCAGAAAAGTAAACCACCGACGCGCGGAGACACGGAGGGACGCTTGAAGTTCGAGCGCGCCTCCGTGCTCCGTAACCCCGTGGTGAATCTCTTTTCACACCCGCCGCACAACGACGATCGTCTGATCGTCCGCCGGCTCTTCGCTGCCGGTCCACTTGGTCGCCGAATCGCGCAGCGTCGCGATGACCTCCTTGGGCGGGCAATTGCACTTCTCGTCGAGCGTCGCGACGACGCGCTCGATGCCGAACTGTTCGCCGACGCCGTTCATCGCTTCGAAGATGCCGTCGCTGACGACCACGAGCGATCCGCCGGCCTTGAGCTGGACCGGCGCAACCGGGTCGCCCAACAGCTCCGGCATCACGCCCAGCGGCACTTCCGACGCCGGCAGCTCATCGACTTTGCAGTCGCCGCCGCAGCGGAGCAGGATCGGGCCGTGGCCCGCGCTGCACCACTCGAGCGTGCCGTCGGATGAGAGGAACGCGAGGAAAGCGGTGACGAATCGCTCGTCTTCAAGATCCGCCGCCAGTCGTTCGTTCGCGCGCGCGAGCAAATTCCGCGGGTTCGGATCGATATCCGCGAAGGCGCGCACGAGCGTCCGCACCTGCGAAACCACCAGCGTCGGCGCGAGGCCATGACCCGAAGCGTCGGCGAGGAAGATACCGAGCCGCCCGTCGGGTGCTTCCCAGAAATCGAAGCAGTCCCCGCCGGTGACCGATGCCGGCCGCGTCCAGCCCATCGCCTCGATCCCGATGATCGCGGGGATTTTCTTCGGCAGCATGTTGTCCTGCACGCGCCGGGCGAGCTTCATCTCGTGCCGCATGGCTTCGGCCTGCAGCGCGGTGAGTTGGAGCTGATAACGCTGCAGTGCGACGCCCGCCTGGTCGGCGAGCATCTGGATCAGCGCGATGTCCGAATCCTTGAACGCCGCCCCGCTCTTGTTGATCGCCTGGATGACGCCCAGCGGCTGCCCGTCCAGATTCGACATCGGCGCGGACAGGATGTTGCGCGTGACGAAGCCGGTCTTCTTATCCACGTCGCGGTTGAAGCGCGGATCGTCATAGGGGCTGGCCACGTGCAGCACCTGGTTGGCGCTGAACGCCGCCCCGACGATCCCCGCCGCCGCCGGCACGCGGATCTCGCTCGTCTGCAGCGCGACCTTCGTCCACAGCTCATCGGTCGTGCGATCGTAAACGAAGATGCTGGACCGTTCGCACTGCAGCAACTCGCACGCCGTTTCGGCGATGTGCCGCAGGAGCGCGTCCAGATCGGTCGTGACGGCGAGCATCCGCGTCATGTTGAGCACGAGGCGGACGTGGTCCGAAGAGATCGGACCGACCTCGCGCGAGGGGGCGGTGTAGGGGGCCGAATTGCTCATGACGCGCGTACGAAGCGGGTCAGGGTAAAACGATGCTGCCGAAGTTGCAACGCATCCGTGCATGGATGCCCCTCGTCTCGACACAATTTCGCAATCCGCGGTTATCCTTCGCTTGTTCGACGCGCATGGGCGAAACAGGATTCCAACTCGACGACCGCCGCGACGATGCGATCGCCGTCGTCCGCCGGCTGCGCGAGTCCGGGCACACAGCGTACTTCGCCGGCGGATGCGTGCGCGACATGCTTCTGGGTTTGGAGCCCAAGGATTACGACATCGCGACCGACGCAGAGCCTGGGCGCGTGCGGCAGCTCTTCAGCAACACGCAGGCGGTCGGCGCCGCGTTCGGTGTGATCCTCGTCCGCCAGCGCAAGAGCGTCATCGAGGTCGCCACCTTCCGCACGGACCTGGCCTACAAGGACGGCCGCCGCCCCGAGGGCGTCGTCTTCACCACCGCCGAGGAAGACGCCAAACGCCGCGACTTCACCATCAACGGCATGTTCTTCGATCCGATCGAGAACAAGGTGATCGACTACGTCGGCGGGCAGGCGGATTTGAAGAACAAGCTGCTGAGAGCGATCGGCGAGCCGAATCATCGGTTCGAGGAAGATCATCTTCGCCTTTTGCGCGCGATCCGATTCGCGGCACGGTTCGGATTGGCGATCGAATCGGAAACGTTGACTGCCGTTCATCGCCACGCATCCGAGCTTCAGCGGATCAGCCCCGAACGCGTCGGCGAAGAAGTTCGCCTGATGCTGACGCCCGCCACGCGCACCTCTGCCTACAACGGGCTGCGAAAACTCGGTCTCTTGCAAGTCATCTTTCGATTCGTTCGTCGACAACAGGCAGGCATGGTGCGTGTGTTCGATTCGCTCGCCCCGGGGAAAGACATTCCGTTTGGACTGGCGCTGGCGGGCGCACTGGTTTCATCGCGCTGGCAAGGCCGCAATGACGCCGCAAATCAGGAGCTGTTCTCGAAGACCGTCGCGCAGCAGTTTTGCCAAGCGATGCGTCAAGCATTGAAGATCAGCAATGAGGAGTCGGAAGACCTCTTCGGCACACTGGAAGGTGTCGGATCGCTTCTGAATCACGACGCGCCGACGGTGGCTCAGAAGAAACGCTTTCTAGCGAGACCGACGTCCTCACTCTCGCGCGCCCTGATGCACTCGGTGATGATGACTAACTTTCGCGCTGAGCGAATCGCGACCCTCCTTCGGGAGTTGGAGACTCTCGAGAAAACGGAATTCGCTCCCCCACCGCTTATCACGGGCGATGATCTGACCGCCGCGGGGCTACAACCCGGCCCGCTCTTCAAACGCGTCCTCCATCAGGTTTACGACGCGCAGCTCGAAGACCGCGTCAAGACAAAGCAGGAAGCAATGGAGATGGCGATGAAGCTGGCTTCTGAAATCTGAGGTTTGAAATCTGAAATTTCAGATTCGAGATTCCGGATCTCAAATCTTCCGAATCACCAGCGACGCGTTGTGCCCGCCGAAGCCGAAGCTGTTGCTCATCGCGATGTCGACCTTCTTGTCGCGCGCCTTGTGCGGGACGTAGTCGAGGTCGCACTCCGGATCGGGGTTCTCGAGGTTGATCGTCGGGGGAACCAGGTTGCGGTTGACCGTCATCGCGGTGATGACCGCTTCCACACCGCCGCTCGCTCCCAGCAGGTGGCCGATGTGGCTCTTGGTGGAGCTGATGGGGAGCTTGTAGGCGTAATCGCCGAAGGTGGTCTTTACCGCCTTGGTCTCGGCGATGTCGCCCAGCGGCGTGCTGGTGCCGTGGGCGTTGATGTACTGCACGTCCTGCGGATTAAGCCCCGCGTCGCGGAGGGCGAGTTGCATCGCCTTGGCGGCGCCGGCGCCGTTTTCATCAGGCGCGGTGATGTGCGTCGCGTCGGCGCTCATGCCGTAACCGACCAGCTCGGCGTAGATCTTCGCGCCGCGCCTCCTGGCGTGCTCGTATTCTTCCAGGACGACGACACCCGCGCCTTCGCCCATCACAAAACCGTCGCGGTCCTTGTCCCACGGACGCGACGCGTGAGCCGGATCGTCGTTGCGGGTGGAAAGCGCCCGCGCGGCACAGAAGCTCCCGACGCCCAGTTCGCACAGCGCGGCCTCGGACCCGCCGGCGATCATGATGTCGGCCATGTCGTGCTGGATGAATCGCCCGGCGTCGCCGATGGCGTTGGAGCCGGTCGCGCACGCCGTCGCCACCGCCGTATTCGGCCCTTTCAGACCGAAGATGATCGAGACGTTGCCGCTGGCGGCGTTGACCATCAGCCGCGGGACGGTGAACGGGCTGACGCGACCGACTCCGCGGGCGACGAGGATCTTGTTCTGCTCTTCGAGGGTTTCGATCCCGCCGATGCCGCTGCCGATCACCACCCCGCAGCGGTACGGGTCTTCCTTGGAAATGTCCAACCCGCTGTCGCGCATGGCGGTGACGGAGGCGGCGACGCCGAACTGGCCGAAGCGGTCGAGTCGCTTGGCCTCGCGGACATCGACGCCGTACCTCGTCACATCAAACTTGGCGCATTCCCCGCCGAAGCGCGACGGATATTTGCTGGCGTCCCAGCGCGTGATGGTGGTGATGCCGTTCTTGCCGGCACAGATGTTTTCCCAAAGCTCATCGACCACCTCGCCAAGCGGGGTGACGACGCCCATACCGGTAATGACGACACGACGCTTCATGCGGATGGTTGTTTGAGGTTCGGGATTTGAGGGTTTGAGGGGCTGCCTCGAGCCATCAAACCCAAACAACAAACCTCAAACAACTATTTGTTCTGATGTTCCTTGATGTAATCGATCGCCTGCCCGACGGTCTGGATCTTCTCCGCTTCCTCGTCGGGGATGGACAACTCGAACTCGTCCTCGAACTCCATGACCAGTTCTACGGTGTCGAGTGAGTCGGCGTTCAGGTCGTTGATGAAGTGGGTCTCGCGGGTGATCTCACTCTTGTCCACGCCCATCTGCTCGCTGACGATCTCGATGACCTTCGTATCCGTTTCGTCCATAGCTTCCTACCCGTTAAATGGCTCCAAGACCGTCCTTTACACACCTCTCCGCGGGGCCACACTGGCCCCGAGGTGGCTGGAAATATAGCGGTGAGAGGGTCTTTTGCAAACGGACCGCCAGTCAACCGTGTACGCGCTTTGTTGGGAGCGCGAGGCTCCCGCCCGGCCGCTGCGGGCGCCGCGCCTGCCGCTCGGCAGGAGCCTGGCTCTCTGCTGTCTCACATCACCATCCCGCCGTCTACGCAGATGACCTGCCCCGTGACATAGCTCGCATCGGGGCTGGCCAGGAACGCCACCGCCGCCGCGATCTCGTGGGGCTGACCGAAGCGCTTGAGCGGCACGAAGTTCTTCACGCCCTCCTTGATCTGCTCCGGCAGCACGTCGGTCATGTCGGTGGTAATGAACCCGGGCGCGATCGCGTTGCAGGTGATGTTCTTGCCCGCCAGTTCCTTGGCGACGGTCTTGGTCAAACCGATGAGCCCGGCCTTCGACGCCGAGTAGTTCGCCTGCCCCGCGTTTCCCGCGACGCCCGCGACGGAACTGATGTTGATGATCCGTCCGCCGACCGCGCCCTTGATCCGCATCATCGGCCGCGCCGCCGCGCGGATCGCGACGAACGCGCTCTTGAGGTTCGTGTCGATGACCGAATCCCAGTCCTCATCGTCCATGCGGAGCAGCAGGCCGTCCTTGGTGATGCCTGCGTTGTTCACCAGCACGTCAAGCCGACCGTGCGCTTCGGTGACCTTCTCGATCGCGTCGGCCAGCGCCTTGAAGTCGGCGATGTCCACGGTCGCCGTCTCCGCGGAGCCGCCCTCTGCTTTGATCTCGTCGACGATTGCGTTGAGCTTGTCCGCACTGCGCGCGACGGCGACGACATGCAGCCCGTCCTTCGCGAGGCGCCTGGCGATCGCCGCGCCGATCCCGCGCGACGCCCCGGTGACGAATGCGACTCGTTTCTCGGTCATCAGACTTCCTCCTCATCCTGCTTTCGCTGCGCTCAACGCTTCGCTCGTCGCGACGCTCTCGATCGGAAGACGACGATTGATTCGTTTCGCCAGTCCAGCAAGCGTCCGCCCGGGCGCAAGCTCGACAAAACGCGCTTCCGCGCCCAACGCGATCAGCGTCTGCATCGTCTGTTCCCACTTCACGGGCGAGACGATCTGCGCCACCAGCAGCCGCTTGATCGACTCCCCGTCCCCGTGCGGCTGAGCGGTCACGTTCGAATAGACCGTCACCTTCGGCGGCTCGAATTTCACGCGATCGAGCTCCGCCTTCATCTTGTCCGCGCCACTCTGCATCAGCGGGCTGTGAAACGCGCCGGCGACTTTCAGCGTGGTCGCTTTGAACCCGGCGGCTTCCGCGACTTTGAGCGCGCGCTCGCACGCCGCCGTCGCGCCGCTGACGACGATCTGCCCCGGCGCGTTGTAGTTCGCCGGCACCAGAACGTCTCCGCCGCCCGCTTCGGCGCAAATCTTGTCCACCGCCGCCGCATCCGCGCCGAGGATCGCCACCATGCCCGAAGGCGTCGCGACCGCCGCCTCCTGCATGTACTTCCCGCGTGCCGCAACGAGTTTCAGCCCGTCGTCGAACGAAAAGGCGCCGCCGAGGTGCAACGCCGTGTATTCGCCGAGGCTCAGTCCCGCGTACGCCGTCACGTCAGCCGGATGGATGATCCCCGCGTCCACCGCCGCGCGATATGCCGCGACGCTGGTGACATAAATCGCCGGCTGGCTCACGTCGGTCTGATTCAGCCGCTCTTCCGGGCCGGCGAAACAGAGCGACGAGAGATCCGTCCCGAGCACGCGATTGGCCGTGTCGAACACGTCCTGCGCCGCGGGCGAATTCTGGTAAAAATCCTTCCCCATCCCGACCACTTGAGCGCCTTGACCGGGACAGAGGATGCAAGTGGGTTGGGGCATTGGAATATGCGATTTGCACCGCCGGGGCGCAGAGGACGCAGAGGAATTTCAAATCTGAAATCTGAGATTTCTTTTTCTCTGCGTCCTCTGCGCCTTTGCGGTGAAAGAGTATTGGAATCAGACGCGCACGACGGCGTTCGCCCACGTCAGCCCGCCGCCGAACGCGACGAAGATCAGCACGTCCCCGCTCTTGATCTCCCCGCTCCGCCACGCCTCGTCCAGCGCCAGCGGGATCGAAGCGGCAGACGTGTTGCCGTACTTGTGGATGTTGACGAACGCCTTGCTCATCGGCATCTCGAGTCGCTCCATCGCGCTCTCGATGATGCGCATGTTCACCTGGTGCGGGATGACGAACTTGACCTGCTCCTTGGTCAGCTCGCACTTGGTCACCGCTTCGTCGATCAATCGCTCGAAGCTGTTCACCGCGAACTTGTACACCTCGCGGCCCTTGATCTGCATGTACTGCTGATCGTTGGCGACCAGGTCCTGCGTGATCGGATACCGGCTGCCGGGCATCAGCTTCATCACGTCCACGGCGTTTCCGTCCGCGTGCAGGCTGCTGTAGATCAGGCCGCGCTTCGGATCGGTCGAGCGCTGCATCACCACCGCGCCCGAGCCGTCGCCGAAGAGGATGCAGGTGTTGCGATCGCGGTAGTTGACGATGCGGCTGAGCGTCTCGGAGCCGATGACGAGCACGTTCTTGCACTGACCCGCGCGGATGAAGTTCGCGCCGGTCACCATCGCATAGATAAATCCGCTGCACGCCGCCGACATGTCGAACGCGGGAACGCCCGGAATCCCCAGCGCCGCGCCGATGAAGCATCCCGTGGACGGAAACACCATCTCCGGCGTGATGGTGGCAACGATGATCAGCTCGATGTCGCTGGCGTCGATCCCCGCCGCCTCGATCGCCTTGCGCGCGGCGGCGGTGCCGAGCGTCGCGGAGGACTCATCCACCGCGGCGATGCGGCGTTCCTTGATGCCGGTGCGCTGCGTGATCCACTCATCCGACGTGTCGACCATCTTCGAGAGATCGTCGTTGGTCAGACGGCGTTCGGGGACGTGCGAGCCGGTGCCTGCGATGATGGCGCTGAAGGGGGACATTATCTCGTGTGCGAAAACGGCTGGGCCTGACTTCGACGAGCTCAGTCGAGTCGCGGCCCGGCCGCCACGCGAACTTTACGCGGTTGCGCTTTGCGAATCTTCATTAACCGGGATGCTTTCGGCAACCTTCTCGATGATCTTTTCGTTCACCCCGCTCTTGACCAGTTGCTTGCCCACGCGGATCGCGTTCTTGATCGCCCGGCTGTCCGAGCGTCCGTGGCAGATCAGGCAATAACCGCCCACGCCCAGCAGCGGAGCCCCGCCGTACTCCTGCCAGTCGTGCTTGTGATAGATCTTCTTCATCACCGGCTTGAATTGATCGAGCAGCTCGGGCGCGAACTCCTGCAGCTCCGCGAGGATCGTCTGGAACATTCCCTCGGCGATGCCCTCGGTGAACTTCAGGATGATGTTGCCGACGAAGCCGTCGCACACCACCACATCCACCGCGCCCTTGAAGATGTCGCGCCCCTCGATGTTGCCGATGAAGTTGATCTGCGGCTCGTCGCGCATGAGCTTGCGCGCTTCCTTGGTGAGCGAGTTGCCCTTGGCGTCTTCTTCGCCGATCGAGAGCAGCCCGACGCGCGGGTTGTCCGTGCCGCAAATCGCGCTGGCGTACGCGCCGGCCATGATCGCGTATTGCTCGAGGTGCTTGGGCTTGGGCTCGGGGTTGGCGCCGACGTCGCAGATGACGACCGGCCCGTGAAACGTCGGGAGGATGACCGCGATGCCGGGCCGGCTCACGCCCGACAGCAGCCGCATCTTGAGCTGCGCCGCCGCGACGCACGCCCCGGTGTTGCCCGCCGAGATCGCGACGTCCGCTTCGCCCTTCTTCACCAGGTCGCACATCACGCTGATGGAGCTGCGCGGCTTGGAGCGGATGGCATCGACCGGCGAGTCATCCATCTCGATGACCTGCGTCGTCGCGATCGTCTGGTAGCGCTCTTTTTGTTGCGAGGTGAGGTTCGATTCCGCCAGCGCTTTGCCGATCGTCTCGGCACAGCCGACGAGGTACACGGTGTCTTCAGCATTCAGCAGGGGCGCGGCCTCCCAGCATCCCTGAAGGATGGCGGCCGGCGCCTTGTCGCCGCCCATCACGTCCACCGCTGCTCGCAAGGCAATTCCTCCTGTGCCCGATCAGTGTGACGAGATTAAGCCGTTTCCTCTTCCACCTGAAGCGCCAGCTTCGGGTTGACGTAGCCGCAGTTGTCGCAGGCGACGTGCGGGAGCTTGGCGTTGCCGCACTGCGGACAACGCACGTAGTGAATCGGCTTGAGCGCGTGATGCGTGCGACGCTTGCGCTTGCGCGACTTGGAATGTTTCTGGACGGGAAGCATTGCTCGTTAACTCCTGCAACCGCCGCGATTTGCTCACCGGCATGCGGACGGCGCTTGATTCGCTAAAAAAAGCAACGGCGGGCGAAACCCGCCGCCGGTAGGCAACAGGGGCGGTACGTTAGGGAAACGCGGAAGTTCTGTCAAGGACAACGGGTTATGCACGATCTGTCACGCGCCAGCGCACGTGCTGGATGTCATCCCGAGGTACGCCGAGGGATCTCGGAAGCAAGTGGTGTCCGAGACCCCTCGGAGGACCTCGGCATGACATGTCGGGGGCGAATCAGGCCACCTTTTCTGCCGCAAACTCTCTCGCGACCTTCAGCGCCTCGCCGAGCTTGCTCGGATCTTTCCCGCCCGCCTGTGCCATCTGCGGACGGCCTCCCCCGCCGCCGCCGGCAGCTTTCGCGGCTTCGCGGACCCAGTCGCCGGCCTTGAGACCCTTGGCGATCAGATCATCGCTCACGGCGGCGACGAAACTGAGCTTCGTCCCGTCGCTGCCTGCCAACAGCGCCGCGAAGCTCGGCGAACGCTTCTTGATCGAGTCGATCACGCTGCGGAGCTGATCGTCCGATGCGTTGTCAAGCGAAGCGACGACGATGTTGCCGCCCGCGCTGTTGTTGAGCAGATTCGCGGCTACCTGGGCGACGTCGATCGATGCGCCGGCGGACTTCTGCGACTTTTCCCACGCTTTCTGTTTCGCCTGGAGCTCCGCTACCGCCGCCTGACCGCGACGCTTGGCGCGGAGCGGGAGGTTTTCGACGCCGAGCTGTTTCTGGAGGGCGTTGATCCTTTGAGGAAGTTCTGGTTCGGGAAGTAATCGCGTTTGAGTGATCGACGCATCGAGTTGCTTGGTCGCATCGCTTGCCGCCGAAGCTGCAAGCCCGGTGAGCGCGACAAGCCGTCGGATTCCCTTGCTGACCGATTCTTCGCCGGTGATCACGAAACCTTCGACGTCTCCGGTATTCTTCAGGTGCGTCCCACCGCAGAACTCGACGGAAAACTGTCGCCACTTCTCGTTCGACGGGTCTTTCAGCAGCTCCGCCACCGGCGCGCCGATCGACACCACCCGCACCATCGGCGGGTATTTTTCGCCGAAAACGGCGCGCAGTCCGTGGATCTTTAACGCCTGCTCCTGCGGCGCGACCTCCGCGTACACAGGGAGCTTCTGCTTGATCCGTTCATCGACGAGCTGTTCTACCCGCGCGACTTCCTCCTCGCTCATCGCCTTCGTGTGCGAGAAGTCGAACCGCAGCTTGTCCGGATCAACCAGCGACCCCTTCTGCTGCACGCCTTCACCCAGCACTTCGCGCAGCGCCCAGTTCGCCAGGTGCGTCGCCGTGTGATTCTTCTCCGTCCGCGGTCGCACACCCGCCAAGGTCGCGGTGACGTGATCGCCCACGCTCAGGTGCGACTCGATCATGTTCCCGACGTGCAGCACGAATCCGCCGGCGGCACGCGTGGTGGTGACGTCCATCACCGCGCCGCTCCTCGATCGCAGTTGACCCGTATCGCCGACCTGTCCGCCCATCTCCGCGTAAAAGTTCGTCTGATCGAGGATGACGGCGACACCCTGCGCCGCCGCCTCGGCGCCGTGCGTGTTGTCGATGAGCCGATGCCCGTCCCAGATCGCCTTGACGGTCGCGCCGATCGGCGCCGCGTTGAACTTGGCCGAATCATCCGTCGCCTTGACGCCCTGCTGCTGCAGCTTCGCGAGCACGTCCGGCGGAAGCTCGAACAGCCGGGTCGAGCCTTCCTTCCCACCGCCCTGCGAGATGAGCTGGTGCTGCTTGAATTCCTTGTCGTACCCGTCGACATCAACGGACACGCCGCGCTCGTCGCCGATGATTTTCGTGAGGTCGATCGGAAACCCGTACGTCGCGTGCAGGTCGAACGCCTGCTTGCCGGTGATCTTCCCGCCCTTCGCGGCTTCGCCAAATAATTCCAGCCCGCGATCGATGGTGCGATCGAAACTTTCTTCCTCCGACTTGATGATCTCCGCGATGCGCTTCGGATCTTTCTTCAGCTCCGGAAACGCCGCCCCCATCGCCTCGACCACCACCGGCACGAGCTTGTGAACGAACAACTCACGCATGCCGAGATGCTGGCGGCCGAAAAACGCCGCCCGGCGGAGGATCCGCCGCAGCACGTAGCCTCGGCCTTCCTTGTCCGGCTCCGCGCCGTCGGTGATCGCGAACGTCAGGCAGCGGACGTGATCGGCAATGACGCGGAAGGCGATGTCGGTGCGAAGCTGCGCGTCCGCGGCCTCCGCCGCCGGGTCAGGCTTGTTCGTCTTCGGATACTTCCCGGTGTAATTGCGACCGGTGATCTTTGTCAGCGCTTCCCAGAACGGCTGAAACAAATCAATCTCGTAATTGCTGTCGACGTTCTGCAGCACCTGGCAGATGCGCTCGAAGCCCATGCCGGTATCGACGTGCTGTGCGGGCAATGTCGTGAGCGAGCGATCGGGGTTGCGGTTGTACTGGATGAAGACGTTGTTCCAGATCTCCATCACGCGCGGATCGTCGCCGTTGACCAGCGGTCCGCCGGATTTGTCCGGCGTGCGATCGACGTAGATCTCCGTGCACGGCCCGCACGGGCCGGTGTCGCCCATCTCCCAGAAATTGTCCTTGCCGAAGAAGTGGATGTGATCGTCGGGAAGACCGGCGATCTCCTTCCAGAGATTCGCCGCCTCGATGTCGCGCGGGACGTCGGCGGCGCCTTCATAGCAGGTGACGTGCAATCGCGTCGGGTCGAGCCTGAAGACCTGCGTGAGCAGCTCCCAGCTCATCTCGATCGCGCCGCGCTTGAAGTAATCGCCCAGGCTCCAGTTCCCCAGCATCTCGAAGAACGTGTGATGCCGCCGCGAGCGGCCCACGTCGTCCAGGTCGTTGTGCTTCCCGCCGGCGCGGATGCACTTCTGCGTGTTCGCCACGCGCTTCCAGGGCGGCTGCTGCGTGCCGAGGAAGTACGGCTTGAACTGGTTCATCCCCGCGTTGGTGAACAGCAGCGTCGGATCATCGTGCGGGACGACCGATGACGACGGCACGAACGTGTGGCCATGCCGCTGGCAGAAGAAGTCGATGTAGGTCTGGCGGATTTGGGCGGAAGTCATCATGCGGGAACTCGAAAAAGTTCCGCATTATTTACGGCGGGGCACTACGCGGCAAGCGCGGAGCATGTCATCCCGAGCGGACTTCGGCGACTCCCTTCGGGTCTGAGCCTCAGGGTCGAAAGACCGTCGAGTCGCACTCCGCGAGGGATCTCGCAGTCGAACGATTTTCCTATGCCGAGATCCCTCGGAGTACCTCGGGATGACAATCGGGGATACCGCGAGCATGGTCGAACTCATTGCTGCGCCGAGACGACCGCCGCATCGGCGACGTCCACCTTGATGTTCTCCGGCGGCGTGCTGGCGACGATGGCCTGCAGGTCGGCGATGCTCTTGACGACCTTTCCGGCGACCGCGGTGATGATGCTGCCCTGCTTGACGCCCAGCTTCTTGCCCAGCTCCGCGTCTTCGATGCCGACGACGTACAGCCCTCCCGCCGGCTCCGAGCCGGCCTTGGTCTGCCAGCCCTGCGGCACGCTGCTGAGGGTGATCCCGTGCCAGCGCATCCGCTGCGTCTCGCGCTTGATCGCGACCTGCGCGATCGGCCGCTTGCGCGGCGTGATGTCCACGTCCATGCACTTGCCGGCGCGATAGATCGTCAGCTTGGCCGACTGATCCACCTCGCACTTGCCGATCATGCGGATGAACGTGTCGCTGTCGTGAATATCGTTGCCGTTGAAGGCGACGATCACGTCGTCGGTCTTCAGCGCCGTCCCGTCCGCCGGTGACTTGGGCTCGATCCAGTCGATCTTCGCCGCGCCAGTGCTCTTTCCGACGCCCGCGACGGTGCGCTCGCGCGCCGTCGGATCGCTCACCGTCACGCCGAGATAGCCGTAGACGACCTCGCGGCCCTGCTTGAGCTGATCGACCTTATTCATCACCTCGTCGGTGATCGGGATGGCGAAGCCGATGCCGTTGGTCTGCTTCTGCGGGAGGATGACGGCGGTGTTGATGCCGATCACTTCCCCCGCCAGGTTAAACAGCGGCCCGCCGGAGTTGCCGGGATTGATCTCGGCGGTGGTCTGGATCAGGTTCGAATAGAGCCGGCCTTCCTTGGTCGAGAGGCGCGGGAGCGACCGCTCGGTCGCGCTGACCACGCCGACGCTCATCGCGAGCTCACCCTCTGCCGCGAGTCCGTAGGGATTCCCGACGGCAATGGTCCACTGTCCCCGGTGCAGAGCACCGGGCTTGGCGATCGGCGCGACGGAGCATTTCTCTGCTGGAATCTTGAGGACTGCGAGGTCCGCTCGGGGATCGGTTCCGATCACGATCGCGGGATAGACCTTGCGGTCATCGGTGGTCACCCAAAGCTGCTCGGCTTCGCAGACGACGTGCTCGTTGGTCAGGATGAAGCCGTCTTCGTCGACGAAGAATCCGGTGCCCACCGTGCGCGTCGTCTTCGAGAGCATCGTGTCGAGCTTGTGCGGGTTGAGGCTCTCGGTGCGCAGCGCGTCATCGGTGTCGATGACCGTGCCGGATGCGCTGATCGCGACGACGCACGGCGAGACGCTGTCCGCGACGTGGGAGAACTGCGCCTGCAGGCCGGTGAGGTCGAGCGTGCTGGCGGATTCGATATCGCTGGTGGAGCCCTGCGGCTGCTGTGCGTTCGTCGCGTTCGCGGCCGCGGAGGCGGTTTGCGCCGCGCTGGCCCCGGGAGCGACGACACATCGCAGACTCAGGACGGATAACACCGACAGCGTAACGGCCAGCCCGCGGCCGCTGCGCGACAAATAGCAGCTTCCCATGCTTCGACCCCGCGCTACGGAACCGATCAGCAACCGGCTCGAGAAACAACTTTCGAGCCGCACATCGCCTCACGGTGCCCACCGCGAAACGATGCGTGCAACATCAATGCAATCGGCAGGCCGCGGGGTCGGCATTATCAACCCAACCTGCGCGGCCGGCTTTTCCTACCAGCCCTGCGGTTATCGGACGGACTGGCGGCGCGGTAAACGCAGCGAGCCCGACATCCTTATTACCTTTCATAAGTAATACGGTTGCCGGGCTCTGCTGGTTTTCTGCGTCTCAAATTCAAGGCGACGCTGAGTCGACGGGAGACGAGGCCCACACCGAGCCGCGCCTTGTGTAATCGCCTCCACAGACGGCTCGGAAGGCGCCTCGCCTTTCCGCACTGCTCACGTCTATTTCTTAAGCACTCGCCTCCCCGCCGCTCGATGCTTCGGCAGCCTTCTTCGACTCGATCAGACCCTTGCTGGTCAGCACCGCCTGTCGGATTTCTGCGGCGACGTCCTTGTTGTCGAACAGGAACTGCTTGGCGTTCTCGCGGCCCTGGCCGAGGCGCATCTGGCCGTAGTTGTACCAGGCGCCGCTCTTCTCCACGACGTTGGCGACCACCGCCAGATCCACCAGGTCGCCCTCATAGCTGATGCCGCGGTCGAACATGATGTCGAACTCGGCATCGCGGAACGGCGGAGCGATCTTGTTCTTCACCACCCGCGCCCGCGTGCGGGCGCCGATCGAGACATCGCCCTCCTTGATCGTCTGCGTGCGTCGGACGTCGATGCGGACGGAGGCGTAGAACTTGAGCGCCCGCCCGCCCGGCGTCGTCTCGGGGTTGCCGAACATCACGCCGATCTTCTCGCGGATCTGGTTGATGAAGATGACGGTCGTGCGGCTCTTGGCGATCGCGGCGGTGAGCTTCCGCAGCGCCTGGCTCATCAAGCGGGCCTGCAGGCCGACGTGCGAATCGCCCATTTCCCCTTCGATTTCCGCCCGCGGGATCAGGGCCGCGACGGAGTCGATGACGATGACGTCCACGGCATTCGATCGCACGAGCAGCTCGCAGATCTCCAGCGCCTGCTCGCCGGTGTCCGGCTGCGAGACCAGCAGGTCATCGAGCTTCACGCCCAGACGCTTCGCCCACGACGGATCAAGCGCGTGCTCCGCGTCGATGAACGCGGCGACGCCGCCGTTCTTCTGCGCGCTGGCGACGATGTGGAGACACAGCGTCGTCTTACCGCTGGATTCCGGCCCGAAGATCTCGAGCACCCGGCCGCGCGGCACGCCGACGCCGCCCAAGGCGATGTCGAGCGAGAGCGAGCCCGTCGCGATGCCGTCGACGGCCGCGCGCTGGTCGCCGTCGAGCTTCATCACCGCGCCCTTGCCGAACTGCTTTTCGATCTGCTGGACGGCGCGGGTCAGCGCCGAATCGCGTGCCGGATTGTGCGGTGCGGCGGGGATCTCCTTCATCACCGGCTTGCTCGCGCCCGCGGGGGCGCTCGCGTTCTTCGCCGGCGCGGGCGCGAGCGAGGGCGAGGGCGCAGTCGTAACCGCGGTCGCGGATGAAGAATTCGAAGCACCGGAGGAGGAATTGGACGAAGTGGACGACTCGGGACGGTCTTTCTTCCCGTCCTTCTCAGGGGACTTGGCCACGGAGGGCTCCTTTCGATTTTCGCCGGGTCTCTTGTTCAGCCGGCGATTGCTCTTGCAGCGATCTGGCGAATCCATTGAGCCGCGGGACTACGCCCCGCCACTTCCTGGGTGCTCGCGCAAGACCGCTCCTTCGAGCGACGGTGACTTGCGTGCGGCCGACCGCTGCCGATGCGATCAACCGCGGGTGCGTCCGGTCGCGTTTGTGCTGGTCAGAGACGAGCCTAAACGCTTGCAGCACGCTGCTGGACTCGACGGCAAGTCACCTCGTCCGTCCTGATCCAGCACCTCCGCGTCAGGCCAAAAAGCCCACGGCGGATTAGGGCGAAATTCTAGCTAACAAAAGCTAAACGTCAAGTCTTTTTCTCGGCTCCGATTGGGAATCGCGCCACCGGCAGGTAGACCGAGCCTTCGGAGCCGAGTTTGCTCTCCATCAGCACGAATTCCGGCGGCCAAAACGGGGGCCCCGGCCAGAGGTCCGCCGTCGCCTCCGCCGCCGTCGCCCGGAACCTGGCTGACAGCACCGGCCGCGCCCGCGCGATCGTCACGTGCGGACGATACGCGCGCTGCTCCTTCTCAAATCCCAGGAACCTGCACCGCTGCTCGATCGAGTCCACCAGCGCCCGCAGCGGTGGAATCGTCCCGTCGAGCGCGGCAGCGATGATGCGCACCGGCCCGCGATTGGGAAAACAGTCAATGCCGGTCGCGGACAACTCGACCCGCGGGGTCGAGATCATCGCGATCGATTCGCTGATCGCGCCGACCTTCTTCGCTTCAACCTCTCCGAGAAACTTCAACGTCAGATGCAGATTCTCCGCGCGCGTGCAGGAGACCTTGGGCAGCGCGGCTTCGAGCCGGCGACGGACCTCGAGCAGATGCGATCGGACGTCCTTTGGCAACTCGATGGCGAGAAACAAACGCATCTTTATCTGCGTTCATCCGCGTGAATCCGCCGTTCCGCAATTAAAAGCTCATCGCGTTCTTGAACTCGAGCCAGCGCTCGTCGATCTGCTCGCGCGTCGTCGACTGCATTCCACCGAGCGAGAAGTCGGAGATGGTAAAGCTCGCAACGACGGTGCCGAAGGCGAGGGCGCGCTTGATCGTCGCCGGCGAGATCGAGCCGCCCTGCGTGGCGAGGTAGCCCATCATCCCGCCCGCGAAGCTGTCGCCCGCGCCGGTGGGATCGACCACCTTGTCCGCCGGGAACGCCGGCAGCACGAACGTGTCGCGCGCCGAGCACATCAAACACCCGTGCTCGCCCTTCTTGATCACGACGAACTTCGGGCCCATTTTCAGCACGTCCCGCGCGGCTTCGATCAGGTTCTTCTTCTCCGTCAGCAGCCGCGCTTCGCCGTCGTTGAGCACCAGGCCGTGGATCATCGGCAGCAGCTTGCACAGCTCGTCGCGCTGGGTCTGGATCCACAGGTTCATAGTGTCCGCGACGATCAGCTTCGCCGATTTCAGCGAGCAGGCCATCTGCTGCTGCAACGCCGGGTGCGTGTTGGCGAGGAAGACGTACCTGCTGTCGAAAAATTTCTCCGGCACCTTCGGCGCGCGCTCGGCGAGCACGTTGAGATCGACTTCGACCGTCTCCGCCTCGTTCATGTCTTTCAGATAAGACCCGTGCCAGCGAAACGTCTTGCTGCCTTTGCGGATTTCCAAGCCCGTCGTGTCCACCTCGCGCCCCTGGAACACGTCGAGCAGCGACTTGGGGCAATCCTCGCCCACCACGCCGACCAGTCGCACCGGCGTGAAAAAACTGCTCGCATAAGAGAAGTAAATCGCCGACCCGCCGATGACGTCCGGCCGCTTGCCGAACGGCGTCTCGACCGTGTCGATCCCGATGGAACCGGTGACGAGCAATGACATGCGTCTACATTCTCCCTGGCAGTTGGCGGACCTTCACCCGCGCGCCGGTGACGGTGTACAGCCGGCCCGGCGTCATGCGCTTGTATCGTTCGAACAGGCGGTCGATCGCATCGGCCTGCTCGACGTCGCCCCCTTCGAGCTGAAGGAAGACGACGACGCGGTTGAAGTAAATCTTCTCCTCGAAGATCGCGTTGACCAGCGCCGCGTCGGTCGTGATGACGTCGAGTTGCTTCGACTGCGCGGCCTTGAAAAAATCCCACGGCGACGCATCGGGCGACAGTCCCAGCTCCTCCACCGCCGACGGCTTCTGCTCGTGCCGGAGCAGCGCATCCGTCACCGCCGGCGTGAGATTCCCGTGCAGCACCCATCGCATCGCGAGTGCGCGCATCCTAGTCGAAACCCTCCCGTTTGCCATCGCCGACGCCGCACCTAAGATGCGCGAGAGGCAAGAGAGCAATGCGATGACGCACGCCGAACAACCCGCTTATCTCCGGCCCTACGCGCGAGCCGTGCAGCGTCACGGCGCCGGCTTCTCCGCGCTTCTGTGGGCCAGCAAGCGCACGCAGGAACAGCGCTTCGACGCGCTGACCAAACTCGCCGATCCGACCGGCCTGACGATCCTCGACCTCGGCTGCGGCCGCGGCGATTTGCTCGATTTCCTCATCGCCCGCGGCATGAAACCGAAGCGCTACGTCGGCATCGAGGGCGTCGAAGAACTCGCCAAAGCCGCCGAAGTAAAAGAGTTCGACAATCTCCGCATC
>JAICTV010000161.1 GCA_025936175.1 Phycisphaerae bacterium
AGGCTCGCGAGCATCGCGTCGAAGAACTTGAGATCACGATCGCCCTGCTCGCCGGGCGCGGCCTGCCAACCCGGCGCTTTGCCCTGTAAATCGGTCAATCGTCCCGGCGTCGGGAGGCCTTGCGGGTAGACGACGATCGCCTCGGGCCAGTGCGAATGGATCGCGAACGTGCGGGCGAAGCGCTCCATCGTCCCGCCGTGGCCGTGCCAGGCGAAAACCAGCGGCGACGGCCGCGTCGTCGCGGCGGGCGGCGCGTAGACGATCGCCTGGCGCTCGACGCCGTCGATCGTCCAGCGCCGCGTCGTCGGCGTAGACGCCGCCTCGACGCTGATGGCGACGAGAGCGGACAGGAAAATTGCCAGCAGGAAGCGAGGGCGTGTCAACATTCGTCCATCACCCGCGCGCCAGCGCATCGCTCTGCTTCGTGAAATTCTCGCCCTGCCAGTCGGAATCTTTTGTGACCATTCCCTTGACCCTGGCCTTCGCCGCGGCCTTGGCTTCCGCTTGGCGCTTCACGAGGTCGGCGTGCGTGGTGAAGTACTGGAGGCTGTGGCCCTTGAACTGCTCGATGGTCTCAAAGTTGTGCCTGGCCATGAAGCTGAGCAGCTCGTCCTTCATGCGCTTGACCATGTCGTAGCCGTACTTCATCACGCCGGTGCAGACCTGGACCGTGTCGCCGCCGAGGAGAATGAATTGTGCTGCGTCCGCGCCCGATTCGACCCCGCCGATCGCGCTCAGGCTGCGGCCCTGGTTGGGGAACTTGTCGCGGATGGTCTCGGCGCATTCCTTCACCATGCGCAGCGCGATCGGTCGGACGGCGGTGCAGGAGTATCCGCCGGGCGTGGTGTAGCCTTCGACGGTCGGCTCCGGGCGGAGCGTGTCGAGGTTGACGGCGGTGACGCAGAGGATGGTGTTGATCGCGCTGACGCCCTGACAGCCGGCGCGCAGGGCGGCCTCGCAGCCGTCCTGGATGTGCGTGACGTTGGGCGTGAGCTTCGCCCAGACCGGGACCTTGGCCGCGCTCATCACCCAGCGGCAGACTTCCTCCATGATGCCGCAGTCCTGGCCCATCGCCGCGCCCATCTTGCGCTCGGGGAGTCCGTGCGGGCAGGAGAAGTTGAGCTCGAACGCGTCGATACCGGTCGCCTGCGTCTTCTCGACGATCTCGATCCACGCGTCCTTGTTGTACTCCTCCATGATCGACGCGATGACGATCTTGTCCGCATACTTGTCCTTGAGCTGCTTGAACTCATCGATCCAGACGGCGAACGGACGGTCGGAGATCAACTCGATATTCTGCCAGCCGAAGATCTCGCCGGACTTTTCTGTCTTCAGCCGCGCGTAGCGCGGCGCGACGTTAATGACTTTGGAGGAGTCGAGGCTGATCGTCTTGGCGACGACGCCGCCCCATCCTTCGTCGAAGGCTTTGCCGATGACGTTCGCGTTCGTGCCCGGCGGACCGGAGCCGATGATGAAGGGGTTGGGCAGTTTCAGGCCGTTGACTGTGGTTTCGAGTGTCGCCATTTGAGACGTCTCCGATGAATCAAATTGATTTTCCGTCCTCGATCTTATCTTGCACGACGCTGGCTGAGCCGAACATCAGGAACCAGTAGATGACGAACGCGATCGCGAAGGTGAGGAACCAGGCGTAGGTGTAAAGTCGCACCCAGCCTTCCGAGACGCCGTGGGCGAGATGGACTGTGGCGAGGAAGCCGGGCACGCACGGCGCGACCGCGACCACCAGCGCCGTGATCGCGCGCCAGTTGACGCCGTTGACGTAGGCGTAGCGGCCGCGCGGGTCGAAGAGGTCTTTGACGTTCAGCCGCGTGCGGCGGAGGACGAAGTAGTCGCAGATGAGAATCCCGCCGACGGCACCGAGCAGCGCGGAGTAGGCGATCAGCCACGTGAAGATGTAGCCGTGCGGATCGGCGATAAGCTTCCAGGGCATCATGACGATCCCGATCACGCCGGTGATGAATCCGCCGACGCGGAAGCTGATCAGCTTCGGGCACAGGTGAGCGAAATCGTTCGCGGGGCTGACGACGTTGGCGGCGATGTTGGTCGCCAGCGTCGCGACGGCGATGGAGATCATCGCGATGACCAAAGCGGGCTTGCTCTGGAACATGCCGAGCAATTCGATCGGGTCCCAGATCGCGTGGCCGTAGATCACGATGGTGGCGGAGGTAACGGCGACGCCGATGAAGCTGTAGAGGGCCATCGTGGTCGGCAGGCCGATCGCCTGGCCGAGGATCTGATCGCGCTGCGTCTTCGCGTAGCGGGAGAAGTCCGGAATGTTGAGCGAGAGCGTCGCCCAGAAACCGACCATCGCGGTGAGGCCGGGGAAGAAGAAGCTCCAGAATTTCCCCGCTTGCGGCTGGCCCGGATCGAACTGTGATTTCTGGCCGAGCATCGGGCCAAAACCGTTCGCTCGCTGGTATGCCCAGTAGAGAAGCGCCAGCCCGAGGACGATCAGCAGCGGCGCCTTGATGTTCAGCAGGATGCGGATCGAATCAATCCCCTTGTAGATCACCAGCATGTTGATGCCCCAGAAGACCAGGAAGGCGAGGAACTGGGGGAACGTGATGCCGAGGAAGGTCAGGTGGTCGCCTTTCAATCCGGGATAAAACGCGGCCGCGAGCTGGAAGAGCGCCGCCCCGCCGATCCACGCCTGGATGCCGAACCATCCGCAGGCGACGAACGCGCGCAAGAGCGCCGGCACGTTCGCGCCGTAGGTTCCGAAGCTCGCGCGGCAATAGACGGGGAATGGAATGCCGTACTTCGTCCCCGCGTGCGCGTTGAGCACCATCGGGATGAGCACGATGACGTTGCCGAGGAAGATGGTGACGACCGACTGCCACCAGTTCATCCCGCCGCTCACCAGCGACGAGGCGAGCTGGTACGTCGGGATGCAAGCGGACATCGAAATCCACAGCGCCGCGATCGAGAGGACCGACCACTTGCGCTGCTGCCAGGTCGTGGGAGCGAGGTCCGGATTCCACAGCGGCGAATCCGCCATGTCGCCGACGCTGGGCGATTTGTAGTCGAGAGCTGGAATCGCTTGTGTGGTCATGGGATTGAGTGATTCAGCCATCGGGTCATTGAGTCATTGAAAGAGGCGGCCTGCGGATGCCTTTCAGTGACTCAATGACCCGATGACTCAATGGCCAAATCTCCTACGCGGTGGCGCACTCGCCGCGCTTGATGAACTTCCCTTCGCCGGGCCGGCCCTTGTACTGGCCGTCTTCGATGATCACTTTGCCGCGCGAGAGCACCGTCTGCGGCTCGCCTTTGATCTTCCAGCCCTCGAAGAGGCTGTAATCGCAGTTCATGTGATGGGTCTTGGCGCTGATCGTCCGCTCCTTCTCGGGATCGAAGATGACGATGTCGGCGTCGGAGCCGACGGCGATCGTGCCCTTCCTGGGGAACATCCCGAACATCTTTGCCGATGCGGTCGAGGTGATGTCGATGAACTTGTTCAGGCTAAAGCTGCGCTGCATCGCGCCGTGGAACGTCATCGAGAGCCGGTCCTCCACGCCCGGCCCGCCGTTGGGGATCTTCGTGAACGTCTCTTTGCCCAGCTCTTTCTGACCCTTGAAGAAGAACGGGCAGTGATCGGTCGAGACTTCCTGCAGATAGCCGAGCTTCAATCCCTTCCACAGCGGCTCGATGTTTTCCTTCGGCACGAGCGGCGGCGTGAAGACGTACTTAGCGCCCTCGAAGTTGGGCTTGTCGTAGTAGCTCTCGTCGAGGAAGAGGTACTGCGTGCACGTTTCGCCGTACGCGGGATTGCCGTCGTCGCGCGAGCGGACGATCTCCATCATCGCGCTCTCGCAGGAGACGTGGACGATGAAGACCGGCGCCTTGGCGAACTCCGCGACCTTCACCGCGCGGGCGACGCCGTCCGCCTGCATGATCGGCGGGCGCGAGACGGCGTGATACTTGGGTTCGTTCTTCCCTTCGCTGACGAGGATGCGGATGCGCTCCTCGATCGCCTCGCCGTTCTCCGCGTGCACCAGGGTCAGCCCGCCCAGCTCGCCCGCGTTCTTCATCACCCGATACACCGTCGGCTGATCGATCATGAGCACGTTCGGGTAGGCGAGGAAGATCTTGAATGTGGTCACGCCGGCGTCGTAGAGCTTTTTCATCTCCGCGCGGTCGGCGTTCTCGAACTTGGTGATGGCCATGTGCCAGCCGTAGTCGATCGCGCACTTGCCTTCGGACTTGGCGATCCAGGCCTCGTGTGCCTGTGTCATCGTCATGCCCTTGGACTGAATGGCGAAGTCGATGATGGTGGTCGTCCCGCCGAACGCGGCGGCGATGGTGCCGGTCTTAAAATCGTCTGACGAAACGGTCCCGCCGAAGGGCAGCTCCATGTGTACGTGCGGATCGATCCCGCCGGGGATGACGAGTTTTCCTTTGGCGTCGATGGTCCGATCCGCTTTCATCGGAAGGTTCTTCCCGATCGCGCTGACCGTCTCGCCGTCGATCAAGATGTCTGCGCTGTAATCGTCGGTGGCGGTGATGATGCGGCCATTCTTGATCAACACTGACATGATGAACTCCAAATCAATTTGGGAGCCGCCAAGATCGCCAAGGAAGAAATCAGAAGTCGTTTTCTTGGCGTCTTTGGCGTCCTTGGCGGCTCACATCTTTGCAGCCGCGGTGAGGCCTGCATCGATGGCATCGGCAAGTTGGTCGGCTTGTTCTTTTGTCGAGTTGAGCATCAGCCCCGTGCGGATGACGTTGCCCCAGACGCCGCCCTTGCCAATGAGCACGCCGCGCTTCCTGGTTTCTTCAAAGACGGCCGCCGTTGCTTGCGGCGCGGGCTCCTTGGTCTTGCGGTCTTTCACCAGCTCGAGCGCCTGCATCAGGCCTAAGCCGCGCGCGTCGCCGACGAGTTGGTGTTTTTCTTTGAGTTGCGCGAAGCGCTCCCCGAGATGCTTGCCGACGACGGCGCAGTTCTTCACCAAGCCGTCGTTCTCGATCACGTCGATCGTCGCGTGCGCGGCGGCGCAGGAGACGGGGTTACCGCCGAAGGTGGCGAAGGTGACGCCGGGGTATTTGTCGGCGACTTCCGGCGTGGCGATGGTCAGACCGATCGGCGTGCCGTTGCCCATGCCTTTGGCACTGGTGAGCATGTCCGGCGTGACCTTCCAGTGGCTGATGCCGAACATGTGATCGCCCGTTCGGCCCCACGCCGCCTGCACTTCGTCGCTGATGAACAGCCCGCCGTATTTCCGCGCGATGGCGGCGGCTTTTTCGAAGTAGCCGGGCGGTGGGACAATGAACCCGCCGGCGCCGATGACCGTCTCGGCGAAGAACGCCGCGATCTCCCCGCCCGTCTCGGTCAGGATCAGCTCTTCGATGTCCTCCGCGCACTTCAAGCCGCACTCGGGATACTGCAAATTGAACGGACAGCGATAGCAGTACGGCGCGTGCGCATGATGCACGCCGGGCATGAGGTTCGGCGGCTTCTTCCAGTTGCTCTGCCCGCACATCGCCAGCGTCTGCGCGCTGCGACCGGAATAGCTGTGGCGAAGCACGACCAGCGGGATGCGCCCGGTGTACGTTCGCGCCGCCGTGACGGCGGTCTCGTTCGCCTCGGTGCCGGAGCTGGTGAAGAAGCTCTTCTTCAGATTGCCCGGCGCAATGGATGCCAGCTTCTCCGCCAAATCGCTTTGCTGTTTGTGCGCGTACAGCGTCGAGGTGTGGCTGATCTGCTTGACTTGATTGACGATCGCATCGACGACCTTGGGATTGGCGTGGCCGACGGAAACCGTTAGCACGCCGCCGAACGCGTCGAGGTATTTCTTTCCGTCCGAATCCCAGACCCACGGCCCCTCGCCGCGGACGAGTTCGATCGGCTCCTGGTAGTACATCGAGACGGCGGGGAAGAGGTACTTCTTGTGCTTCTCAACGGCTTGCGATGTGCTCATAACTCCAATCCATAGCCCGAGGTGCGAACGATCCTTCCAGCGTCCGCGCGCAGTAATACCAGTGCGGACGGCAAAACCGGGTGAGTTTAGCAATCGCACCGCGCGAGGGCGAGACAAAGTTTCATCCGCACCCGGGATCGAGGTCCTGATGGCGCCCGCATTTAGCCGCGGGACTCGCTCCGCGTGCGCACTTCTCATTCGGTGAACTGCGGACGCGATCTCACTTACACAACGCTCTTGAAAGCGCCGATGGAGAGGAGAAACTCTGTCGATAGAGGAGTAGATTGTCCGCTGATCGGCAGGCCGGGCTTCCGAGCGACGTGGCGCGAACGCGCCGATTTTTTAAGAGTCGATTGTGAAATTATTCACGATAGCGCGCCGCGGTTACGTTCGGTCGATCCGACGATCCATCCGGGGCTTCCGCCCCGGCTTGAGGCCTGTCGATGCTTCGGGCCCGGATCGGAGACAGTTCCTCAAACATGCTGGCTGTCTTGCTGCTGTCGGAACCGGGGCGCTGATTGGAACGCAGGCGCTGGCGAGTGAGTCGAACCATCATGCGGAGGGTCATTCGACCGGACCGAGAGATCCGTTTGGCGTTCTCGTCGATCTCACCGCCTGCGTTGGGTGCCGGCAATGTGAGTACGCGTGCAAGCAGGTGAACGGAATCGACGCGGGAGAACTCAAGAGCTACGAGGACATGTCCGTCTTTCGCGTCAACCGCCGGCCGGCGCCGAGCGCGTTCACCGTCGTCAACGCGTGGAAGACGGGTGAAGCGCCGAAGGCAGGCGCGCCGGTTTACGCGAAGGTCAACTGCATGCACTGCAACCACGCCGCGTGCGTGTCGGCGTGCATCGTCGGGGCGCTGCGCAAGAACGAGAACGGCGCCGTCACCTACGACGCGTGGAAGTGCATCGGCTGCCGGTATTGCATGGTGGCGTGCCCGTTTCAGATCCCGACCTACGAGTACGACAAATCGCTGACCCCACAGGTGAAGAAGTGCACCTTCTGCGCGCCGCGGATCGCGAAGGACGAGAAGCCCGCGTGCGTGGCCGCATGCCCGCGCGAAGCGCTTGTCTTTGGAAAACGCAATGAGTTGATCCCGGTCGCGCACGGGAAGATCAAGACGCACGAAGGCCGCTACGTCGATCATGTCTACGGCGAGAAGGAAGTCGGCGGGACGTCGTGGATGTACCTCTCGCCGGTGAAATTCGAGCAGGCGGGTTTTCTCTCGCTCGGTGAAGCCGCGCCCCCGGCGCTGACGGAGCGCATCCAGCACGGCGTGTTCAAGCACTGGATCGCGCCGATCACGTGGTATTTGTTCCTGCTGGCGATGTTCTTCCGGACTGCGCGGAACTATCACCGCGCTGAAGAGCATCATGGCAAGCCGGCGGCTGAAGTCGCCGGCTTGGCAGCACGTCCGCCGCCTCACGTTCATCACCAGCACGCACCGATCGCGCACAAGCTGCTCACCCCCGGCGTGTGGGCGCTGCTCTCGATCGTTCTGGTTGGCATCGGCTTCTGGATCTACCGAATGAGCGTCGGCCTCGCCGCTTCGACGAACCTTGACCAGCAGCATCCCTGGGGCTTGTGGATCGCGATGGACGTCGGCAGCGGCATCGCGCTCGCCGGGGGCGGCTTCGTCTCGGCGGCGATCTTCCACGTCTTCCACCGCGAGCGCTATCACACGCTGGCGCGCAGCGCGCTCGTCACCGCACTGCTCGGGTACACGTTCTACGTGCCGGGACTGCTGGCCGACCTGGGAAAATGGTGGAAGCTCCCGATCACGATGCTCCCGCCGATGTGGCAGGAAAACAGCGTGCTGTTCGAAGTCGGCATGTGCGTGATGATTTATCTGAACGTGCAGTACGCCGAGCTGATGCCGATCGTCTGCGAGCGACTGCTCGGCGAGAGTTGGTTCAAGCGCTTGCCGCGCGTCTATCGACTGACCGAGATCGCGAAGAGGTTCCTCGATTCTGTCATGCCGCTGCTGCTGTGCCTCGGCGTGGCGCTTTCGACGTTCCACCAGTCGTCGCTGGGCAATCTGCTCGTCATCGCGCCGTACAAGCTGCATCCGCTCTGGTGGTCGCCGCTCGCGCCGCTGCACTTCCTGCTCAGCGCGATGATGGTCGGGCTGCCGATGGTGATCTTCACGATGCTTTTCGCGTCGTGGTGTCTCGAGCGCGAGCCGGAGATGGAAGCGTTGGAGCCGCTGGCGCGGAAATACCTGCCGGTATTCATGTCGCTCTATCTGGTCGTGAAATTCGCCGACATGGCGTGGCGCGGGACGTGGAGCTACCTGCTTGATGGATCGTACGAAGGCTTCCTCTGGATCGCGGAGATCCTCCTGCTGATGGTGCCGTTCGTGCTGCTGTTTGCGCCGAAGGTGACGCGCTCGCCGAAGCGCGTGGCACTGGCGTGCCTGAGCATCATCCTCGGCGTCGTGCTGAACCGGCTGAACGTGTTCGTGCTCGCGTTCCATCCGCCGTTCCAGCAGAAGCGGTACATCCCTTCGGTGACGGAGTTCATGGTCTCGCTGGGCCTCGTCGCGGCGCTGCTGCTCGTCTACCGCGTGATGGTAACGTACCTGCCGATCCTCGAGCCGCGGCAGAAGCGAGCGGCGGCGTGAAGACGTTGCTGTATCTGGCGCTTCCGCTTCTGCTCGCGTGCCTCACATTCGCGCAGACGGTTCCCACGAGCCAACCCTCCGATCGCGGCCCCGACGTCGTCATCTTGCGTGAGCTGGTCGCGACCTACGAGCCCGTGCCGTTCGACCACAGAGCGCACGCGCGGATGGCGGAGATGTGGGACGGGTGCACGACGTGCCACCACCGCACGCCCGCGGCGACGACCAGAGCGGCCATCATATTACGTGGCGCAAGGACGCAAGCGGCAGCCGGCGCCGTGCCGCAGTGCAAGTCGTGTCACGAGATCTCGGGGAAGGACGCCGATCTGCGGATGCCCAATCTCAAGGGCGCGCTGCACCGACAGTGCCTGAACTGTCACCGCGAATGGGCGCATGCCAACGGGTGCTCGGCCTGTCACAAGCAGAGAGACACGCGCATCGCGGCGGCGAAGACGCCGGCGCCGAGCGTCGATGACATCGTCGGGCGGATGCACCCGCCGATCCCGGCGCCGGGCGAAAAGCTCTACAAGGCGCGCTTCATTCCCGCCGTCGGCGTCAATGTCCTGTTCCGGCACAAGGAGCATTCCGAAGCCTTCGGCATCCGCTGCGTGCAGTGCCATCGCAAGGACAACTGCGCGCACTGCCACGAGGGAAAGAAGGTGACGACCACGCCCGTCGCACAGCTTCCTGTGCATCCCGGCCGGACGTGGAAGGACTCGCACGGGCCGTGCATCAGTTGCCACCAGGCGGACAACTGCAGGCACTGTCACTTCGATGAGCAGCAGGCGGCGCCCGCGGCGTTCGCGCATCAGATGACCGGGCAGGCGCTCGATGCGGATCACGCGAAGTTCAAGTGCGCGCAGTGCCACGCGAACTACAAGAGCACGGTCGCGATGAGCTGCGGCGGCGCGCAGTGCCACAAGCGGGCAGGCATCGCGTATCCGAAGGATCGCCCGGGCCCTGTCGTGACAACCCGACCCGCGGTGGTGCTGATCGCGGTGGCCGCGCCCGTGGCGACGCAGCCGACGACGCGAGCGGTAATCAAGAGGATTCGACGATGAGTCGCCTCAGTCACATCGTGGCTTGGGCGTCTCGCCCGGGCATTTGCGGCGGCCAGCCGCTCTTCGGCCGAAATGCGCCACTCCGCTCGATCGCTCGGGCGGGACGACCAAGCCACGCCTTCATGTTTATCGCCGTCGTGCTGTTGATCCAGGCGTCGTCGCCCGCCGCGCCGACGACGGTTCCGGCGAAAGGCGGCAAGCCGCGCGAAGCGATCGGCCAGGCGGGTTGCGTGCGGGATGAGTGTCACGCCAGCGTGCGCAACTACGCCGTCGTTCATGGCCCCGTCGGCGTCAACGCGTGCGACGCGTGTCACGAGCTGGCCGACGCCCAGTCGCACACCTTCCGCTTCGTCCGCGAGAAGGTCCAGATGTGCACCTACTGCCACGAGTTCGACGTGTCGGCGATGCCGGTGGTCCACAAGCCGGTGAAGGAAGGGCAGTGTCTCGGCTGCCACGATCCGCACGGCGGGACGAACAAAGCGCTCATCCGCGAGAACTCGATCGAAGAGCTTTGCAACCGCTGTCACGAGAAGATCACAACGGGCAAGACGTTCCTGCACGCGCCGGTGAAGCAGGGCGCGTGCGACTCGTGCCACCCGGCCCACGCATCACGCTTCCCCAAGCTGGTCGATCTCGCGGGGCCGGATTTATGCCTGGCGTGTCACGAGGAATTCGCGGCGTCGATGGCGAAAGTAAAATTCACGCACAAGGCACTGGAGAAGGGCTGCGAGAAGTGCCACGACGTGCACGGGTCAAAACATGCCAACGCGACGACGCAGCCGATCATCGCGCAGTGCGGCGGGTGTCACGAGAAAGTGACGACGGCGGCGCGGGCCGCGCGCTATCCGCATACGCCTGTGATGTCGGATGAAAGGGCGTGCACGAACTGCCACACGCCGCACGGATCGAGCCTGGCAAAGCTCGTCAGCGATTCGCCCGACAAGCTCTGCATGTCGTGTCACAAGACCGAGCAGAAGACCAACCGCGGCTACGTCGTGCCCGCTGTCGCGGAGTTGATGGACGAGAAGCTGACGAAGCACGGCGGGATCAAGGACGGCTCGTGCGCCGGGTGTCACGTCGCGCACGGCTCCAATCAGCAGCTCTTTCTGACCAGGCATTATTCGAAGATCTTCTACCAGAAGTTTTCGCCGCAGCAGTACGAGCTTTGCTTCAGTTGCCACGATCTGAAACTCGTGACGGAGGAAAAGACTGCGAAGCTCACCAACTTCCGCAACGGCGAGCGCAACCTGCACACGCTGCACGTGCGGGATACCAAGGAGCGCGGCGAGAACTGCCGCGTGTGCCACAACAATCACTCCGGCGACAACGCGGTCATCGTCCGCCCGAGCATCACCTACGGCACGTGGACGATGCCGATTCGGTACACGAAGACGCAAACCGGCGGCTCGTGTTACCCCGGCTGCCATCCGATCTATCGCTACGACCGCAGCGTGCCGGTGAAGAACGTCATCGGCGTGGCGACGACGGCGCCCGCCGTCGCCTCGATCGTCGGCGAGCGGCCGTCGGGCGTGACGATCGACATGAGCGACGTGCTCGGGCGGACGGTGAAGGGGCCGGACGGATCGAACGCGCCGATCGTCGTCGCCGCCATGCGGGCGGATCAGGTTAAGGAGACGGACGACGTGCTGGCGCGGTTGCAGGCGACGTTGAAGGACGCGTCAGCCGCGCGGATGATCGTGATCGTCAACGGCGCTACCGCCGCCGCGCGTGCCGCGTCCCTTGCGTCTTCGCGACAGTCGATCCAGTTCATCGCGGATGCCGATGGTTCGATGTGCGGCGAGCTGGAAGTGCACGGCTTTCCCACCGTCCTCGTCCTGCGCGGCGACGGTCTGGAGACCGCCCGCATCGCGGGCGAAGCCGAGACGCTTTCCGTCCGCCTCCCGCCCTACCTCGATCTCGCCGCGGGCAAGATCACTCCCGCCGGCGCGACGACGCGCATCTCCGCTCCGGACATCGTCGCGGATTCCAAGACCGCGCGCGACATCCGCATGATCGAGCGATTGCTCGACACGGCGAAAGCCGACGATGCGATGGAGTTGCTGATGAAGCTCCCCGACGGCGCGCTCCCGGCCTGGCGGCACAATCTTCTCGGGGCGCGTGCCCTGATGGGTCTAAATCGCTGGCCAGAGGCGAAGGACGCCGCGCTGACAGCGCTTCAGCAGCAGCAAAGCGAGCGCGAGATTCATGCCGTCCTCGGCCAGATCTATGAGCACGAGCAGGACTGGCCGCACGCCGCGGCGGAGTACCGCGCGGCGAACAGCGCGCGATAGCTGATGTCGCGTCAATGTGCCGCCGTCGTCGCCGTCGTCGGCTGCGTCGTCACGACCACCTTCACGCCCGGCACGAGCGACACGTCTTTGATCCCGCGATACTCCAGCGGCCGCGAGCGGCACACCAGCGCCACCGCGTCTTTCAGCGGCACCTTGAACCCTTCGATGTTTGGTCCGTTGCTCGAGCTGGTCATGCTCGATGCGCCGATCTCCTTGCCGCTGGCGGTCACGATCAGGTACTGCGACGAGCGGTAATCCGTCGGGTCGTGCGGGCGCGGGAGGTTGGTCATCTCGACCTGGGTCTGGCCGTTCTTCTCGTACACCTTCCCGATCTTGAGATCGGTCGGCTGTGTCGCCGCGGGGTTCTGCGGGCCTTTGAGCTCGTAACGCCAGTCGAGCGTCCACGGGCCTTTGTCGCAGGTCACCTTCAGGTCGAGGCTCTTGAGGTGCTCATCGATCGCCGCGGTGAGCTCGTACCGCCGGCCGGTCGGATAATCGCGCGCGCCGCTGCTGCTGCCGGCGGTGGGGACGGTGGTGTAGATGCTGACGTCTTTGGCGTTCGCTCCCGCCGCGCCTTGTCGCAGGACGATCTGATACGCCTTGTATCCCGGCGGCAGCGCGGGGAAGCGGCCGGGCGCGAAACCGCCGCTGGCGCGCGGCAGCGGCTGCGGCGCGGCGACGGGCGCGCCGTCGGCGCCCCACCAGCGATCGGCCTTGCCGGGCGTATCGGTGATGCCGACGAGATCGACGCGTGTGCCGTCGGAGAAGGTGACGGACCAAGGCGTCGTCGGGAAGATCGCGGGCGAGGTGGCCGGCGCGGTTGCGGCTGGATCAATCTTCACCTGTCGCGCCGCAGGCGAGCGGATCGCGTTGAC
>JAICTV010000234.1 GCA_025936175.1 Phycisphaerae bacterium
GGCCTCGTCGATCGTGTAGCGCAGGTTCAGGTTGTCGCGCGGGTCGCCGCCGTTGCGGGCCGCGATGATGATCTTGCGCGCGATCTTGCTCCAGATCTTGCCGCGCTTGGCGTCGTTGGCGCCCTTGGCGCGCTTGATCTTTGCCCAGTGACTGTGGCCGGCCATCTCTACTTTTCCTTGTTCGCTTGCCTGGGAGCTGCCGCGTCGGCGGAGACCGGTGAAACGCTGACCGGCTGACCCGCCTCGACCTGCTTGAGCTTCTTCATCAATTCTAACCGAAGCGGCTGCGTGTCGTCGCCTGCGGCGCCCGCATCATCCGCCGGCGCCGACTCCGCGGGCTGCGTTGTCGCGCCGACGCCAAGTCGATCCGCGGCCTGTTTCCATTCCTTCTGCGCATCGGTCTTGCGATCGAGCCGATAGAGCGTGTCACCGAGATGATCGAGCACCGTGGGATCCGGCAGGCTCGCGTTGCCGATCGACTGCTCCAGCGCCGTCTTCGCCTGATCAAAGCGCCCGCGCTTGTAGAGCACCCAGCCGAGGCTGTCGAGATAGGCGTGATTGTCCGGCTCCTTCGCCACCGCCGTGCGGATGAGCGATTCGGCGCGGACCAGATTCTTGCCCTGCTCGGCCCAGGAGTAACCGAGATCGTTGCATGCCGGAGCGTGTTTCGGATCGTTCTGCACGATCTGCTCGAGGATCTGCTCCGTCGTCTCCTTCTGTCCGATGCGCGTGTAGAGGCTGGCGAGGTAATAAAGCAAATCCGGATCGTTCGAAACCGCCTTGCGCGTCTCGTCGAGGACGCGCGCGGCATCTGCGGTTCGTTTCTGTGCGGCGTAGATGAGCACAAGCTGCTCGATGGCGGTCCGGTTTTCGGGATGCGCGGTGCGCTGCGCTTCGAGCTTCGCGATGAACTGATCGATCTTACCGGTCTGGCCGTAGAAGGCGCTCAAGGCCGCCAGCACGTCGCCGTTGTCCGGCTCGCGGTCGAAAAGATCGTCTAAAATCCTCTCGGCGGCCGCCTCCTGGTGCGCCTGAAGGAAGACGCTGGACTGCAAAATCTTCGCGTTGGGATTGTTCGGATCGTTCGCCACCCACGTCTGCATCACCTTGATGGCGTCGCTGAACTGCTGATCGTCGAGGTACCGGCGGAAGAGCTGCAGGTACGCGTCATCGCACGTCGGCTGGTCCTGGATCAGCTTCCACAGCGCGGCCGCGGCGCGATCGCCTTCGCCGGTCGCTTGCAATGCGGTCGCCTGCGCCAGCCGCAGATCGGCAGAAACATCGCCGAGCTCCTGCGCGCGGTTGAGCTGTTTGATCGCCTCGGACGGATCCTTCTTCGCCAGCGCCAGCAGACCGCGCAGCTCGGCGGCGAGGGCGGGATCGCCGGCGCGCTCAACCGATGCGATCAAATCTTCCGAGGCCCTGGTCTTCTGCGCCGCATCCCAATCCTGCCGCTGCCAGTACTGACCGATCAGTACGCGATATGCCGGCGCGAACGGCGGGAGCTGTTTCACCGCCTGCTCGAGCGACGCGCGAGCGAGCTGCTCGCGGCCCCAGATCCGCGCCAGCTCCGCAAGCCAGAACGATTTCGCCGCCTGCGCCTGCGGCGAAACGGACAGCGACTGCAGGCGGTCCACCGTCATGTGGTTCTTCCGCCAGGGGCGGAGCAGCTCCGTCCAGAGCGGGAGGAAGTCGCGCGTGCCGTCCGGTCGGGCGGCGAGCGCGTCGATCACCAGCCGCGCGCCCGCGTCCACATCACCCGCGCTGTCGTAGAGCTTGAACAGTCGGCGGACCAGCTCCGTGTCGTAGTGCTGACTCCTTGCGGCGTCGCTGAGCAGCGCGACCGCCCGATCGCGGTGCCCGCCGCTGTTCAGCACATCAACCAGGGCGTAGAGGACCGTGCGATCGGTCGGCTGCTCGCGGTGCAGTCGCTCCAGCTCGCGCGCGACCGCGTCGTCACCGCCGAACTTCCTGAACACGTCCTTGAGCAGCGCGAGCGACTCCGGGCTGGCGCGGAACTGCCGGACGACCTCCGTCGCCGCCGCCGTTGCTTCATCGTGCTTCCCCGCCGCCGCGAGGGCCCGGACGAGGTGCGACTGATACGAGAAATCCTCGCCCTTGCGATCGACCGCCAGCTTGTAGAGCCGAATCGCGTCGTCGAGCATCCCGCGCTTTTCGCAGAGTTCTCCGACCTGGACGAACAATCCCTCCGGCTGCGCGACGAGATAGGACAGCTCCGGGCTCCCGCGCGTCACGAGCCCGCCGTGCTGCAATCGCCCGATCAGCCGGACATAAGCATCGAGCGCGGCGCGGTCGTAACCCGCTTGTTGCAATGCCTTGGCGAGATAGAAATCGACGACGGCCGCGGCGCTGTCGTCATCGTCGTATTCATCCGTCTGCAGCGCGAGCCGCAGGTGCTCAATCGCCTTGGCGACTTCGCCCTTGGCGAGATACAACCGGCCGAGCTCCGACTGCAGCGCGACATGGTTCGGATCGATGGCGGCGGCGGATTCGAAAGCGTTGATCGCCGGATCGTACGGCATCGACGGCCCGGCGTTGGCCTCGCCCAGCCAATAGCGAAGCTCGTAACTCTTCGGATCGAGCTTGATCGCCTTCTCGAGCAGGTTGATCGCGGTGTAGCGCTGGCCCTGCAGCATCGCGTCGCGCGCGTGCGCGAACAGCTCGATTGATTCGAGCGGCGCGCGATCGTCGTCGGCGGATTGGGTTGTCGCGGGCTCGGTCGTCGCAGTGGGCAGAACAGGCTTCGGTCCGATCTCGTCGAGCGGCAGATCCGCTTTAACAACCGCCCGCGTCGTCGCCGGCGGCGTGACCGACGGCAGCGCCTTCGGTTTCGACGCGCAGCCGATCACAGTCAGAAGAGACGCGAGGATAACGGCAGCGGTGGTTTTCAGAAGATCGCTCCGCGAGAACGCTCAGGCGAGACGCCCAGGCCACGTATTGTGGCACACGTCCAGTGGCACACGATGCTACGGGATGACCTTATTCAACGGGTAGGTGATGATTCCAGTCGCCCCCGCGCGTTTTAAGCGCGGAATGAGCTCACGCTCCTGCTTCTCTTCAAGAATCACCTCGACCGCCACCCACTGCGAATCCGCCAAGCGCGACACCGTCGGGCTCTTCTCCGCAGGCAGGAACCCGACCACTTCGGCCAGCTTCGCCTCCGGCACATTCATCTTCAGCCCGACCTTTGCCCGCGCCTGGATGGCGCCCTGCAGGAGCATCGCGATGTTTTCCATCTTCTCGCGTTTCCACGGCGTGTCCCACGCCTTGCGGTTTGCGACGAAGCGCGTCGTGCTCGTCAGGATCGTGTCGACGATGCGGAGGTTGTTGGCGCGCAGGCTCGAGCCGGTCTCGGTGCAATCGACGATCGCATCGAGCAGCCGCGCCTTGATCTCGGTCGTGCCCCACGAAAATTCGACCGTCACCTTCACGCCCTGCTGCTCGAAGTAGCGGCGCGTCGTGTTGACCAGCTCCGTCGCGATGATCGCCCCGTTCAGCTCCTTCGCCGAGCGAATCGCGCTCTCCTCCGGCACCGCGAGCACCCACTTGACCGGATTCACGCTTGCGCGGCTATACTCCAGCTCGCAGATCTCGACCACGTCCTTCTCGTTGCCGTTCTCGACGATCCAGTCCCACCCGGTCAGGCCGCAGTCCACGATGTCGTCGCACACGTACCGGCTGATCTCCTGCGCGCGGAACAGCACCGAAGAGATCTGCGGATCATCGAACGACGGGAACACGCTGCGGTCCGCGATGCGCACGCGATAGCCGGCTTTGGCGAAAAGTTCGACGGTCGCGTTCTGCAGACTGCCCGACGGCAGGCCGATGCGGAGGGTGGATGCGGGAAGCTTCTCGGTCATGATCAGTCCTGAGTGCTTAGTCCTGAGTGCTGAGTGAGAGCGCGTCAACTCAGCACTCAGGACTCAGCACTCGGCACTCGCTATGCTTTCGCTTTCTTCTTTCCTTTGGACCCGTCCGCCGATGCGGCACGGAGGGCGACGTAGAACGGGAACATCTCCTCGGCCTTGAGATGATGCTCGACGAACTTCTGCGCCTCTTCCGCCGGCGTGGATTCCTCGACGATCTCATCATCCCGCAGGTACTCGAGCATCCCCTCGTCCAGCGGGAACGCGTGCCCGCCGAAGCTGAACAGCATCACGTACGCCTCGACGAACGGCGTCATCTCCGGCAGGTCGCGGAGGAACTGCCGCGCATCGCGCCGGCTGACGTCTTTGAGGCGATCGAGGCTGAGCGTGTGCTCCTTCTCGAAGATCGCGTTGAGCGCCGACGTGATCAGCTTCACGCGCTCCTCGATCTTCGGATAGCGCACGCCGAGCAGGTCCTGAACCTCCAGCTCCGTCCCGACGCGCAGCTCGTTGAGATCGACGAACTCCTTCTGGATCACCTTGATCGCGTCTTCGGCGCGGCCGTCGGCGACGTCGTAGCTCATCGCGCCGCGCACCAGCGCCCACAGCGCATCCTGCGGCTGCAATTCGGCGTCGGGCTTGTGCTCGCGCATCAGCTTCCTGCACAGCGACTTCAACTCATCGGCGTGTTTGGTGGCGTTTTTCATTAGTGATCGGCTTCCTCGGACTTCCCTTGATCGCCATCGGCATTGGCGTTGGCGTTGGCCGCGCGCTCGCGATCTTCTTCGTTGGCCTTGCGGATCGCATCCAGCAACGCCAGCTCTTTTTTGAGCCCCTCGTCGATGTGGAACTTGAGAAACGGCGCCTGCCGGATCGACAACACTTTCGTCAGCCGCGTGCGCATGATGCCCGCGGAGTGCCGCAGCGCGTTCAGCGCCGCCTCCTGATGGCCCGCGCTGCCCATCACCGTCACGTACACGTCGGCGACGGACAAATCGGGGCTGACCTTCACGCGCGTGATGCTCGGCAGCCCGGTCAATCGCGGGTCCTGCAGCTCGCGCATGATGATTTCCATCAGCTCGCGCTGAATCGTGCTGCCCAGCATTTCGGTTCGTCGCGTCATAACAAATCAATCTGGTAATCGACCAAATCCACGCTCGGCACCGTCTTCACGAAATCGACAAGCTTGCTCAACGCGCCTTCGACGTAGCCGCTGTCGTTGGCCACCATCGCCACGCCCATGATCGACCGTCGGTGCTCGTCGAGAGCGCCGACCTCCGCGATCGAGACGTTGTGCCCGTGGGCGATGCGGTCCTTGAGGCTCTTGATCACCCGCCGCTTGTCCTTCAGGCTCATCGCGTCGCCGATCGACAACTCCAACTGCAAAACGCCTACGGTCATTTACTTGATCCGGCCATCGCCGGTGGTGAGTCGTGAATCTCCGTTGCCACCCACGCGTGTTTCAGGCGCTCCGTTGTCCGCTCCGTACCTCGGGCCGACGATCGTGCGATCACCCGAGCGATCGAACGGATCGCCGTTCGCCTGATTGCTCGGCGGAAAACCGCCGCCGAACGGCGTGTCGTTCTGCGTCATCGGCCGGGTCTCGACGCGGGTCGCGCGACCGTTCTCCGGCGACGAGCACGCCGGCAGCAACAGCGAGGCGAAGATGACGACGATCAACCTTGGAATGACCCGTTCCTCACGTTCTCGTGCCTGTCCGGATCCTGCCGTTGCAGGTGATCGCGCGACCGCTGCTGAAAGTCCTGATCAAACCCTTTCTGCGCTTCGGCCGCTCCGTTGATCGGCGGATCATCCAGGCTCGGCCGGGCGACGCGATCGCTCGAACAACCGGCAGTGAGACCGGCAAATGCGATCACGATGATCCATGCCCGCAAGATCATTTACAGCGTCCGCTGGAACGTCTCCCGCACGTACGCCTCGAAACGATCGCCGAGCTTGATGTCGTCGTACCCGGCGAGCTTGATGCCGCACTCGAGGCCCGCCTTCACTTCCTTCACATCGTCCTTCACGCGGCGGAGCGTTTCGATCGACAAGTCCTCGGTGATGATCTTTCCGTCGCGAATGAGACGGACGCGGCTGCCGCGCGTGATGTGCCCGTCGGTGACGAAGCAGCCGGCGATGTTGCCGAGGCGCGACACCTTGAACACCTGCCGCACTTCCGCATGGCCGTGCAGCTTCTCGCGGATTTCCGGCTCGAGCATGCCGCTCAACGCCTTCTTGATGTCGTCGAAGATCTCGTAGATCACGCGGTAGGTGCGGATCTCGATGTGCCGCTGCTCGGCCATCTGCCGCGCCGATTCGTCCGGCACGACGTGGAAGCCGATGATGACGGCCTTGCTCGCATCCGCCAGCTCGACGTCGCTCTCGTTGATCGGGCCGACCGCCGAGTGGATGACGCGGATGCGCACCTCGTCGGTGTTCTGGTCGGTGATCGTCTGCGCCAGCGTTTCCACCGAGCCCTGCACGTCCGCCTTGACGATCAGGTTGATCGTCTTGATGTCGCCCTCCTTCATCGTATCGAACAGGTTGTCGAGGGTGACCTTGTTCTGCTGGGCGAGCACGTTCTGGCGGGCGAGCGACTCGCGCTCGGCCGCGATCGAACGCGCGCGGTCGAAATCGTCGAGCACGAAGAACTTGTCGCCCGCGTTGGGGAGAATCGACAAGCCCGAGACGATGACCGGCGTGCTCGGGCCGGCTTCGGTGATCTGCTCGCCGCGATCGTTGAGCAGCGTGCGGATGCGTCCGTACCCGGGACCGGAGAGCCCGACCTCGCCCGTGTGCAGTGTGCCGTCCTGCACCAGCACGGTGGCGATCGAGCCGAGGCCCGGATCGACGCGGCTCTCGATGACCGATCCGCGCGCCGGAGAGGACGGATCGGCCTTGAGGTCGAGCAGCTCCGCCTGGTAGTCGAGGATTTCGATCAGCTCCTTGATGCCTTGTCCGGTGACGGCGCTGGTGCGGATGACTTCCGTCTCGCCGCCCCACTCGACGGGGTTCAACTCCTGCTGCGCGAGCTGGCCCAGGACCATGTCGGGGTTCGCGTCCGGACGATCGATCTTGTTGAGCGCGACGACGATCGGCACGCCCGCCGCGCGGGCGTGGTTGATCGACTCGACCGTCTGCGGCTGCACGCCTTCCGCCGCGGATACCACCAGCACGACCACGTCCGTCATGTTCGCCCCGCGGGCGCGCATGGCGGTGAAGGCCTGGTGGCCCGGCGTGTCGATGAAGGTGACGCGCTTGGGCGTCCCGTCGCCGCCGGTGATCTCGACGACCCACGCCGCCGTGTGCTGCGTGATGCCGCCCGCTTCCCCCGCCGCCACGTTCGCGTTGCGGATCTTGTCCAGGAGCGAAGTCTTGCCGTGGTCGACGTGGCCCAGGATCGTGACCACCGCCGGGCGCTTGACGAGCTTGCCCTCGTCTACATCCCGCGCCTCGATCTCGCTCATCAACTGCTCTTCCAGCGTCTCCTCCTGCGCGATGTGCAGCTCGATGCCGAACTCCATCGCGATGGCGGCGGCGGTGTCGGCGTCGAGCGTCGAGTTGATCGTCGCGGCGACGCCCTGGCTCAGCAGCTTGCCCTGGATCTGGCTGGTCTTGATGCCGGTCGCGGCCGAGAGCGACTTCACGCTGATCGGTTCCTCGATGACGACAGGCTCGCCCTTCTGCACGACCGACTTGGCGATCGCATGCGTGCCGCGCGCCTGCGTCTTCTTGAGGTGGCCCTCGAAGGTCGCGCGGCTCTGTGCGGCGGCGGCCAGACGGATCTGGCGATCGATCAGGTCCTGCTCGGTGAACTCCTTGAGCTTTTCGTTCGCCTCGCCGCGACGTCCGTCGACGCCGCCGCGCCGGCGATTGCTCAGGCTGCGGCCTTTTTTCTTCTCCTCCTCCTCATCGCTCACCTTCACGCCGCGGCCCACGCCGCCGCCCGGACGCGCGATCCCGATTTGCGGCTGCGACGGTCCGCTGCCTTCACCGATCGGACGCCGCGGACGCGGGAGCGGCACGTGCTCCGGAGCCTCCTCGCGCACGATCGTCGGACCCGCGATCACCGCGGGCTTGGGCTTGAGCAACTGTGGCGCCGGAGTAATCGGCTTGCGTTCGGGCGGCCCAAGCCCGGGACGATTCGCCAGCGTGATCGTCTCGCGCAACTGCGGCGGACGATTGAGATCATGCTGCACGACGGGGCGACCGGGCGCAGCGGGCTTCGCGTGCGGCGCAGTCGGCGCAGCCGGCGCTTGAGACGGAGCCCCCGGACCCGTCGGCGCAGCCGCAGGCGCGGCGGGAGTCGCTTGCGTCTTGGCGGGGGCGAGCGGCGCCGGCGCCTCCGCCGCAATCTTGGCCGTTTCCACCGGAGCCGCAGGCGTCTGAA
>JAICTV010000179.1 GCA_025936175.1 Phycisphaerae bacterium
CGGGCGGCGGCTGTCCGAGCTGGGCGTGGCGGCCGAGACCGCCCGGATGTTCGTCGAGCAGTACCGGGCGGCGGCGGTGGCGGAGGGTCCGGTGGAGTTCGAGTACGAGCGCGAGACCGCGCGCGGACTTCGATGGTTCCGCGCGGTCGTCTGCCCCATCAAGAATGCTTCCCCGCGCCAGCAATTCTCCTACGTGCTCCTCGACAAGACCGAAGCCCACGCCGCCGAGATCGCGCTGCGACAGCATGCCGACGAGCTCGCGGCGGCGAAGGCGACGCTGGAAAAGCAGTCCGCCGCGTTGTCTGAAGCGCGCGACATCGCCGACGCCGCCAGCCGCGCCAAGAGTCACTTCCTGGCGAACATGAGTCACGAGATCCGCACGCCGATGACCGCCGTCCTCGGTTACGCCGATCTGCTGGCCGACCCGGAGCAATCGGACGACCAGCGCGGCGAGTGGGTCAACGTCATCCGCCGCAACGCTCAGCACCTGCTCGAGCTGATCAACGACATCCTGGACCTGTCGAAGATCGAAGCCGGGAAGATGCAGATGGAATCGGTCGCGTGCGACCCGGCACAGCTCGTCGGCGACGTCGTCGAAATGATGCGCCCGCGCGCGGTGCAGAAAGGGATCAACCTGCGTCTCGATTTCGACGGACCGGTCCCGCGGCAGATGAGCAGCGACCCGCTGCGCTTCCGCCAGATCATGGTCAATCTGCTCGGCAATGCGATCAAGTTCACCGAGGCCGGCGAAGTGGCCGTGCGCGTCGCTTGCGACGCCGCCGCGGGCGACGGACAACAGCCGTCGCTGCGGATCGACGTGCGCGACACCGGCATCGGCATGAACGAGGAGCAGGTGAGCAGGCTCTTTCGACCCTTTACGCAGGCGGACGAGACGATGACCCGCCGCTTCGGCGGCAGCGGGCTGGGTCTGGCGATCACGCATCGCCTGGTGACGATGCTCGGCGGAAATATTGACGTGAACTCCGACGTCGGCTTCGGGACCACCTTCCGCATCGTCCTTCCCGTCCGCGCGCCTGCGCCGGCGTCGGCGCCGGAGGAGACCGGTGAAGCACAATCGATGGCGCAGCCCGACAGCTTCGTCGCCACCCGCCTGCGCGGCAGCGTGCTGATCGTCGAAGACACCCCGGACACGCAGCGGCTGCTCATGATGCTGCTGGCGACGGCCGGGGCGCAGGTGAGCGTCGCCGCCAACGGTCGCGCGGCCGTCGATCTTGCGACGACCGCGGGGCCGTTCGATCTCATCGTGATGGACATGCAGATGCCCGAGATGGACGGCTACGCCGCCGCCACCGAGCTTCGTCGCCGCGGCGTCGGCGTGCCGATCGTCGCGCTGACGGCGCACGCGATGGCGGGGGACCGCGAGCGCTGCATCGACGCCGGCTGCACGGATTATCTGACCAAGCCGATCGACGTCCCGCTGCTGCTGCGGACGATCGCGCGGCACCTCGACGCCTCGCGCAGCACCGCCGCCGTCAACGTCGCATAACCCCGGCCGTCTGCCGCCGCGGGGGCGGGCGTCTGTTACCATCGTCACCGCCCGCATTCCCGCGTGAAGTCCCGCCTTTTCACAACCGATAAAAACCGAGGGGTCTGGCGCGCGGAAGAACCGCGCGCCGCCTGGAGCCGCGGTGCGTTATGGGTCGATGGACAAATGACCGCAAGATCACCCTCGGGTTCGTCACCGCCTTCGCGCTGATGTTCGCCCTGCCGCTGATCGTCTACGACAACAAGAGCCGCCTCCTCGATTCCAGCCACTCTATCGCCCACACGCACGAGGTGATCGCCCAGTTGCAGGCGGTGCAGCTCTCGCTCATGCAGGCCGAATCCGGCGAGCGCGCTTACCTGATCACCGCGCGCGAGGAATACCTTCCGGGCTACGAGGCGGCGGCGTTCGACACCAAACAGCACCTGGCGCGGGTTCGCGAGCTCACCGCCGACAACGTCGTGCAGCAGAAACGACTCGAGATACTCAAGCCGCTGATCGCCAGCCGGATTGAGCAGCTCGAGCACGCGATCGGCGTCCGCCGGACCGAGGGCCTGGACGCGGCCGCCGAGTTCCTGCAATCCGACCGGGCGCGAAAGACGTCCGACCACATCCGCCGCCGCGTCGGCGAGATGAAGGCCCACGAAGAGCGACTGCTCGGCGAGCGCGCGACGTTGCTGCACACGAGTGTGGCGCAGGGCTCGAGCGTTTTCTGGATCATTACCGCGCTCAACTTCGTCATCCTCGGTTTCAGCTTTTACTTGGTGAACCGCTACATCACGCACCGTCGCCGCGCGGAAGAAACCCTCAAGCAGGCGAAAGACGCCGCCGAGGGTGCGAACGTCGCCAAGAGCGCTTTTCTCGCGAACATGAGCCACGAGATCCGCACCCCGATGACCGCGATCCTCGGCTACGTCGACGCACTGCTGGAGCCCGGCCAGACGCAGTCCGACCGTCTGGACGCGACGCAGACCATCCGCCGCAACGCGCGCCACCTGATGGATCTGATCGACGAGGTGCTGGACCTGTCGAAGATCGAGGCCGGCAAGATGACGCTCGAGCGCATCGCCTGCGAGCCGCCGCAGTTACTTTTCGACGTCATCTCGATGATGCGCCCGCGGGCGACCGACAAGAAGCTGACGCTCAACCTGGTCTTCGACGGCCCCGTGCCGACGCTCATCAAGACCGATCCGCTGCGGCTCAAGCAGGTGCTGGTCAATCTCGTCGGCAACGCCATCAAGTTCACCGAGACCGGCGGCGTGGAAGTGCGCGTCTCGTGCAGGCGCGACGCCGCCACCGCCGCGACGACGCTCGTCTTCGCCATCACCGACAGCGGCATCGGCATCGACGGGGCGAATATCGAACGGCTCTTTCATCCCTTCACGCAGGCGGACGAGTCGATGACCCGCCGCTTCGGCGGAACGGGGCTGGGGCTTTCGATCTCCCAGCGGCTGACGCGCATGCTCGGCGGGGAGATGACATTGAAATCGCAGGTCGGCGCCGGCAGCACGTTCACCGTCGCGTTCGACGTCGGACCGGTCGCCGACGCCGATATGGTCGAGAACGTCAGCGAATCGATCAAGCAGCATGCGGTCACGTCCACCGGCGCTGCCGGCGCCGCACCGCCGCAGGAAATCACGCTGGATGCGACAATCCTGCTGGCCGAAGACGGCATCGACAACCAGCGCCTCATCTCGACTTACCTCAAGCGCGCCGGCGCCGAAGTCGTCATCGCGGAGAACGGCCGGGTCGCGGTCGAGCAGGCGAGCAGCCGCGCCTTCGACGTCATCCTCATGGACATGCAGATGCCGGATGTGGACGGCTACGCCGCCACGAGTGACCTCCGCTCGCGCGGGCTGGCCGTCCCGATCATCGCGCTGACCGCACACGCGATGAGCGAAGACCGGGCCAAGTGCCTCAACGCCGGCTGCACCGACTACCTGACCAAGCCGGTCGATCGGAGCGTGCTGCTGTCGGTGATCAAGAGTTATCTGCCGCAGACGCGTGCGGCGGCCCAGGACGCGAAGGAGCGTCCGACCGTTCGCAGCACGTTTGCGGGGGATCCCGACATGGCCGAAGCGCTCGCCGAGTACGTCGCCAATCTGCCCGGGCAGGTGGATGAGCTGCTCTCGCTCCTCGAGCGTCGCGACGCCGAGCCGCTGCGGCGGATGGTGCACCAGTTCAAAGGTTCCGGCGGCGGATACGGCTTTGCCGCCATCAGCGGCACCGCGGCAAAAGCCGAGCGGCAGATCCTCGCCGGCGCCGCGGGCGACGTCGTCGCCGCCTCCGTCAACGAACTCGTCGCCGTCATCCGCGGCGTCGAGGGCTACGCCGCGACTTCAACGACTCACTCAAGATCAGATCCCACACGGGAGGCCGCATGACGCAGCGCGTTTTGATCGTCGACGATTCCAAGAACATCCACGCGCTGGTCAAAGCGCGGCTGACCGGCGAGCCGGTCGAGCTTCATTCCTGCTTCGCCAGCGAGCAGGCGGTGACGATGGCGATGCAGGTCCTCCCGGACCTCGTGCTCCTCGACGTCGATATGCCCGGCATCGACGGGTTCGAAGTCTGCCGCCAGCTCAAAGCGCAGCCGGCGACGATGAACATCCCGGTCGTCTTCCTCACCGGCGCCGGCTCGACGGACGAGAAGATCCGCGGTCTCGAGCTGGGCGCGGTCGATTACGTCACCAAACCCTTCGAGCCGGCGGAGCTCCGCGCCCGCGTGCGCGCCGCGCTGCGCACGAAATACCTGCTCGACCTGCTGAACAAGAAGGCGATGATCGACGGGCTGACCGGGCTGTGGAACCGCACGTTCTTCGATCAGACGCTCGCCGCGCAGTTATCACTGGCGCGGCGCTCCGGCGCGCCGCTCAGCATCGTGATATGCGACCTCGATCACTTCAAATCGATCAACGATCGGTGCGGCCACCTCACCGGCGACGAGGCCCTGCGCGTCGTCGCCGCGTGCATGCAGGCGACCTGCCGCATCGAGGACGTCGTCTGCCGCTTCGGCGGCGAAGAGTTCGGCATCATCGTCCCCAACACGCCGGCAGACCGTTCCGGCATCATGGCCGAACGCCTCCGCGCGAACATCGAGAAACTCAAGCTCTCCCACCGCGGCATGCCGGTGACCATCACGTGCAGCTTCGGCATCGCCGACCTGGCGACCTGCGGCGACAAGGACCTGGTGAGCTGCGCCGACGCGGCGCTATATGAGGCAAAGCAGCATGGTCGAAACCGTTTCGAGATCGCACAAACGAAGCTGACGCTCGCGAAAGCCTCCTGATCACTCAGGAACGATCGCGTCAGCCTCGATCTCGATCTGCGCTTCCTTGTCGATCAGCCGCGCGACTTCGACGATCGTCGTCGCCGGGCGGATGTTGGTGAAAATCTCCCCATGGACGCGGGCGATTTCCTCCCATTTGGTGACGTCCGTGACGTACATCCGCGTGCGGATGACGTGCTTCATCTCCGCGCCCAGGGCCTCGATCGCGGCGGCGATGATCGCCAGCGACCTGCGCGTCTGATCGCCGACGCTCTTTGAATACGTTCCGTCCGCGCTAATGCCGACGGTTCCGGTAACGGCGATGTGGCTCCCGCTGCGCACGGCGCGAGAGTAGCCCATCAGCGGCTCCCACTTCGAGCCGGAGCTGGCGCAGCGATTGGAGTTGCGCTCGGTGACGGTGATTTGAATGTCGGATGCCATGCTTCGATCTCCTGAAAATTATTGGTGACAGACCGCCGGCAGCAGGGCGTCGATGCCTTCCTGCACGTCGTGCTTGCCGCGGGTTGCGTACCCGCCGATGAACGTCATGTTCTTCACGTCGCAGTACCAGACCATCATCTCGACCTGCAGCGGAACGCCGAACGACGTCGTCCCTGTCGCCGACCAGACGCGCCGCTCGTGGCCCTGAAGGTCGCGCAGGCTCCTGAGCGTAGGCGTGTTGATCGTGTTGAGGCTGGCCAGTTCCTTCAGCAGCGGTTCGACGACCTGCGGCGAGACGTCCGCATCCGCGAGGGTCTGATGGCCCATCACCGCCGCGTCGAAGACGATCGTCTGCCCTTTGTCGCCGGTGAAGAGCATCGCGTGGCTCTTGGTGTCGCGGACGAATCCCGGCGGAGGGACGAAGCTGGGGAAGACCGCGCGCGTCGTGGGCCTCTCGCCACCGGTGTGACAACGGACGCTGGCGATGATTTTCTCGTGCGTCGCGCGCAGCGCGGACAGAGTCTGCGCCAGCGCCGTCGAGATCCAGATCGTGCGCTTGTCCTGCGTGCAGTTCCAGATCGTCACCATCGCGTGCTCGCCGCCGCCGTCCGGCGCCGCCAGGGTGAACGTCACGCCCTGGTGTGATCCGGGGAACGCCACCTCGCGTCCCTGCTGCGTCATCGGCCCGCGAATCAAATCGATGTAATCATCCACCGCGACCGGATCCCCGCTGAACCAGTGCACCGCGATCCGCCCCGGGCCGTTCGGTTCGTTCAGCTTCAGCGAGCCGTACTCGAACAGCGCCTCGCGTTCTTCGACGTTCCACTGCGGCAGGTCGAGCACGAGCGACGGCAGCTTCTGCTCGACGAGCGGGATCGACGATCGTCCCGGCACGGGGAGCGACATCGCCACCGCCGCGGAAATGACCGAACCCACCGCCGCCAGCGCGACCGCCGTCGCGCCGGCGCCGCGCGCTCCCAGCCGCGGCGAATCGCGCAGGATCCATCGCACCATCGGGAAGACCGCCAGCGGCAACAGTCCGGTAGCGATCGCCGCGACCGGAATCGCGATGGCCGGCGCGGCCAGCGAATGCCACAGTTGTTCCGAGAACAGCCCGACGACAACGGCGGCGATCGCCAGCACTCCGCCGATCCCCAGCGTCACCTGCATCGTCGCCGAAGCGCGCCGGCGGCGGTTGGAGAGAATCGCCGCCGCGGTCGCGCCCACCAGCGCCGCCACCGCAAATCCGCCTTCCTGCGCCTCCGGCGCCGCCAGCCCGATCAACCGCTGCCCCAGCAGCAGGGCGGCGACGTAAAGCAATGCGGCGATCGCGGTTTCGGCGGAAGTCATGCGCGGCGGCCATCGTAGCGGGTGACGGAACGATGAGAAATCTTTGAGCGTCGCTTCCGTTGCCCGGTGACGTCGTGCCGCGCCGCATGCGCGCCCGTCATTTCGTCAGCCGCGGCAGGATTTTCCGATTTGTTGTAACCACTGAAACGTCATTTACATGGCGTCAGGCGCCGCAGTTCGGCACGCAATTTGTAATTGCACCGGCGCCATGAAGCCTGAAAGCGGATTCGATCCGCCGCCTTCATTGGCGGCACATCCAGATCCAGACGGCGCGGGATCCGTTGCTCGGTCCTCTTCGTCGCAGCACGATGGAAGCGACGGCCTGTCGATCCGGGAGCGATTGCGCAACTATCGCAAGAGCTTTCGTGCGGCGCCGGGCGCGTTGAGGACGTTCTTTCGCGTGCTGATCGAAGAGGCCGAGCGACACGGGTGATGACGAGCATGAGCGACGCCCCTGAGCGTTCCGCGAAAGGTGCGCGCTCCCGCCGAGCGGCGGTTGCCGTGAAAGCGGCGCGGCAGGCGCCTTGCCTGCGATGCTACCCCACCGCCTCCATCTCCTCCGCGCGGCACGTCAGACGCGGACGACGCGGATCGGACAAGTCCATCTTGTCCCACGGCACGCGGTGCGTCACGACGTTGTTCCGGCCGCCCAGCAGCGAGATCGCCTGCGTTGAGAGGCCGGTGATGGACAGTCGCTGCGCCAGCGCTCCGCGGCCCAGCAGGTAATCCTTCACGACCGTCTCCCCGTCGAGGCGCTCGGCGCGCACTTCTTCAATGTGTCCCGCGAACTTGCCTTCGCGGTCGATCACCTTTGCCCCCAGCAGCAGTTCGAGATGGAAGCGGCGGCGTTTCATGATTCGAGAAAATTCCCGGAGCCGGGGATGTAACGCGTCACGTGCCGGCAAAGCCAGTGCTCCCATGCCTTGGCGGGCGACCGATCGGCGTCGACGTCGAGCTCCACTTCGACGTCGAGCGAGCGCACGCGCGACCACGGGATGCGATAAACGATCCCGCGCCGCACGCCCAGCCGCCGTCCGAGCCATCGCACGATCGGCTCCAGCTTCGGGCTCACGCGCCGCGCCAGCACCGGGAAACCACTCTCGATCGCGATGACGCGCGGCGGCTGGTTCACATCCCGCACTTCTATCACGATGCCGTCCGCCATCCCCATCGGATCGTGCCCGGCATGATCGACCAGTTGCTTGTCGAGCACGTCGCGCACCAAATGCATCTCATCGCCGCCGTCCGCCATCACGAGCCTCCGTAAATCTCCAGCGGGATCGCCACCAGCGCGATGATCGACGCCATCACGATCGAGAAGAACACCACAAAGTTGGCGAATCGCCCGTTGGTGTGCTCTTTCATGAACTTCCTGTCGTTCATCAAGACCAGAAACGGCAGTACGACCAGCGGCAGGATGACCGCCGTCGCCGCCATCGAAAGCAGCGTCAGCTTCAGCGGATCGACGCCGCACGTGATGATGATCCCGGCGATCAGCAGAATGATCGTGAAGACCATGCTGAACCGCGCGGCGTCGGCGGGCTTCTTGTTCTCGCCCCACGCCCAGCCGAACGTCTGCGCGTAGACGTATGCCATGTCCAGCGCAAGCTCCAGCGCCGCGCCGAAGCACGCGATGAACAGCGCACAGCAGAGGATCCAGAATCCCCACATGCCCAGCGCCGGCGTGATGATCAGCGGGAGCTGCTCGTAGCGCGTGAAGTCGATCCCGCGCGGGTAGAGCGCGCACGCCGCGCACACGAGCACCGCCATCGACGTGAACCCGCCGAATCCCATGCCCAGTCCCGCGGTGATGCGGTTGGGCACGAGGTCGCTCTCGTCCCACTCGTCCTCGACCGCGCCGCTGGAGTAGAAGTTGAAGAGGTACGGGCTGATCGTCGCGCCGAGGATGCTCACGGCGATAAACCAGTAGTGCGGCTTGTCGTGCGTCGGCAGTGTCGGCAGCAAACCCCCGGCGGCTTGCGAATACTGCGGTCCGAATTTGATCGCGGCGACGATGAAGACGATCGTGATCAGCCCGAGCAGCGAGACCCCGTATTCGATCGTGCCGAACGTCCCGTTCCACAGCAGCAGCCACGCCAGCAGCGCGACCGGCAGCGCCAGCGCCGCCAGCGGCGCGCCGCTCATCATCTTCAATCCCATGCACGCGCCGCCGATCTCGCTGGCGAGCACCAGCAGGTCCACGATCGTCGAGGCGACCAGCACGATCGCGTAGAAGTTGAACCCGAAGCGCTCGCGCACCGCCGACGGCAGCGGGTGATGGCTCACCGCCGCCAGCCGCCCGGCCATCTCCACCAGGAAGATCAGCACGATCGTCCCGAGCAGGATCGGCCAGAGGAGCTGAAACTTGAAGATCGCCCCCGCCTGCACCGCCGTCGCGATCGAGCCGGCTTCCAGAAATCCGCCGACGCTCGTCACGATGCCCAGCGCGACTTCGAAGACCTTCTTGAAGTTCACGTTTCGATGCTCCGGGCCTATTGACCGCCGCCGGCTGCGCGGTCGCGCAGCGCGGCCCATCGCTGTCGCACGAGGAGCATCCGTTCTTCCAGCTCGCCGCGACGTGAATCCGTCTCCGGCACATCGCGCAATGATTCGGCTTGATCGTCCAGTTCTTCTCGCGCCGCCGCCGCGAGGACGGTCGCGTATTTCCGCGTGATCGCGGAGTCGTCGAGCTGTTTTGACGTCAGCTCCAGCGACGACGACCACGTCTGAAAGGACTTGTCCGCCTGCTCGATCGTCTGCGACGCATCGCGCTCGCATCCCGCGGCGGTGAAGGCGCAAAGGGCAACCAGGAGCGTGACGATCCGCATCGCAGACGAATTATGCGTCGCGTCCGATCGCGCCGTCAGCGCATAAACGCGAAGCGGCGGGCGCTGTGAACGCCCGCCGCCCGGTGTTGTCAGATGCTGAAAGTGATTACTTCTTTGACTTCGTGCCCTGCTTGATCGCCGCGTGCGCCGCGGCCAGTCGCGCGATCGGGACGCGGAACGGCGAGCAGCTCACGTAGTTCAAACCCACCTGGTGGCAGAACTCCACGGACTTGGGATCCCCGCCATGCTCGCCGCAGATGCCGCACTTGAGATCCTTGCGGACGCTGCGGCCCTTGCGCACCGCCATCTCCACGAGCTGACCCACGCCGCCGATGTCCAGCGACTGGAACGGATCGCGCTCGAGGATTTCCTTCTTCACGTACTCCGGCAGGAACGAGCCGGCGTCGTCGCGGCTGTAGCCGAAGGTCATCTGCGTCAGGTCGTTGGTGCCGAAGCTGAAGAACTCCGCCGTCTGCGCGAGCTCGTCAGCCGTGATCGCGGCGCGCGGGACTTCGATCATCGTGCCGTACATGTAATCGACCTTGATGCCCTGCTCCTTCATCACGCGATTCGCCACTTCCACCGTGTGCTTCTTGCAGAAGTCGAGCTCCGCCTTCGTGCCGGCGAGCGGGATCATGATCTCCGGGAGCACCTTGATCTTCTGCTTCTTGCAGATGCACGCCGCTTCGATGATCGCGTGAACCTGCATCTCGAGGATCTCGGGATACGTAATCGCCAACCGATCGCCGCGATGTCCGAGCATCGGGTTGGCTTCGTGTAGCTGGCCGACGCGCGTCTTCACCGCGTCGAGGCTCATGTTGAGCGAGCGCGCCAGCTCCGCCTGGTCCTTCTCGTTGTGCGGCAGGAACTCGTGCAGCGGCGGATCGAGCAGGCGCACCGTCACCGGCAGGCCGTTCATCTCCTTGAAGATGCCGACGAAGTCCTCCCGCTGGTACGGCAGCAGTTTGGAAAGCGCCGCCTTGCGCGCCTCGACCGTCGTCGCCAGGATCATCTCGCGCATGTGATGGATGCGCTGCGGGTCGAAGAACATGTGCTCCGTGCGGCAAAGGCCGATGCCTTCGGCGCCGAAGCCGCGCGCCGTCTTCGCATCGGTCGGCGTGTCGCCGTTGGTGCGAACTTTGAGCGTGCGATACTTGTCCGCCCACTTCATGATCTGCGCGAACGGGCCGGTCAGCTCGGCTTCAACCGTCGGCACGGAGCCTTCCATCACTTCCCCGGTCGCGCCGTCGATCGAAATGAAGCTCTGCGGCCCGAAGGTCTTCTCGCCGATCTTGACGAGATGATTCTTCGCATCGATCTGCACCCCACCCGCGCCCGCGACGCAGGGCGTGCCCATGCCCCGCGCCACGACCGCCGCGTGCGACGTCATGCCGCCGGTGCTCGTGAGAATGCCTTCGGCGACGTGCATCCCGCCGATGTCGGCCGGTTCGGTCTCGCGGCGGACGAGGATGATCTTCTCGCCGCCCGCCACGCGCTGCTCCGCCTCGTCGGCGGTGAAGGCGATCTTTCCCACCGCCGCGCCCGGCGACGCGGGCAAACCGCGCGTCAGCACGTTGCGGTTCGCCTTCGGGTCGAACATCGGGTGCAGCAACTGATCGAGCGACGCCGGCTCAACCCGCAGGATCGCCGTCTTCTCATCGATCAGCCGCTCCTTCACCATGTCCACGGCGATCTTCACCGCCGCCGCCGCGGTGCGCTTCCCGTTGCGCGTCTGCAGCATGTAGAACGTGCCCTTCTCGATCGTGAACTCGAAATCCTGCACGTCCTTGTAGCGCTTCTCGAGGATGTTTTTAATTTCGAGGATGCGCTTCCACGCTTTCTGGCTCCACTTGCCCATCTCGGTCTTGCAATCGAGCGGCGTGCGGATGCCGGCGACGACGTCCTCGCCCTGCGCGTTGACCAAAAACTCGCCGTAGAACGCGTTCTCGCCGGTCGACGGATTGCGCGTGAACGCGACGCCCGTCGCCGAGTCATCGCCCATGTTGCCGAAGACCATCGACTGCACGTTGACGGCCGTTCCGGCGAGGCCGCGGATGTCGTTCAACTCGCGATACTTGATCGCGCGATCGCCCATCCAGCTCTTGAAGACCGCTTCGATCGCCGCCTCGAGCTGCTCGAACG
>JAICTV010000194.1 GCA_025936175.1 Phycisphaerae bacterium
CGGAAGCACGCGGTCGCGACACCGCGCGAAGGTCTTCATGAAATAGTGCCGCTGTGTGTTTCGTCTTCGTTGGGGGAAAACGCCCGCCGCTACGCGCGGCGACGCCTGACGGCTGGTCGGAACGCTCGGACCTTCGGCCCTCCGCTATGGCACGGGCACGGCCCGTGTACAATCCGCACACCATGATCGGAGCACAGCTTTACACCCTTCGCGAGTTCACCAAGACCCCCGCCGACATCGCCGCCACCCTCAAACGCGTCAAAAGAATCGGCTACGACGGCGTGCAGTGCTCGGCGCTGGGGCCGATCGATCCGAAAGAGCTCGCGAGCATCCTCACCGGCGAAGGTTTATCGTGTCTGGCCACGCACGTGCCGATCGATCGGATGGAGAAGGAGCCGCAGAAGATCATCGAGGAGCACAAGCTCTGGGGGTGCAAGTACACGGCGATCGGGGGGTTCTTCCCCAAGGAAGCGACGACGCAAACGTGGCTGGATTTTTCTTCGAAGTTCAATGGCATCGCGAAGAAGTTTGAAGGCAGCGGCGTCGCGGTCGGGTATCACAATCACAGCCACGAGCTGTCCCACTACGACGGCAAGCCGGCGCTGCAGATCCTGATGGAGCATTTTGACAAATCCATCTGGATGGAGATCGACACCTACTGGATCACCCACGGCGGCGGCGATCCCGCGGCCTGGATCGCCAAGTGCCGCGGGCGCATCCCGGCGGTGCATCTCAAGGACATGCTGATCAAGCTCGATCGCACGCAGTACATGGCGGAAGTCGGCGAGGGGAATCTGAACTGGCCGGCGATTCTGGCCGCGTGCAAGGAGGCGGGCGTGGAGCACCTGCTCGTCGAGCAGGACGTGTGCTATCGCGATCCGTTTGAGAGTTTGGAGATCAGCCTGAAGAACCTCAAGGACATGGGGGCTTGAAGGAAAGGAAAAGAGAAAAAGGTAAAAGGAAAAAGTGAGGACACGCTGCGCGTGGCGACTTTTCCTTTTTCCTTTTCTCGCTTTTCCTTTTTCCTTAAATCAGCATCCCCAGCGCCTGCACGATCAAAAACATCATGAAGGTGATCCCGGCGGCGAGGAATGCCGCGTCCATCCAATGCGTCCGGCCCATTCTTTTTTCTCCGCGCCAAAGCCCGCCCCCCTGCGCGGGAAAAATAGCAGAACACAAATCGATGTCACGCGCGATTGCGGCGCGGGCGCAAAAGAAACGTTTCGGCTATGATTCGCCGCCGTGAGCAATCCATTTAACCAGGGCGATCCTCCCAACGAGGGGGGGCGGCCGCCGGCGGGAAATCAGGGGGCGCCGCAGCAGGGGCCGGGGCATTTTTCGGCGCGGGTGCCGGAAAAAGTGCGCGGCGTGTACTGCACGGGGCAGATCATCCACGACTCGCCCAAAGAGTTCGTCATCGACTTTTTGCAGGGTTTGAATCGGCCGTTCCAGGTGGTCGCTCGCGTCGTCATGACGCCGCAGACTTTTGCCGAATTCATCCAGACGTTTCAGCAGAACCTGGGCAACTACACCAGGACCTTCGGCGAGCCGACGATGCCGGCCACCCCGCCGCCGGAGCGCCGGCCGAGCATCGAAGAGATCTACGAGAACTACAAGCTCGCCGACGATCAGCACAGCGGCGTGTACGCCAACAACGTGATCATCGGTCACGCGCCGACGGAGTTTCTGTTCGATTTCTTCACGGCCTTCTATCCGACGCCGGCGGTCGGGGCGCGCGTGATCCTGCCGGCCGGTCAGGCGCCCAAGTTTCTGGCGACGCTGCGGAACAGCATGACGCAGTTCACGCAGCGATATATGAAGCCCCCGGGAGATCAGCCGCCGCACTTCCCGTCAACCGGCGGCGAGCAGCCGACCGAGCCGCCGCAAAATCCCTGAGGACAATCGATGAAAAGAATCGTCGGCGTACTGGTCGTCGCGGTCGCGTGCCTCATGGTCGGCTGCAGTTCGAACAAGAAGACCTTCGACGCGCGGGCGCGCGGCTTGAAAGGCGACGGGACGACGAAGGACACGATCGCGTTGCAGGCGGCGATCGACGCGGCGGGTCAAGCCGGCGGCGGCGAGATCATCCTGCCGGCGGGGAGATATCTCATCGGCTCGATCGAGCTTCGGCCGCACACGACGCTGCGGCTGGAGAACGACGCCGTTCTCGTCGGCTCACCGGACAAGAGCGATTACCCGATCACGAAAATCCGCTGGGAAGGCCGCATGCGCGACGGGCATCGCGCGCTGATCTTCGCGCAGAACGCGGACGACATCGCGATCGTCGGCCCCGGCCGGATCGAGGGCGCGGCCGCGCTCGGCCCGCTGCGCAACCCGCGCGCGCCGAGCCTGATCGAGTTCCTCGACTGTCGCGGCGTCACGCTGCGCGATTTCTCGACGAAGTACGCGCGGATGTGGTCGATCCACCCCACGTTCTGCAGCGACGTCAAGATCTCCAGGCTGAACATCCGCTCGACCGGCGGCAACGGCGACGGCATCGACCTCGATTCCTGCCGAAACGTCTCGATCGACCACTGCGACATCGACACCGGCGACGACGCGATCGTCCTCAAATCCGGGCGCGGGAGCGAAGGGTTCGCAATGGCCAAGCCGACGGAGAACGTGCACGTGAGCGACTGCACGCTCGGCTCATCGTTCGCGGGGTTCGCGATCGGCACGGAAATGTCCGGCGGCGTGCGGGATGTGCTCCTGGAGCGCTGCACGTTCACGCGCGGATCGAACTCCGTCTACATCAAGAGCCGCATCGGCCGCGGGGGATTCATCGAGAACGTCGAGGGGCGCGACCTCGACATCGCCGGCGCGAACGCGTTCTTGCGCATCGACCTGCTCGGCCGCGGGATCCAGGACGAGCAGCCGGTGCAGGGCGAGGCGGGGATTCCGAGCACCAGGAACTTTTGCTTCAGCAATGTGAAGACATCGGCGAACGTGCCGTTCCTGGTAGACGCGGCGCTGATCCCGCCGGAGAAACCGCTCGACGGGCTGGTGATCGCCAACGTCAGCGGCAAGGCGCGGCGCGGGATCGAGCTGGCGAACATCAAGAACGTCGAGCTGCGCGACATTCACGTGGACGTCGCGGCGGGTCCGATGATCGCCGCGTCGAACGTCGCCGGCGCCGGCGTCGAGAACGCCGCGCCCTTGCCACCCCGTCGAGCGACCCCGCGCGGCGGCGGTGGCCCACCGGCCACGCGCGCCGCGACGTCGCAGTCGTGAAGAAGATCGTCCGTCACATTCCCGTGCTGCTGAACGAAGTGCTCACCGCGCTCGATCCGCGGCCGGGAGAGACGATCGTGGACTGCACGCTCGGCCTCGGCGGACATTCGGCGGAGCTGCTCAAGCGCATCAACCCCGGCGGGCGACTGATCGCCATCGATTTCGACGCCGCCAACATCGAGCGCGCTCGGCCGGTGCTGGAAGCGATCGGCGGCACGTTCGTGCTGCACCACAACAATTTCGCCGCCCTGCCCACGGTCCTTGCCGCCGAGGGTATCGAGCAGGTCGAGGGGATCCTCGCCGACGTCGGCGTCGCCAGCCCGCAGATCGACGATCCGTCGCGCGGCTTCTCTTATCGTCGGCCCGGACCGCTCGACATGCGCATGGACCGGTCGCGCGGACAGCCGGCGTCCGTCTTCGTCAATCGCATGACGCAGCGCGAGCTTGCCGATGCGATCCTGGAGCTCGGCGACGAGACCGACGCGCCGCAGATCGCGCGGCTCATCGTCGAGCGCCGCAAGCTCAAGCCCATCGAGACGACGCAGGAGCTGACCAGGATCGTCTGCGACGCGCGCGATTTCACGCTGCAGCGCGCCGCCGGCGCCAAGCTGCATCCCGCGGCGCGGACCTTCCAGGCGCTGCGGATGCTCGTCAACCGCGAGCCGGCCAACCTCCAGCGCCTGCTCGACGTCGCGCCACACTGTCTCAGGCCGGGCGGACGTATCGCGGTCATCAGCTTCCACAGCGGCGAAGATCGGCTGGTGAAACAGAGCTTTCGCGACAACCGCCGCGCCGGCGTTTACCGCGACACCGCGGACGATCCGGTCGTCGCCAGCGAAGCCGAGCAGCGCGCCAACCCGCGCTCGCGATCGGCGAAGCTGCGCCGGGCGGTCCGGTCCGATCGCGGCTCGTGACACACCGGCGCGGCTCTGCGATAGTTGCCCGCGTCGAAAATGGCGCAGCAAGTCTCAATTGACGAAGCGATGCGGCAGGCGTTCGCGCACCATCAAGCCGGGCGCGCCGCCGAAGCCGAGAAGATTTATCGGCAGGTGCTCGCGGCAGACCCGCGGCATTTTCATGCGCTGCAGTTGCTCGGGATCATCGCGCTGCACGCGGGTCAGCCGCAGGCGGCGCTGGAGCTGATCGGGCGGGCGCTGCAGATCGACCCGTCGCCCGTGCCGGTGCGGGCCAATTACGCGTATGCGTTGCGCGCCGCCGGGCGGATTGAAGACGCCGTCGCCGAGGCGGACCGCGCCATCGCGCTCGATCCGGCGCACCGGCCGGCGCACGTCGTTCGCGCGGCGGCGTTGACGGACCTGCGGCGGCTGGACGAAGCGGTGGCGGCGTGGAAGCGCGTGATCGAGCTGGCTCCCGACGCCGCCGACGGATACGCGAACCTCGGCAACACCTATGAGATCATGGCGCGCCTCGAAGAGGCCTTGAGCGTCTGCCGCCGCGCCGTCGAGCTGGATTCGAAGTACGCGACCGGTCATCACAACCTCGCCGCCGTTCTCGCCAAGCAGGGGCGATTCAAGGAGGCGATGGAGGAGTACGGCGCGGCGATCGAGCTGGATGCGAGCATGGCGCCGGCGTGGGTGAACCTGGCGTTCGCGCTGCAGCAGCTCGGGCTGGTCGATCGCGCCGTGATCGCCGCGCGGCGTGGGATCGAGCTGAACCCGAACGACCCCAACGCCTATCGCAACCTCGCCTGCGCGCTGCACGAGCGCGGCGAGACGGACGCGGCCGCCGACGCGTTTGAAGAAGCGATCTACCGATTGAACAATCGCGCCGCCGGCGCTGCGGCGGCGGGCCGCAGCACGGCAAAAGCCGACCGGGAGCTGATCGCGCGCCTGCGCATGGTCGCCGCCGGCATGCTCCCGCCGATCTACGACGATCTCGATCACCTCGAGCGCTCGCGGAAGCGGCTGATCGAGAACGTCGAACGCCTCAAGGCCGACGGCGTGACGGCCGACGTCACCGACGGCGAAGCCGCGCCGACGCTTTTCGACCTCGCCTACCAGGGCCGCGACGATCGCGCCATCAATGCGACTTACGCGACGCTCGTGAAAGCGCCGCAGCCGGTCCTGCCGGCGCGGGGCTTCGGCGCGAAGATCCGCATCGGCTTGATCTCCAGCTTTTTCCGCAATCACACGATCGGGCGATTGAACCAGGGCCTGATCGCGGAACTCGATCGCCAGGTCTTTGAGGTGACCGTGCTGAGCGTCGGCCAGCACGACGACGACGTGTCGCGCTATCTGCGCGCGCACTGCGATCACTTCGTCATCCTGCCGCAGATCGTTGCCGCCGCGCGCGATCTCGTCGCACGGCAGCGCCTCGACGTGCTGTTCTACACCGACCTGGGGATGGACCCGATCACCTATGCGCTCGCGTTCTCGCGTCTGGCGCGCGTGCAGTGCGTCACGTGGGGCCATCCCGTCACCACGGGTATCCCGACGATCGATTACTTCATCTCCGCCGACGCGATGGAAACGCCGGGATCAGAGGCTCGGTACAGCGAACGGCTCGTGCGCCTCGCGCACCCGGCGGTCTACTACTTCCGCCCGCCGCAGCCGACCGGGCGACGCACGCGCGCGGATTTCGGTCTCCCGGAGGACGCGACCCTCTACGGCTGCCTGCAGATGCTCTGGAAATTTCATCCGGAGTTCGATGCGCTTCTGGCCGGCGTGCTGCGCGGCGACCCGCGCGGGACGATCATCATTACCGAAGGCCTGAGCGCGCTCTGGCAGGAGCGGCTGATGGCGCGCTTTCGCCGATCGATGCCTGACGTCGCCGACCGCGTGCGCTTCGTGCTCCGCCAGTCGTTCGTCGATTTCCTCGGCCTGACGAGCGTCTGCGACGTCATGCTCGATCCGATGCCCTTCGGCGGCGGGAACACGACGTACGAAGCGCTCGCCTTTGGCGTGCCGGTCGTGACGCTGCCCGCGCAGCTCCTCCGCGGACGGATCACCAGCGCGATGTACGAGATGATGGATTATCGCGAGCTGGTCGCGCGCTCGCCGCAGGAGTACATCGACACCGCCGTGAAGCTCGGCGCCGATCGCGGGGAGCGCGAACGCGTGCGCGGCGAGATCAACTCGCGAAGCTCAGCGCTTTTCGAGAACGGGGCCGGCGTGCGCGAGCTGGAAAAGTTCCTTGAGCGGGCGGTGCGTGACGCGGCGCCCCCGCGCGCGGGGGCGGGCCGGGACGCTGGCGCGGGCGCGGGCGATTCAACAGGCGGATGAGGGTCTTGGCGTTGCGGATCGCGTTGGCATCGCGATCGTTATCGAAGTAAATCCAAACTTCCTCCGCCCCGCTGTCGCCGATCTTCGCCGCCCAGTCTTTCAGCTCATCGTCCGAATAATCGTGCCGGTACCATTTCGTCACCCCGTGCAGGCGGACGAACGCGCGACCGTGGCTGACGATCAGCGTGTCCGGCAGACGCGGCGCGCTGACAGTGCAGAAGATCGCCTTCGCCTTTCTGATCTGCCGGTACGTGTCCGTGTTCCACCAGCTCTTGTGCCGGAACTCCAGCACGTTGCGATATGACGGATCGAGCTGCGCGAGCAGCTTTTTCAATCGTCCCGGCGCGTAGCGAAAGCTCGGCGGAAACTGAAAGAGGAAGCACGCCATTCGCTCGCCCAGCGGCTCGGCGACGTCGAGGTAAAACTGCTCGATCAGCATCTTCGTCCCCGCCATCCGCATTTCGTGGGTGATCATGCGATTGACCTTGATGCTGTAGACGAAGTTCGCCGGCGCCTGCCGCACCCAGCAGCGGATCGCCGACCGCTTCGGCCAGGAATAAAACGGCGCATTGAGCTCGACGGTCTTGAAATGCCTGGCGTAGTGCGCGAACCAGTGGTGGGTCGGACAATCCTGCGGATAGAACTTCCCCCGCCAACCCCAGTAAAACCAACCGGAGCAGCCGACGTGACATTTCATCCGCCTGCCCCACGCAAGCGGCGCGCCAGTCGGGGTGAGATCAATCGTCCAGCGTACCGAAGGGCAAATGCGCCGGCATGGGAGAAGGTTTGACGTATTGTGTGACCGGCGTGTAAGCGCGGCCGGAATCGGAGGAATCGAAGAACCCGGCCATTAAATCGAGCACGGCGAACGCCTGCTCCGCGCTGCAGCGGTGCGGGCGACCGGAGCGCAGCGCATACGCCATGTCGGCCAAACCGACCGATCGGCCGTAGCCTGCGACGAACGTGTGCGGCACATCGCGCCACTCCGTGTCGCCGGCCAGGCGGATGCTCAGCGGGCCGTCGAACTGATTCGGGTCCGGGACGCGCAGCGTGCCTTCGGTGCCGAAGACGGTGATCGGCTGTTTGCCGCCGAGCTCTGAAAAACGCGTCGCGAAGGTCTGGATGATCGTTCCGATCGCGCCGTTCTGAAACTCCATCAGCCCGCAGACGTGATCCGGCGTCTCAACGCGCAGCTTCGTCCCCTTGAGCGGGTCGCTGGTGATGGTGCGGTCGGCGATCTCGATCGCGGCCATGCCGCTGATCCGCTTCAACGGGCCCAGGAGGTTCAGCAGCGCGGTGAGGTAGTACGGCCCCATGTCGAACATCGGGCCGCCGCCTTTTTCGTAATAGAACTGCGGGTTGGGGTGCCAGTGCTCGTGCCCGCGGCACATCATGAAGGCGGTGAAGGCGACGGGGCGGCCGATCGCGCCGCTCTCGATCATCTTCCGCGCGGTCTGGATGCCGGCGCCCAGGAACGTATCCGGCGCGCAGCCGACGCGGACACCCTTTGTCGCCGCCGCGTCCAGCAGCTTCTTCCCGTCAGCGCGATCGATGCCCAGCGGCTTCTCCGCGTAGGTGTGCTTGCCCTGCTCGACGGCGCGGAGCGCGATCGGCACGTGCGCCTTGGGAACGGTGAGGTTCAGGATCACTTCGATCGAGGGGTCGGCGAGCAGCTCATCGACGCTGCACACGCGCGGAATCTGAAATTCCTCCGCTTTCTTCCTGGCCGCATCGATGTTCACGTCCGCGCACGCGGCGATCCCGACGATCGGGAAGTTCTTCGCCATCCCCAGATACGCCCCGCTGATCGCGCCGGTGCCGATGACACCCACTCTGACTGGTTTCACGTCTGACATAGTTGCGGTGACAATAAGGAAAACGTTTGATTCAGGCCAATGCGCGGGAGAAATCAAGCGGGATTCATCTTCGTCCCGCACTGGCAGACGAAGGGCTTGAGCTGATGCGGCCGAATGCTCGAAGGCAGTTTCACCTCGATCGCGCAGCGGCATTTCGGGCAGACGAAGCGATCGCCGGCCTTCGTCGCTTTTGGTGCGGGCAGATCCAGCGGCGATTCATCGACGTCGGTCACGTCGCGGCGGCGGTCCATCGCCAGGTTGGCCAGCTTGTCGGCCAGCTCGTTCTTGTGCCGGAGGTTGTGTTCGATCTTCGCCTGATCGAACTCGTGAATGAGTTCCTGCGCCTCCTCATGCAGCGCCTTCATGTCCGGATGCTTGACGCGGTATTCGCCGCGCATCTGCTTGATGATCAGCTCACTGTCGCCGCGGATGACGATTTTTTTCGCACCCAGCTTCTTCGCCTCTTCCATCGCGGCAATCAGCGCGCGGTACTCGGCGACGTTGTTGGTGCAGGTGCCCAGGAAGCGGCCGAGGGTGACCAGGGGCGTGCGGTCGGCCGCGCGCACGACAACCCCGATCCCTGCCGGGCCGGGGTTGCCGCGCGAGCCGCCGTCGAATTCGAGCGTAAGCACTTCGTCCATGCTGCGGCGTGTATACCCGCAAGCGCGGACGCTGTCATGAAGACAAAGCGGGCGGACGATCAGGCCGCGATCTTCGCCGTCGCGATCAGGTCATCCATCGATCCCTGGAACGCGCGCTCGGCGACGTCCTGGACGATCCAGCGCTGCATCTTCTCGCGCGTCATCGCGGGCTTGAAGATCAGCGGACGCACACTTTCATCGCGACGAACGAGCCCTTTGTCGTGCATGATCTGGATGAGCTTCAGGGCCGAGTTATAGCCCGAGCGGCGCGTCTGCTTCAGCGCGTTGTGGATCTGGCGGACGGTGGACGGTCCGCTGGTCCAAAGGACGTGGAGGATCTGCAGTTCCGCCGCGGTGGGTCCGGTGCTGCGTGGACGAGCCATGGTGTGGTTCCCTCGTATTGATTGAACGTCGATTCAACTTCCCGATGCAGATGGTTATCGGTCGTTCCCCGCCGCGGGCTTGACGAAATTTGCCGACGCGTCACGGCGGCTACAATTTCGCCACTGCGATGTGGAAACGTTTCGACGGAGATTCCCGCCGCGCGATCACCGGCGCCCTGCGTGACGCCGCGTCGCGTGGCCGCGCAGAAGCCGGACCGGAGCACCTGCTGGCGGCGATCGCACAGCACGCGCCGCAGGTTGGGTTTGACGTCGGTCGAATAAGCCAGCAGCTCGATCGCGAGCAGCCGCGCGTCGCGCAACCGGCGGGCGAATACGCCGACCGGCTCAGCGACGCCGCGGTTCGCGCGCTCAATGAGGCGTCACAAACCTTCCGCCGCCGGCTCATCACGCCGCGACAAATGCTCCCGCCGCTGCTGGAGGCGATGAACGGCTCAGCGGCCACGCGGATCGTTGCGCCGCCGGCTTCCTTCGCCGAGAAAATCTCCGATTGCTGGCCGGTTTACTGGCTCTCCAAAGCCGCGCGGCTGCCGCGGATGGGCTGGAACGTCTACGTCCGCCACAGCCTCGGACATCCCGATTACGTCAACGATCCGTACCGGATCTTTCGCAAGCTGCGCGCGACCGAGCCCGTTCGTCGCGATCCGACGGCGCCGGTGTGGGTGGTGACGAGCTACCAGCACACGCTGACGACGCTGAAAGACCCGCGCTTCAACAAGGACCCGTTCATCTCCGAGCGCCTGCCGCGCGGGGCGCGCGATCAGCTCGGCATGTCCGAAGGCGCGGGCGCGCGGTCCTCGGTGGAGAACATCTCGATGCTCTTCCTCGACCCGCCGCAGCACACGCGCGTGCGGTCGATCTTCACCCGCGCCTTCACCCCGCGCACGCTCGAGGCGCTGCGACCGCGCATTGCGGAGGTGTGCAACGAGCGAATCGAGGTCATGGCCGCCAGGGGCGAGACGGACCTGATCGAAGACCTCGCCTATCCGCTGCCGGTAACGGTCATCGCCGAGCTGCTCGGCTTCCCGCGCGAAGATTACCAGAAGCTGAAGAAATGGTCGGACGAGATGGCCGAGGCGCTCGGCTTCGTCCCCAGCGAAGACG
>JAICTV010000210.1 GCA_025936175.1 Phycisphaerae bacterium
AAACGCGGGTATCCGGTGTCGGGTGTCGGGTATCGGGTCAAACGCACCGGAGCCTAAACCCGATACCCGACACCCGATACCCGACCATGTTTTCCAAGATCCTCATAGCCAACCGCGGCGAGATTGCTCTCCGCATCATCCGCGCCTGTCGCGAGCTCAGCATCCAGACGGCGGTCGTCTATTCGACCGCCGACAAGGACGCCGCGTATCTCAAGCTCGCGGATCAGGCGATCTGCATCGGCGACGCGCCGCCGGCGGAGTCTTACCTGAACATCCCGCGAATCATCTCGGCCGCCGAGATCGCGGACGTGCAGGCGATTCATCCGGGATACGGGTTCCTGGCGGAGAACGATCATTTCGCGGAGATCTGCCGATCGTGTCGCATCGAGTTCATCGGCCCGCCGCACAAGGCGATGGAGATGGTCGGCGACAAGGTCGAGTGCAAGAAGCTCGCCAAGAAGGCGAAGGTGCCCACGGTGCCCGGCAGCGACGGCGCCGTCGATGACGAAAAAGTCGCGCTGCGCATCGCGCAGGAGATCGAGTATCCGGTCATCATCAAGGCCGCGGCGGGCGGCGGTGGACGCGGGATGCGCGTCGCGCACAACGACGTCTCGCTTCGCGCCGGTCTTCGCCAGGCGCAGGCGGAGGCGGAGAACGCGTTCAAGGACTCGACCGTCTACATCGAAAAATATGTCGAGTTCGGCCGGCACGTGGAAGTGCAGGTGCTCGCCGACAGTCAAGGCAATGCGCTTCACCTGTGGGAGCGCGACTGCTCGATGCAGCGGCGGCATCAGAAGCTGGTCGAGGAGTCGCCGTCACCGGTCCTTCGTCCGGAGGTCCGCCGCGAGCTGTGCGAATCGGCGGTCCGCCTGATCAGAGCCGCCGGCTACACCAACGCGGGCACGGTCGAATTCCTCGTCGACAAGAAGCAGAACTTCTACCTCCTCGAGGTGAACGCGCGCATCCAGGTCGAGCATCCGGTGACCGAGCAGGTGACCGGGATCGACTTGATCAAGGAGCAGATCCGCATCGCGTCGGGGCTGCCCCTGAGTTTCAAGCAGAAGGACGTCCCGCAGATCGGCCACGCGATCGAGTGCCGGATCAATGCAGAGGACCCCGCGCGCAACTTTGCGCCGTCTCCGGGCACGATCAACGAGTGGCGTCCACCGGGCGGACCGGGCGTGCGCCTCGACAGTCACGCCTACGCCGGCTACCGAATCCCGCCGAACTACGACTCGATGATCGGCAAGCTGATCGTGCACCGCCCGACGCGCGCCGAGGCGATCGCCTGCATGAAGCGGGCGCTCGGCGAGTTCCACGTCTGGCCGATCAAGACGACGATCCCGCTGCACCTTCAGATCATGGACAACCACGAGTTTCAGAAGGGCGACGTGGACACCGGTTTCGTCGAGCGCGTGCTGCTGAACCGCTAAGTTAGCACCGGCTACGAAACCCCCGCCGCCGCTCGCCCGCCCGCGTTCGCCGCGTTCTGCTCCGCCGAGGACCTATGACTCGTCCCAAGGTCGTATCGTGCGGCAGGCGTAGGCGTAGGAGCTCGTTATTACTGCTGCTGCGGCAGGGGTTTATCCGCGGATTTTCGCGATCCGACGGTCAGACGGTTTCCTTGCACTCTTCCAGCGCCCCGCACATCGCCGCCAGAAGCTGTGACCGGGCAGTCGCCTCGCGCAGCTCATCTTCCGCCATCGGCTTCCACTGCCCCGGCAGCAGCACCTGCGATTCGACGAAGCGGTCCATCGCCGCCTGAAGATCGCCGCGGCGGAGCTTGTCCTTCATCGCGACGATTTTCTCGACCGCCTCGATGATCGCGTTGCCGGTGATGCGGTGCTCGAAGTTGATGACGGCGGATCGCTCGCGCACGCCGGCGAGCACCTCGTCGTAGTCGCCCGCCGCCGCGATCAGGCGGTGATAGCACTTCTGGAAGTTGGTCGCGTGCGCGATCCGGCTGGAGGTGAGGCGCACGTCGCGGCGTGATGCATAAGACGCCGCCATCGTCTGGCAGAAGCGCTGCGGGTCCATCAACGCATCGGGCGAGGAATCGCACTCGTCGATGTAATACGCCGGCAGCTCGCGCAGCAGGTTGCGGATGAGGAAAACCGGCTTGTGCGTCACGCCGTCGGAAAGCTTCTCCATCCCGCGCGCGATCTTGAGGTCTTCGAAGAAGCCGAGCGCGCGTCGGGTGTCCGCGATTTCGCCGCGGCCACGGCGGCGAAGACGATCGATCTGCTGCGGCGAGAAGCCCAGGTGCCACAGCGTCCGCCACTCACGCTCCAGCTCGAACCAGGCGTCGAACTGCCGGAGTGACGGATCGTTCTTGAAGTGCCGCAGGCGGCGCTTGCGGCCGGTCATGGCGAAATCGATCGTCTGCGCGAACGCCTTGACCAGCTCGCGCGCCCAGAACTTCTGCTCGGGCAGGCTGGATGAGAAACGGTCGATGTCGTCGTAGCGATACTTGCTGTGCTTGGAGGCGAACTGGCGGATGGAGCCGTAGTCGAGGATCGCGCCCGTCGCCAGCATGTTGTCGCCGTCCCACGCGAGCCAGTTGAAGATGTATTCCTCTTCGCAGATCGCCGCCAGCCGCCCGTAGCTGCGGACGATGTACGTCAGCGCGCGGCGGTAACGTTCGCGCTCGCTGCACTTGGCGGGCAGCGACCATTCGCCGTTGTCCACCTGTCGTTTGATGAAGTACTCGAGCGCGGCCTTCGTCTCAGCGTGCCGGCCCTGCTTGAGGTAGCGGAAGATGTGCGCGGGGCGCAGCAGGTTCGGCGCCGCGCGAACCCCGATCGCCCGTCCGTCGTCGAAACCGATCACCGCCAGCGTCCGCTCGGTGGGAAAACCGTTGCGGTGAAAGATCTCGCTGTTGATGGCAGTCGAAATCATCTCATCGACGTCGGCGGTGCCGCAACAGTAGCCCCAGGTATTGTCGCCGGTGCGGACGGGTTCCCCGGCGAGCTGCGCGCCGGGCGAGAGGCACGTCGCACCGGTGCCGCGCGCCGAAACGTCATAGGTGACGCGGCCCGCTTTGACGGCGCCGATCCAAATCGCCCGGCCGTCGCCGCTGTGCAGCCCGCGTTTGTCCTTGTGCTGCGCCTGCAGGTAACGCGTCGCCATGTAGACGCCCGGCTTGATCAGCTTCTCCGGGGTCGCTTCGCCCTTCGCCTGGTCGTACTCGTTGATGATCTGCAGCGAGAAGGCGTCGAGGAGGGTCTTCTCCAGCTCCGGCGTGACGCGGTTGGCGTGGTTGGCGGGAACCAGCTTCATCTCGCGCGCGAGGTCAAAGTTGAAGTAGACGACGCGACCGTCAGTGCGAACGCGCGCGCGGTAATCGACGAACCCGTCGGGGCACGCCGCGCGCCACGGATGCGAACCATCGAGCTGTTCGAACGCTTCGTACATGCCAGGACTGCGGCGCGCACCGCAAGATGCTGCCTGTTGAATAGATCGGCGATCGGAACAGACGGTGTTGAGCGCAAACTCGTCAAAGTTGCGCGTCCGATAGTGTTAACACGCGGGTCTCCCGACGCTTTCACCCCGCAGCGCGCGGCACAAAGCCCACCGCTTTGCGGTGGGACCCGGCACGAAGCGCCGGGCTTTGCGCGTCGGCGCTTTGCGTATACTCCTCTCGCGCCGATGGACGCATCCCTCACCAAACCGCTCCTCATCTTCGACGGAGATTGTTCGTTCTGTCGCCGGTGGATCGCGCGCTGGCAGCACCTCACCGGGGAAGCGATCGATTATGCGCCGTACCAGCGCGAAGCCGCGCGATTTCCGTCCATTCCGCGCGAGAACTTCGGCCGCGCGGTCCACCTGATCGAGCCTGACGGGACCGTCCGTCGCGCCGCGGACGCGGTCCTGCGATCGCTCGCGCTCGCGAAGCAAAAGCGCTGGCTCCGCTGGCTCTACGACCATGTCGCGCCTTTCGCGTGGATTACAGAAGCGGCGTACCGGCTCATCGCCGCCAATCGAAATATCATCGACCCGCTCGACAAGATCATCGTCGGCACCGAAACGCGGCCATCGAGCTACGCGCTGACGCGCGCGGTTTTCCTTCGTCTCCTCGGTGTGATCTACCTGATCGCGTTCACGTCGTTCGTGGTTCAGATGGACGGACTCGTCGGCTCCAACGGCATCCTTCCCGCGTCCGCTCTGGTCGACGCGGCGACGCGCGAGCTCGGGGCAAGCCGATGGTGGACGCTGCCGACGTTCGCCTACCTCGGCTCGAGCGACGCGTCCCTGCACGCGATGTGCATCGCGGGCATCGTCTGCTCGTGCCTGCTCATCGTCGGCGTCGCGCCGCTGCTCATGACGGTCGCGACGTGGGCGCTCTACCTGTCGCTGATGACGATCGGGCAGATCTTCCTGGGTTATCAGTGGGATGCGCTGCTGCTCGAGACGGGCTTCCTCGCGATCTTCTTCTCGCCGCCACTGTGGGCTTCATTTAGAAATCCCCGCCCGCCGTCGCGCATCGTGCTGTTCATGCTGCGCTGGCTGCTCTTCCGGCTGATGTTTTTGTCGGCGCTGGTGAAGTGGTTCAGCGGCGACGACTCGTGGCGGGACATGACGGCACTGCGCTATCACTTCGAAACGCAGCCGATTCCCACCTGGACAAGCTGGTACGCGCATCACAGCCCGCCTTGGATGCTCGCCACGTCGTGCGCGATCATGTTCTTCATCGAAGGGATCGTGCCGTTCTTTTACTTCCTCCCCCGCCGCTCGCGCATGCTCGGGTTCTGGCTGACCGTGCTGTTGCAGGTCAACATCATGGCGAGCGGGAACTACGGGTTCTTCAACCTGCTGACGATCGTGCTGGCGGTGACGTTGCTGGACGACGCGGCGATCGCACGGGTGCTGCGGATCAAGCTGCCGCCGCTGTCATTCAAGCGATCGAGGCTGCGCGCGGCGGTCGTCGCGCCGATCGCGGCCGTGGTCTTCATCGCCGGCGTGATGACGGGCGCCGAGCGCGTGCTCCTCCGCCGGATCGACTGGCCGAGGCCGATGATCGCGCTGCAGCAATGCGTGCAGCCGCTTTCGGTCGCCAACAGCTATGGCCTTTTCGCCGCGATGACCAAATCGCGGCCGGAGATCATCGTCGAAGGCAGCGACGACGGTCGGGTGTGGAAGGCGTATGCGTTCAAATGGAAGCCCGGCGACGTAAACCGTCGGCCGGGTTTTTGTGAGCCGCACATGCCGCGGCTGGATTGGCAGATGTGGTTCGCCGCGCTCGATCCGTACGGAAACCAGCAGTGGTTCGTCAGCTTCGCCGTCAAATTGTTACAGGGGGAGCCGAAGGTGCTGAAGCTGCTGGCGAACAACCCATTCCCGGACCATCCGCCGAAGTTCGTGCGGGCCCGGATGTACGACTATCACTTCAGCGACGCCGCCGAGCACGCAGCGACGGGGGCGTGGTGGGCGAGAACACTGAGCGGCGAACTGCTCGCGCCGATCTCATTGCAGCAGGCGCAACCGACGACGCGCGCGGACGAATTGCACCTTTGAAGCACGTGGGGCTGCGGCCCGAATGGTCCGCGCGGAATGCGTCCGGAAGGCCGCACGCCGGCGCTGGGGTCAAAGCGATCGAGTCGATCATGCCGCGCGCTTCCGCGACGTCGTGCGCAGGGTCTGCTCGATGTAGCGATGCGCTTTCTTCGCCGTCGCGGAGGCGGCTTTGCGCGGGTGATTCGCCTTGAGCAATTCGAAATGCCCGGCGAGCGTCTCGAGCAGCAGCCGCCGGCCGCAAGTCAGGTCTGCCGATTGAGTCATGCGATCCATCTGCTTTCTCCTGGCAAGACACGCGTCCCCAACCGTGAACGTCGGCCAAGCGTGGCTCGCTTGATGAGCCAAAAGTTGCACTTCAAAGCGCGTGCCACAACGAATCCCGGCGTTAGACACGCGAGCGACGCTATGGGTTACAGCATCATGACGCGAAAAGGTCGCGAGCGGACGCGGCCGTGACTTGAACCGGTTCAAACCCCCCGTATGATCGTTCGACTTGGAAAAACGGGGGCACCTAAGGCAATCCACACCCTGGTCTGAAGTATGTCCACGAAATCCAGAGGCAACGCAGTCATCGGCCAGTCCGGCGGGCCGACGGCGGTCATTAATCAGTCACTCGTCGGCGTCATCCTCGAAGAGCGAAAGCACGGGCACATCGATCGACTGCTGGGCGCACGCCACGGCGTGCGCGGGATCATCACCGACGATTTCATCGACTGCACCAACTGCTCGCAGGAGCTGCTCGAGCGCATCGCCAACACCCCCGCCGCCGCCCTCAGGTCCACGCGCGACAAGCCCGACGCCGCCTACTGCGAAAAAATCTTCAACAGCTTCAAGAAGAACAACGTTCGCTTTTTCTTCTACATCGGGGGAAACGACTCGGCGGACACGGCGCGCATCGTCTCGGACCTGGCGGCGAAGGAAGGGTATGACCTGCAGGTCTTCCACATCCCCAAGACGATTGACAACGACCTGAAGGTCCACGACCACACGCCCGGCTATCCGTCGGCGGCGAAGTTCGTGGCGGCGGCGATCATGGGGGACAACTTCGACAACCGCTCGCTGCCGGGCATCAAGGTCGATGTGATCATGGGGCGCAACGCCGGTTATCTCACCGCGGCATCGGTGCTCGCGCGGCAGTGGGACGAGGACGGGCCGCACCTGATCTACGTGCCCGAGGCGCCGATCAGCGAAGACAAATTCCTCGGCGATGTCGACCGCGTCTACTCCAATCGCAAGCGCTGCCTGATCGCGGTGAGCGAAGGCATCACGCTGCCGGACGGGAAGACGTGGTTCGAGAAGCAGGCCGAGACACAGGAGCGCGACGCGCACGGGAACATGCAGCTCTCGGGATCGGGCGCCCTGGGCGATTACCTCGGCGATCTGATCAAGCGCAAGCTCACGCCCGTCGGCGGCAAGCCACCGCGCGTGCGCGCGGACACCTTCGGCTACATCCAGCGCAGTTTCCCGGGGTGCGTTTCGGAGGTGGATGCGGTGGAAGCGCGTCGCGTCGGCGAGATGGCGGTGCGCTACAGCGCCGAGCCGGGCAGCGGCGGCTCGGTCGCCATGCGCCGAAGGCCCGGCCCGTACTACGACATCGAGTACTTTCTCACGCCGCTGAGCACCGTGGCGAAGGAGACCAGGCACATGTCTCCGGAGTACATCGCCAACAGCAACGACATCACCAGGCAGTTCGTCGATTACGTGCGCCCGCTGGTCGGGCGCCTGCCGGTCGTCGGGAGCTTTGAGGAGCTGAAGACGATTTAAGTGATTGACGATTGATTCATTGAGTCATTGACGATTGAAAAATCGCATTTCAATCGGCAATGACTCGATCTGCCAATCGTCAATCAGAGTGATCCCTTGGTGCTCGGCACGTCGCTGTTGCGCGGGTCGTGGCCGACCGCCTGCCGCAGCGCTTTCGCCGTCGCCTTGAAGATCGCCTCGGAGATGTGGTGGTTGTTGGAGCCGTACGGGACGGCGATGTGCAGGTTCATCTTGGCGCTCGTCGCGACTGATTTGAAGAACTCATCGACCAGTTCGACCGGGAAATCGCCGATCGTCCCGCGGGGAAACTTCACGTTAAAGACAAACGCCGGCCGGCCGGAGAGATCGATCGCGACCTGCGCGAGCGATTCGTCCATCGGGACGATCGCCCAGCCGTAGCGATAGATGCCGCGCTTCTCGCCCAGCGCCTTCTCGATCGCCTGCCCGAGCACGATGCCGACGTCTTCGACGGTGTGATGCGCGTCCACGTCGAGATCGCCCGTCGCCTGGAGCGAGAGATCGATCAGGCTGTGCCGCGCGAGCAGCTCGAGCATGTGGTCGAAGAAGCCGACGCCCGTGCGCACGGAGCACTTGCCGCCGCCGTCGAGGTTGAGCGACAGGCGGATGTCGGTCTCTTTGGTCTTGCGTGAGATCTGCGCGGAGCGGTCGCTCGACGGTTGTTTGCTCATGGTGCTACTGCTGATATCGGACGATTGGGCTAGTCGGCTTTCTTCAGGCGGCTTTCTCCGTAGCGGTCAGCGCCTTCACGCCGCCGATCAGCGCATTGTTCTCCTGGCTCGTGCCGACGGTGATGCGCAGCTTGTCGGAGAGGCCCGGCTTATCGAAGTATCGGACCAGGATGCCTTGGCGCTTCAGGCCGAGATACGCGTCGCGGCCGCGTCCGTCGGGCACGGAGGCGAGGATGAAGTTCGCGTGGCTGGGAAGCACTTTCCAGCCCATCTGCGTCAACTCGCTGCTCACGCGATTCCGCTCGGACTTGACGTGCTCCCACGTCTTTCGGGCGTATTCCTGGTCGAGAACCGCCGCGGTGGCGGCGGCGACGGAGACGGCGTCGCACGGGTAGCTGTCACGCGCCTTGTTCATCTCTTTGATGACGTCCGCCCGCGCCACCGCGTAGCCGAAACGCAAGCCCGCCAGCGAATACGCCTTGCTCAGCGTCCGCGTGATCACGATATTCTCGTACTCGCGCACGAGCGGCAGGCAGTTGTCGTCGGCGAAATCGACGTACGCCTCGTCGATCAGCACCAACCCGTCGAACTTCTTGCACAGCTCCTCGATGCGCTGCGGCGAGACGAACGTCGCCGACGGCGCGTTGGGATTCGCCAGGAAAATCGCGCGCGGCTTCGCCGCCAGCAGCGCGTCGATCGGCAGCGACCAATCGCGCTCCCAAGGCACCTCCGCGGTCTTTACTTCGTCCAACTCCGCCATCACCGGATAGAGCGAGTAGGTCGGATGCGGATACGCCAGCGTGTCGCCGGGCGAAAGGAACGTGAGCACTGCGACGGCGAGCACGTCGTCGCTTCCGTTGCCCGTCAGGATCATGTCGCTGCCGACGTCGAGCATCGACGCGGCGGCTTGGCAAAAGGCTTCGCCCGTCGCGTTGGGATAACGACGAAGCTGCTCGGGCTCGATCGCCGCGATCGCCTGCATCACCTTCGGGCTCGGCGGGAAGGGGTTCTCGTTGGTGTTGAGCTTCACGACGCGCTCGCCGGCGCCGGGTTGCTCGCCCGGCGTGTAGCCTTCCATCTCGCGCACCGTGGGACGGACGAAGGACGGAGGAGGAGCCATGGGTGGTCAGTATAACCGAAATCTTGCGACTTCGGCGTGACCCACGCGTCAGTCAGCGCTGCGCGCGTGAACCGACGCGGCATGCCCGGCGAGTTGCTCCGCCGTCGCCAGCGCGACGATCGCCTCGGCGTCGGCTGAGAGTCCTTCGGCCGAGTAGCGGACGACGCTGCTGCGCTTGAGGAATTCGTACACGCTGATGCCGCTGGAGAAGCGCGCGGTGGTGTTCGTCGGCAGGCAGTGACTCGGTCCGGCAATGTAATCGCCCGCCGCGACGGGAGAGAAGGGGCCGATGAAAACGGCGCCGGCGTGCTTCAGCTCCGCCAGCACGCCCTGCTCGTCCTTGACTTGCAAACTCACGTGCTCGGCGGCGAACTGATTCGCCCAGTCGATCAGGCGGTCCATCGAGTCATCGACGATGATCGCGCTGCGGTCCTTCAAAGCGTTCTTGATCGCATCGGCGCGATCGAGCACGCTCGTCTGCGCTTCCAGCTCGCCTTTGACGCGATCGGCCAGCGCCTGCGACGTCGTCAGGAGAAAGCAGCTTCCCGGGTCGTGCTCGGCCTGCGCGATCAGATCGGATGCGATCGCATCTGCGCGCCCGGTTTCGTCGGCGAGGACGAGGATTTCACTGGGCCCCAGGAACCCGTCCATGCCGACCGCGCCGGCGACGGCGCGCTTGGCGAGTTGAACGTAGATGTTGCCCGGGCCGACGATCTTGTCGACCGCGGGAATGGTCGCCGTGCCGAACGCCATCGCCGCGATCGCCGCCGCCCCGCCGGCGCGATACACGTGCGTCAGCTTCAACTCCGCGCACGCGGCGAGGACGACGTCGGATCGTCCGTACTTGCTCGGCGGCGTGCAGACGACGATTTTTTCGACGCCCGCCACCTGCGCCGGCACCGCGAGCATGATCAGGCTGGACGGATAGCTCGCCTTCCCGCCGGGGAAATAGAG
>JAICTV010000220.1 GCA_025936175.1 Phycisphaerae bacterium
AGAGGTCGACGAAGCTGTCCATCCGCCCGGCGGTGGTGGGGCCGAATGAACCCGAGGGCATTCCCGCCGGCGTTTTCGCGGGGCCGGCGTAGTAGATCGGGTACTGCTTGAAGTACTCGGGCATCGGTTTGCCGGCGTCGAGCCTCTGCTTGATCCGCGCGTGCGCGGCGTCGCGCGCGACGATGAGCGTCCCCGATAGACTCAGTCGCGTTTTGACCGGGAACTTGGTGAGAATCTGCCGCACGCGATCCATGCCGATGTTCAGGTCGATCTTCACCGGCGGGGCGAGCTGCGGCTGTTCGGCTGGCAGATACTTCTCGGGATGGAATTCGAGTTGCTCAAGGAAGACGCCGTCGCGCGTGATCTTGCCCTTGATCTGCCGGTCGGCGGAGCAGGAGACGCCGATGCCGATCGGACATGACGCCGCGTGCCGGCTCATGCGGATCACGCGGACGTCGTGCGCGAAATATTTCCCGCCGAACTGCGCGCCGATTCGCGATTCCTGCGCGACCTTGAGGATGCGCTTCTCCCATTCCAAATCACGGAACGCGCGGCCGCCGGCGGAACCACTCGTCGGCAGATGATCGAGATAGCCGCAGCTCGCGAGCTTGACCATCTTGAGATTCGTCTCCGCGCTCGTCCCGCCGACGGCGATGGCGAGGTGATAGGGCGGGCACGCGCTCGTGCCGATCTCCTTTAGCTTCGAGCGAACGAAATTCTCCAGGTCTTTCTCGTTCAGCACCGCCGGCGTGGATTGGAAGAGATACGCCTTGTTCGCGCTCCCGCCTCCCTTGGCGATGAAGAGAAACCTGTACTCATCGCCGGTCTCGGCGATCAGGTCGATCTGCGCCGGAAGATTGTTGGCGGTGTTCTTCTCCTTGAACATCTCCAGCGGCGCGATCTGCGAGTAGCGCAGGTTGCGCTGCTGATACGTTTCCCAGATGCCTTCGGACAGTGCGGCGGCGTCGTCGCCGTCGGTCAGCACATACTGTCCCTTCTTGCCCATGACGATCGCGGTGCCGGTGTCCTGACAGCTCGGCAGCTCGCCCGCCGCCGCGGTGACGGCGTTCTGCAAGTGCGTGTAGATGACGAAGCGATCGTTGTCGCTCGCCTCCGGATCTTTCAGCTCCTCGGCGAGCTGTTTGAGATGGCCCGGGCGAAGATAGAACGAGATGTCGATGAACGCCTGCTTCGCGAGCAGCTTCAGTCCTTCCGGCGCGACGCGCAGAAGCTTGTGGCCGTCCACGTCGATCATCGAAACAAAATCGCCGGAGAGTTTTCGATAGGCGGTCTCGTCGCCGCCGAGTTGCAGCGTCGGCTCGTACGTAAATGCGTTCATGAAGTCCGATTTTACGCTCAACGGCCGCGCATTCCACGGCGGTAGGCGATCGGAGCGAAGCCGATCGCGCCGCCGCTGAACAGGCCGACGACGTGCGCGGCATTGGCGACGGGGCCCATCCAACCTGTCATGCAGATCACCAGCCACCCGATCAGGATGAGCGAGGTTTCCTGGCTCAGGCCCAATCCAAGCTGCGGCTCATAGCGTTGCTTGATCCAGATGTAGCCGAAGAGCGCGTAAAGCACGCCGCTCATCCCGCCGAAGCCCGCGCCGCTCCAGAAAAACTCGCCGAAGTTCGAGATGATCGCGCTCGACAGCACGATCACCGCCAGTGCCCCCGTCCCGCGGCGGATCTCGATCATCGCGCCGAGGTCGCGCAGCCAGAACATGTTGAAGAGCAGGTGCAGGATGCCCAGGTGCAGAAAGATCGGCGTAACCAGCCGCCAGACCTGCCCGTGCTGCATCGCGTCGAGCCAGATGCGGAATTCGAGCTCGTTCTGGTTCACGAACGGGTGCTTGGCGACCCACGCGGTCAGCGCTTGCGGATCCCACGTCGGCGCGAACGCGATCATGTTGATCAGGTCCAGCCGCCTCGCGCCGACGTTGAACGAACGTCGATCGTTCGTCGGTCCCCAGATCGAGCCGCTGCCGATGGATACAGCCATGCTCGCGACGATCAGCGCGATCGTCAGCGGGGCGATCCACTGCGACGGTTGGCTCCAGCTCGTCCGCACGTCCACGAACTTGGCGCGCTTTTTCTTCTGCTTCTTCCGCTCCTCCTCGCGAATCCTTTCCGCCTGCTTTGGCGCGGCGTTGAACTTTGCATCCGCAGGGTTCTTGAGAAACCGATCGAGCTCCCCCTTGGCGCGATCGATGTCGTCGTCGCGCTCCACCCAGACGGAGAAATCGCCCGATGACGACTCCTCGACCATATTGTCGATCTTCTGCGTGATGAGGTGGTCGCTGAACCGCTCGGCGTCGTCGCCGCCCTTGATGGTGCCGATCATTCTCATGCAGCCGGGGAGTCTACCGGAGAGCCGTCTCGATCGCGCGTCCCGCGTCCGCGCCGACCCGGATCAGCCCGAGCGCCATGTCCCGGCGGGCCGCTTCTAGGCGATCGCCTTTCGCGATTCGCTCAGCAGCCACACCCGCCGCCCGTCCTTGCTCACGCCGACCCAGTCGCGCGAGACGAGATAGCACAGCACGCGCAGCGGCTTGACCGTCGGCAATTCCTCCACGCCGACGCCGCTGTCGAAGTGCCGCAGGAAACCGAGAGTCGCGGCGGCGTCGTGCAACGTTGCGGCGGCGACGGGAGTTTGCGATCTCTCTCGCGCGGCGAGCACCATCCGCACCGACGGAAGGGCGATCTCGAGCAGCGCGCCCCACGCGCCCGACGCCGTCGCCGTCCGCGCCGGCGCCAGCAGCGCCTGGCTGATCGTGACGCTCTCGTCGCTCGCTTCGTTGCTCAGCCACTGCGTCCGCGACCGCGCATCGAGCCAGAACAGCAGCGGAACGAGCGCGAGCGACGCGAGGCCGAAGCACGGCCACCACCCCAGTCGCCACCCGGGATGAACCATCGACTCGATTGCTGTTGCCAGGCTCGCCAGCAGGATCGGCGCGACGAGGCAGCCGATCGAGCCGATGATCAGCATCGTCCACGCCGCCGCCTGATAGCCGCGCTCGCGCTGCGCGATCAGTTGTGCGACGGATCGCTCTTTGCGATCGAGCCCGCGCGGCCGACGGTTCTCGCGGTCATCCCGCGCCGATTTCGGGCGCGTCGGCTGAGGTTCCGTTTCCAGTAGTGTCCCCTGCATGTGAAGCCTCCGTCCCGGCCGACGGCAATGGAGCAGACGACGGAAGGACCTTGAGCGCGCGCAACGCAAGGAACATCGGGATCTCCTCGCGCGCCCGGTTTTCCGCCGCCCTGCGCGGGCCGCTCGTGCTGGTCTTGTGGCTCGGCCACTCTTCCAGCGCATCGACGAGCAGTCCCGCGTTCCGTGCGGCCTTGACGTAGGATTCCAGGGGCTTGTGGAACGACCAAGTATAAACGCCAGGCTTTTTTCCAGGATGAGCGACGATCGGCGTTTTCCGCGGCAGCAGATAGCGATCGACGCGCCGGTATTGCACCTGCGACTTTTCATCCCACCCCCAGCTCGTTTCCTTTGGCCCGCGAAAGTGCGGGTGCATCATCACGACGATAAACCGCCCGCCGGTTTGTAAGACCCGCGCGACGCCGGCGAAAACGGGTGCGATCGGATGGATGTTCTGGATCGCCAGCACGCACGTCGCCGCGTCGAAATGATTCGCCGGCAGGAAACCGAGCTGTCGCGCGTCGCCGACGTGATATTCGATCGCGCGATCGCTGCGTTCCCGCGCCGCCGCAATCAGCTCGCGCGCCGCATCAACGCCGACCGCGTGCACGCCGCGCTCGAGCAACATGCGACAAAGCACGCCTTGCCCGCACGCGACATCGACGATGCGCTGGCCGGCTTTCGGCGCGAGCAACCGCAACACGCCCGGCAGCACGACTTCGCGGTGATATTCGCTTCCGGCTTCGCCGACCAGCTTGTCGTACCACTCTGCGACGCCGCCCCAGTCGGTGCGTTGCGCAGGCTTGCTCGGTCGCGTTTCGCGTCGCTTCGACATTGCCGACGATTCTACGCGAAGGTCTCGTAAACGCTTTTTTCCGTGCGGAAAACTCCGCCAACCGTCTTGACCCTCAACGCGTTCCACCCGATGCAACCTCCCGCCACTCGCGCGCGGGCAGTTGGAGTTTGATCATCCGGGCGCGGTCATCAAGGAAGTGATCGCCGACCCCGACGACAACGGAAAATTCGCCCGCATCCGCATCCAGGAAGGCGGCGGCGATTCCAGGGGGGTCACCCAAGACTGGCTCGACAACAACGATTATGACAATCTGCTCGGCGCAAGCACGACACGGGATCGTCTGATCAAACGTCCACGCTGCGCAGCGCAGCGCGATCGAACTTCACGCCGGCTTCTTTGGCGACGTCCGCGAAGGCATCGATCTCCGCGGGCGTGAACAGCAACCCGCCGTGCCGCTCGCTCAGCGTCGCCGCCCGCGCCTCCGGTTCGCCCGGGAGCATCACCTTCTCGTTCCCGTGCCCGCGGATGTCGTCGATGACCGCCTTGACGTTGGCGCTCTGATCGCGTCCGGCGGCAAAGTCGTCGGCGGTGATCGCGTCGGCGCGGATGCACTGGAAGAAGAAGCAGCAGGTTCCCTTCTCGCCGGGCTTGGATTTGACCTGGTCCCAGCGGTTGCGAAGGGTCGGCAGCGACCCGCCGATGTACGCGGCATACAGCTCGTCGATCAGCGAAAGGCCGTACCCCTTGTGAGCGCCGAAGGGGAGCAGCGCGGCGACCTTGTTCGGATCGGTCGTCTCCTTCCCGTCCTTGTCCACGGCGCACGCCGGCGGCAGCGGTTTGTTCTCGCGCGCGAACTGCTGCACGCGGCCCATCGCGACGGTGCTGGTCGCCCAGTCGACGCAGATCGGAAAACCGACGGCATCCTGCGTCGGAAACGCCCACGAGTGCGGGTTGGTGCCCAGCGTCGGGAACTTTCCGCCGAAGGGGACGACCTCGGCGAGCGCCGCGGTGCAGCAGGTGTAGGCGATGTAGCCCTTCTTCGCCGCGTCGATGACGTACCCGCCGCCCCAGAGGTAGTGGAACGCGTTGTCGACCGCGACGCAGCCGACGCCGAACTCGTCGGCGAGCTTCATGCACGTGGCCATCGCGTCGAACGCCGTCGCCTGGCCGAGTTTCCTGTGCGCGTTCCAGCGCTGCACGGCTTTGAACTTGCTCGGGAGTTTCTCGATCGTCGCGCGCGGCGCGCACCCGCCGGCTTTGGAGCCGAAGTGCTCGTCGAGATGAAGCGCCTTGAGCGCGTTGTGCGTCTTGATCCCGTGCCACGATGCCAGCTCGCAGAACCGCGCCGCGGCGTCGCATTCGGAAGCGTCATAGCCGAGCTTCGCGAACGCCGCGGACACCAGCGCGTTGTGCATCGGGACGGGCATTACATAGTTCGTTGCCATGTTCAGAATCCTGAATGGTTGAAATGACAATTACGGCTTCGGCGTGGCCTTCCTCTCCGTCGTCGGCATCGCTTCGCGATGTTCCGGCACCGGGATGGCGATCTGCGGCCGGCCCTTTTCCGGCCAGTCGAGATGGAAGAAATGCCCGCGCGGCTGATCGGTGCGCTCGTACGTGTGCGCGCCGAAGTAATCGCGCTGGGCCTGCAACAGGTTCGCCGGCAGTCGCGCCGAGCGGTAGCCGTCGTAGTACGCCAGCGCCGACATGAATGCCGGCGCGGCGACGCCGTTGCTCGCGGCGAGCGAGACGATCTTTCGCCAGTTGGTTTGCCCGTTCTTGATCTGATCGTTGAAGTACGGATCGAGCAGCAGGTTCACCAGGTCCGCATTCCGCGTGTAGGCGTCGGTGATCTTCTGCAGGAAGCGGGCGCGGATGATGCACCCGCCGCGCCAGATGCTGGCGATCTCCGCAAAGTTCAGCTTCCACTTGTACTCCTTCTGCGCCTCGCGCATGAGCTGGAAGCCCTGGGCGTAGGCGCAGATCTTGGAGCAGTAGAGCGCGTCGCGGATCGCGGTGATCAGCTCCTCGCGATCGCCCGTGTGCGCCTGCGCTTTCGGGCCGGAAAGCTGCTTGCTCGCCTCGACCCGCTCTTCCTTCAGCGCCGACAGGCACCGCGCGAAGACCGCTTCGCTGATCGCGTTGGCGGGGATGCCCATGTCCAGCGCGTTTACGCTCGTCCACTTGCCGGTGCCTTTCTGACCGGCGGCGTCGAGCACGTAATCGACGAGATAGCCGTCCTTGTGGATCGGATCATGCTGCTGCAGGATGTCGGCGGTGATCTGGATGAGATACGAATCGAGATCGCCCTCGTTCCACTTGGCAAAGACCTTGGCCAGCTCCGGCGGCTCCAGGCCCAGCAGGTTCTGCATCAGCGTGTACGCCTCGCAGATGAGCTGCATGTCGATGTACTCGATGCCGTTGTGCACCATCTTCACGTAGTGCCCGGCGCCGTTGGGCCCGATGTACGCCGTGCACGGCACGCCGCCGACGACCGGCTTGCCCGGCGCGTAGTTCTCCAGCGGCTTGCCGGTCTTGGCATCGACCTTCGCCGCAACCGCTTCCCAGATCGGCTTGAGGTGCTTCCACGATTCCGGATCCCCGCCCGGCATCATCGACGGCCCGAATCGCGCGCCCACTTCGCCGCCCGACACGCCGGAGCCGAAGAACTTGCACTTGCTGCCGTACTCCTTCTCGCGCCGGATCGTGTCGGTCCAGAGCGAGTTGCCGCAATCGCAAATGATGTCCTGCGGCTCGGCGCCGGCGTCGAGCAGCTCCTTGGTCACCGCATCCACCGCCGGCCCGGCCTTGACGAGGATGATGAACTTCCGCGGCCGCTTGACGGCGGCGACGAGCTGCTGGACGGTCTCGCACGGGATGAGATTGGGGTGCTTCTCGCGCTCGACGAACTTGCGCATCGTCTCGGTGGTGCGGTTGAAGACGGCGCACTTGAAGCCGTGGTCCGCGATGTTGAGCGCCAGGTTCTCGCCCATGACGGCGAGCCCGATCAAACCGATGTCCGCTTGAGGTTGTTGCGGTTGTTGTTGCGGTTGTTGTTGCTGGGGCATGTTGCGTTCCCTTGGTTAAAGCGCGAAGAACCGCGAAGTATAGGGACGACCGCCGATCGTTTGTAGGGGCGGCGCCCGCGCCGCCCGGGGGGGCCCAGCGCCAAGAGGGCGACGCGGGCGCCCCGCCTGCATTACAATTTTGACCCAGCCGGAGACCCATGGCCGACGAAGCCGAAGACGCGAACATGGACGAATCACGCAGCTCCAGCGCGAAAAAGTTCGGCTGCGGGACGGCGCTGTTCCTCTGCGGCGCGATCGCCGTCGCCGGCGGCGCCGTTCTGCGCAACCGCTGGGAAACGCTCAACGGCGCCGCGCGCTCCGCCGCCATCATCCTCGTCGTCCTGGGCACGCTGGCGCTGCTGCCGTTCGTGATCCTGCTGGCGATCCGCATCGTGCTCAAGGTCGTCCTGGGCAAGGTGGTCAAGGACCTCAGCAAGTCGATGGACGAGCTGAAGAAAGCCGGCGCCGACATGGTCGCCGGCAACAAGGCGCTCTACGGCCGGATCCACGCGTTCCGCAGCGCGCGCGACCAAGACTTCGAAAAAGTCGACCGCCGGTTCTACGATGAGGCGCAGCAGCGCTTCGCCGAGCTGGGCTTTCGCCACCTCGGCGACATCGTCGATCAGACGATCGAAGAGACCCGCGGCCTGACCACCGTCGTCCGGGTGATGTCCTCCACCGACGGCTCCACGACCGCCGGCGTCTATCACTTCAAGCCCCCGCAGATGCCGCGCGGCTTCGAGGGGAAAGACCTGATCATGGTCGATCTCTCGACCGAGTTCTCCGACGGCACGTTCCTCTTAACGTCCAACACGAAAGGCCTCGACCTGACGACGACGCCGACCGGTTTGCACAAGGTGCAGCACGAGCTCGATACGCCCATCGAGCGGCTCGTCGCCGCGCACGAGACCGAGAAGCAGAAGCTTCTCGTCGCCAAGCAGCAGCAGGGGGGACAGGGCGCAAGCGTGGTGACGATCAACACGCTCGGCGACGCGCTGGCGAGCGAGAAACGCCAGCAGCAGGTCAAGAACGCCTTCCGCAAAACGATCGGCTATGTCGATCCGGAGGAAGTCCGGCGGGTCGCCAGCCGGGTTGATGAATCCGGCGACGCCGCGGCGAACGCGGCGGATGAAGCCCGAAAAAAAGAACAAAGCAAAGAGGGTTAACCACGAAGCCACGAAGAGCACGAAGCGGTCCTCGAACGACGGAAACCGCTTCGCGTGCTTCGTGACTTCGTGGTGAAAAAATCAGAATTGATTGGCCTGGATAAAATCCTTCTCCCCCTTGAGGAAGTTCACGATGTTCATCGTCGCGCGCATCGCCTGCCGCTCGACGGATTCGAACGTCCGCGATCCCACGTGCGGCGTGATGAGGATGTTGTCGATCTCGTTGAAAGGGTGACCGGGCTTGGGGGGTTCGTGATCGAGCACGTCGGCGCCGTAGCCGCCGAGGTGGCCGGACTTGCACGCCTGTGCGATGTCCGCTTCGACCACCAGCCCGCCGCGGGCGGTGTTGATGATGATCGCGCCTTTCTTCATCGCGGCCAGGCGGGTCTTGTTGATGAAGCCGCGGTTGGAATCGTCGAGGTTCATGTGCAGCGAGACGACGTCGGCGTTGTGCAGCGCATCCTCCAGCGTCGTGCAGCGCGTGACCGAGCAGGCCTCGGCGAAGCCGTGATCCCAGTAGACGTCGTACCCCTTGACGTTCATGTCGAACGCGCGGGCTCTTTTGGCGACCTCCTTGCCGATGCGCCCCATGCCGAAGATGGCGATGGTCTTGCCGAACAATTCCGTCCCGGTGATCCGCTTCCACCCGCCGCCTTTCACCGAGCGCAGGTGCGGCCAGAAATGTTTGCTCAGCGCGATCATCAAGCCGAAGGTGTGCTCGGCGACGGTGGTGTGGTTGACGCCCGGCGTGAAGAGGACGGGGATCTGGTTCGCCGTCGCGTGTTTGACGTCGATGGAGTCGAGGCCGATGCCGTACTTGGCGATGACTTTGAGTTTCGTCGGCGCCGCCAGCGCCGCGTCGATCACCTTCGCGGTGATCGCGTCATCGCCGTTGAGCAGCCCGTCGAACCCGCCGTTGCGCTGCACGA
>JAICTV010000042.1 GCA_025936175.1 Phycisphaerae bacterium
ATCTGTGCCCCATCTGTGGCGAAAAATTTTTTGCTGAGAAGACGTCATGGCAGAGCAAGAACAAATCGATCACGCGACCTTCCGCGAGCAGATCGCCGCGGCGCTGGCGGGCGGGTTAACGACGGCGGAGCAGCTCCGCTTCGACGCCCACGCCGCCGCGTGCGAAGCGTGTGCGGCGGAGCTGGCCAGCGCACGGGAAACGGAGAAGCAGATGAACGCCCTGTTCGTCCCGCCGGCGGCGGGGTTGGAAGATCGGATCATCGACCGGCTGCGCTTCGCGGGCACGCGGCGCTTTACGCTGCCGCGGGTGAACTTCGTGGTTCATCCCGCGGTGCGGAAGGCGGCCGTGGGCATTGCTGCTGCGATTGTGCTGGCGGGCGCGGGCTTCGTGGTGAACGAAGCGGTCGAGCGCGCGGCGACGCCGTCGAACCGAGTGAAGGTCGCATCTAATCTGCGCCAGATTGGTCCGGCGCCGTTGTACAGCAATCCGCGCACGGAAGCCCAGGGTCTCGGCTTCAAACTGAACAATGCGATCGACGCTGAACACGCCATCGCCGCCGACGTCAATCTTGGCGTCAATCGCGGCAACCTGGGATTCAACGGCGGCAAACTGGATACAGGGGGCAAGCCAATCGTCCGCTATTCCTACGCCGACAGCTACGACGCCAACGATTCGATCGCGCTTCCTTCCGACCAGCAGACGAACGCGCCGCGCGCCGGCGTGACATTGAATTTCGACACCGCCGCCGGCGAGGCGACGCGCAAGCCGCGACAGACCGACGCCGACGGCGATGGCACGCGCAACGGCGTCAACTTCTATGCGGCGACGCCCAAGGAAGCGAAGACCGGGGCGGGCACCAGCGGGGTTTCCGGCCTCAGCATCAATGGCATCGTCACTCCCACGCCGGCGCAGAAAGACGCGAAGGCCTATCGCGGTGTCGAGGACGCCGGCGGCGAGCGCCAGAAGGGATGGTTCAAGCCGACCGATCTGGCCTTGGTGACGGAGAAGAGCGACGCCGAAAAGCTCGCGGATGCTCCGGCGGCTGTTGCGGCGCCGTCGGCGGCGCCTGCGATGCAACCCGCAGCGCAGTTGGGGGATGAGGCCAAATTGACCCGTGCCGCACCGGTAATGACGTCGCCGCCGCCCGCGGCCGTCGCCCAGGTCACTCAGGGCCAAGCAGCGCCCGCCACCGGCAATCCGCCGGCCGAAGCGCCGGAGCACGTGGCCCCCGCGCCGAGCACGCGAAAAGTGATCCGCAACGGCCAGATGGAGTTCGAGGTCGATCGCTTCGACGCCGCGTTCGCGCAGGTCTCCAAGCTCACGCAGGAGAACGGCGGCTACGTCGGCACGACTGATTCGGAGAAGCTCCCGAACGCCAAAGTGAAGGGCACCGTCACCGTCCGCGTCCCGCCGGACCGGCTCGACACGCTCGTGCTTCAGCTTCGCGGCATCGGCGATTTGAAATCGCAGAAGCTCGAAGCGCAGGACATCTCCAAGCACTACTCCGATCTCGACAGCGAGCTCCGCGCCGCCAAGGCGATGGAGGAGCGGCTGCTCAACATCATCAAGGAGGGCAAGGGTCAGATCAAAGACCTGTTGGCGGCGGAGAAGGAGCTGGGCAACTGGCGGCAGAAGGTCGAGCAGATCACCGGCGAGATGCGCTACTACGACAACCAAGTCGCGCTCTCGACGCTGAACATCACGCTCTTCGAGCGCGACATCCGCACGCCGGCGACGGCGCAGGAGACCGAGACGATCGACGCCGGCGTGGAATCCGCCGACGTCGAGAAGGCGCGGGCGGATGCGCTCAAGGCGATCGAGGAGGCGAAGGGCCGCGTGATCCAGTCGGATCTGAAGCGCTACGACGCGGGTCAGTTCGGCGCGACGATCGTCGCCGAGATTCCGCCCGATGCATCGGGCCCGCTGCTCGATCGCATCCGCCAGATCGGGAAGGTCGCGCGGCTGGACATCCAGCGGCGGCAGAAGGCGGATGAGAACGCGCAATCGACCGCGACCAATGCTCCGGTGCGCGTCGAGAAAAAGGACACGCGGCTGAATCTCTCGCTCTACAACCTGGCCAACGTCGCGCCGCGCGTCACCAGCACGATGAACGTTGCATCGGACGACGTCGAAGCCGCGTATCGAACGATCCTCGACCGCGTGACCAAGGCCGGCGGGCGGATCGTCTCGTCGAACCTGGCGCGGAATAAGCCGGAACAGACCAGCGGAACGATCAGCTTCGAGGTGCCGAGCGAGCAGTCGGATGCGGTGATGACGGATCTCCGCAAGCTCGGCGAGGTGATGAAGCTGTCGCTGGCGGAAAATCCGGACGTGCAGAACGTCACCACCGCCAAGCGCGGCTTCAACGTCGCGCTGATCTCGTCGGCCGCGGTGGCGCCGCGCGAGACGACGACGATGTCGGTGGCGTCGGCGGACGTCGGCGCCGCGCGGGAGAAGATCCTGTCGGCCGCGAGCGAAGGGGGGGCTCGCGTGCTGACGTCGCAGCTCAACGAGAACGATCGCACCAATCCCAACGCGACGCTGGAGATCGACGTGCCGCGGGCCGGCCTGGCGAAGGTGGAAAAATCGCTCGCCGACGCCGGCGACACGATCAGCCGCGTCGTCTCGCGCTCGGCGGACACGGAGAACACGATCGACAGCAAGGTGAAGCTGCAGCTCACGCTGGTGCCGGCGGAGAAACTCCCGCCGCGCGAGCAGACGGCGATGACCGTTGAGCTGAGCGACGTCGAAAGCGCGATCGCGAACTTGCAGCTCGCCGCGCAGGACGCCGGCGGACGCGTGACCGATTCGAATCTGTCGAAGGAGCACGATGGAACGACGACCGGCCAGCTCACGGTCGAAGTCCCGCTGGCCAAATCGCAGCAGGTGATCGATCAGGCGAAGAAGCTCGGCACCGTCCGCGCCGTGCAGGCGACCCGCAATCAACAGGTGCCCGCGGGGTCGCTGGCCAAGGCGAAGATCGTCGCGACGTTCACCACCGCCGACGCGATCGTCGAACCGGGCCACGGCGTGTTGGCGACGATCCGCAATGGTCTGTCCACGAGCGTCGCCGGATTGCTCTGGAGCCTGCAACTGATCGTGATCGGCCTGTGCTTCGTGCTGCCGTGGATCGCGATCCTCTGGGGCGGCTGGCGATTGCTCAAGCGGCGATCCTCTTCTGCTAGTGGCACGGGCGCCTCGCCCGTGTCTTCATAAGAGAAGAAATCACGGGCGGGGCGCCCGTGCCACCTTAAGACATCGCATGCTATAAGGTCGGCGATGTCCGTCGATCCACCTCCGCAACTGGACGAAGCGCCGCTTTCTCCGCAACAACCGCCCAGGGGCGCGCTGCGGACAATCTTCCTCATCGTCCTGTGCGACCTGCTCGGCTTCAGCGTCATCATCCCGCTGCTGCCGTTCTGGGCGCGCAAATATCACGCGAGCGATTTTGAGGTGGGACTGCTGTTCAGCGTCTACTCGATCTGCCAGCTCGTCGGCTCGCCGATCCTCGGGCTGATCAGCGACCGCTTCGGCCGACGGCCGGTGCTCATCGCGTCGCAGATCGGATCGGTGCTCGGGTTCATCCTGCTGGGGATCGCGACGCACGGCAACTGGGCGAGCCCGGGACTGGGGCTGCTGCTCGTCTACGTTTCGCGCGTGATCGACGGCCTGTCGGGCGGGAATATCTCGACGGCGCAGGCTTACATCTCCGACGTGACGACCGAAGAGACGCGCACCAAGGGCATGGGCATGCTGGGCGCGGCGTTCGGCATCGGCTTCACGATCGGCCCGGCGATCGGCGGCGTTCTGGGCCACTTCGATCCGAGCTGGCCCGCTTTTGCCGCCGCGCTTTGCTCCGCCGTCGCGTGCTTCCAGACCTGGCGCTTCCTGCAGGAATCGCGCTTTCACAAGGAGAGCGAAGAGGCGGAGGCGTGGCTGCACCCCAGCCGCTTCCTGCCGATCATCCGCAATCACGCGCTGCTGCAGATGCTGCTGATCTTCTTCTTCAGCATGATGGCGTTCGTGATGATGGAATCGACGTTCGCGATCTACCTCAATGACAAGCTGAGCTTCGATGAGCTGCACGTCGGCCTGCTCTTCGCGCTCGCCGGGACGATGATCGCGATCGTGCAGGGCGGGCTGGTCGGGCGGTTGAGCAGAAAGGTCGGCGAGTGGCCGCTGGTGATCGTCGGGCCGCTGTTCGTGACGGCGGCGATGCTGATGCTCGCGCAGATCAACGTTCACCCGCTCGTGTGGCTGGTCGTCGTCGCGACGATCACCAACGCGACGGGACGAAGCCTTCAGACGCCAGCGCTGTCGTCGCTGATCTCGCACACGGCCGATCGCAATCTTCAGGGCACGACGTTCGGCCTGTTCCACATGCTCGGCAGCCTGGCGCGCGTGGTCGGACCGATCATCGCGACCGGCGTTTATACGCATCACCACGCCGGGCCGTATCTCATCGCCGGAAGCATCACGGCGGCGATGGCGGCGTGGTCGATCTATCTCCGCGCCGCCGCGCCGACGCGCGGGGCGGATCGCGCCGTGAGCGTTGCGACGAGCGGTTGAGTGGGAGGGCGAGGCTCCTGCCGAGCCGCATTGTGGCGGCGCGAGGCACTCGGCTCGGCGGGAGCCTCGCCCTCCCGTCGGCGCTAGTCTTCGTAAACGAGGACGGGACCGAACAGGGTGACGCGCCCGCGGATCTTCGCGTGGCTGGCGTTGTCGAGGAGGAAAAGCGTTTGCAGGCGGATCGGATAATGCACGATGCCGTCGCTCGCCCCGCCCCAGTGCCCGCCGGCGTGGGCGCCGGTCAGATCGAATGTCATCGCGCGCTCCCCCTTGAAGTCGAGCCGACCGCCGTCGGATTGGAATGACTGCCCGTTCGAGTCGATGAACCGCATGCGAGCGAGGCACTCGCCGCCACGGCCGTCGGGATCGCGTTCGAGCCACATGCACAGGCTCTTCGGCTTGCCCTCGATCTTGTTGATCTTCGCGTCAGTGGTGGAAACGCAAACGTATTTCCAGCCGGGGTCAAAGTCATAGTCGAGCGCGAGCATCACCGGCGCGCCGCCGATCTCGATCGACTGCTTCGATGCGACCTTCTTGTCGCCCTCGGCGCGAACGGCATACGTGGTTTTGTCGAAGGGGATCCGGACGAACCGCCGCGAGCGCGGACCGAGGATCACGTGGTTCTTCTCATCGCGCAACTCGATCGTCGCGTTGGCGAATGCGGCGTCCGGCGACGAGTCGAGCGATACCCGTTTGCTGATCTCGCCGGCCGCGAGCTGAAGCGGGTTGGCGGCACCGTTGAAATAGACGGCCCCATCAAAGGCTTCGCCCGACGGGTTGGACCACATGGCGTCGAAGCGCATGTCGTGCGGCATCCACATGTCGAGCACGATCGGGTTCGTGACGACGATGCTGCCGCGCTGCCGGATCGATGAATCGCCCGGCAGGGTGACGTTCAGCGGGATGACATGATCGCCGCGGGTGACGTGACGCCCGCCGACGTCCGCCGGCGCCGATACCAGTTGCTCGAGCGGCACGCGCGGCCACGCGATGACCTGCTTCAAGAGCGCGGTCGCTTTCGCCGTGACGTACTTCGGCTTGTCGTCGAGCGCGATCGTCTCGCCCGCGAGCTTCACTTCGTGGGAATCTTTGGATGTCGTCCAGGCAACGATCTTCGCGCGCTCGCCGGCGTCACCGCTGAACAGCAGGATGTAATCATCGTCTGCTCCGCCGGCGCGGTGCAGCCGCTTGTTGAAATGCAGGCCGCGGAGTTCGGTGGTGAGCTGCTTGGCGGCGTCGCAGGCGGGCTTGGGTTGGTAATCGTTCGTGACCGTCCCGAAGTGATGCTCGTTTTCCTTCGGGTCGCTGCCGTCGTCGTGCCAGTCGTACCAGATGGAGAGCGGCACATCGTTCGAGATGTTCGTCAGCCACTGCCGCGCGAGGTATTTGCCCTGCGTCTCCGCGTCGATCGCGCTGCCCTGTGCGCAGGAGTATCCCCACTCGCCGGAAAAAACCGGGATCGACTTATTCTTCGGTGCATACTGCGCGATGAGCTGGCGCAGGCGGCGATAGTCGGCGGCGACGGTTTCCGGCGGCTGCGGGCGATAAGGATGGACGGAGACAGCGTCGAAATATTCCAGCACGCCGGCCTTGAAGCAACTCTCCAGGAACGGCCAGTCCATCGTGCTGCACGCGGGGCCGACGTAGATCTCGGCCGGCTGCGCCGCCTTGATCGCGCGGCCCACTTCGAGCGCGAGCTTGGCGTAATCATCGACGTTCGCCTGCGGGTGCCAGAATTGCGAGATGTTCGGCTCGTTGTACATCTCCCAGATGACGCCGCGGCCTTTGAAGTGACTCGCCGCGGCGGCCGCCCACTTCGCGAAGGCCTTTCGCGCTTCGTCCGTATGCGGCGAGAGGCCGTTGTCGTAGAGGGGATGGACGTAGTCGAGGATCAACACGGCGCGGATGCCGTGAGGATCGAGCTCGGACAGAAGCTGCTCGTATGCGGACCAATCGTATTTGCCGCGCGAGACTTCCGTGCGCTGCCAGTTGAAATCCATCCGCACGAACGTGAACCCCGCCGCCGCGAGCTGCTCCATCTCACCCGGCCGCGCCTGCGTGAAGTGGACGTTGACGCCCAGACCGAAGGGAAGCGTGGTCGGCGACGTGGGGCGAGTGGTCGAAACCGCTGCCGCCAGCGAAGCGGAAACGCTCAGCACCACCGCGATCGCGAGTCGGAGCATCATGATGTCATGCGCCCGCGCCCGGGGCCGCGCCCGCGGCGCCGTCGCCGTGGTCCTTCGGCTGCTGCGCCTGCGCCGCGCCGGGCGACGGCAGCATCTTCTCGTCGTTGAGGATCTCCGCGACGTATTCCTTGATGCGATTGTCGTTGAGGAGCTGACTCATGAGCACGCGACGGTAGCCGGTGGCGCGCATCTGCTCGCGGAGCGAATCGGTGCGCTCCTGCTTCAGCTTCTCGTTCTGCGCATAGAGCGCTTCTTCCAGCGCTTCGTTTTCAAGCAAAAGCGCGTACATCGCGTCCGCCTTCTTCCCCCCGGAGCTGAACAGACCGCCCAGGCCCGCCGCCTTCTTGCGGTATTCCTCGACCTTGATCTCCATCTGCTCGGCCTTGCTCTTGAGCTGCGCGTTCTCCGCCTTGACCTTGTCCAGCTCCTGCTCGTAGAGGGTTTTGAACCCCTTCTGCGCGGTGAAGAGTTCCTGCTCCTTGGCGGTGATGGCGCGGCGGGCGGTGGCGGCGCCGACGAGCCGCCCGAGGCGATAGCCCGCGACCAGCAGCGCGACGCCCGCGATGCTGTAGAGGATGACTTCGAGCGTCCCGTTGTCGAAATGCGGCATCGCGGCCGCGGCGGCGAGAAATGTCGAATTCAGGCAGATCATGTCCCGATTCTATCCGCGGCGATGTCAGCCCGCGACGCGCGCAATCGCGAAGCGATGATGCCGGCGGCAAGGATCAGGAAGATCATGCCGAGCAGGTAAAAATTGAAGTTCTTCCCGAGCGCCGCCTTGAACCAGTCCGCCGCCAGCATTTTCACGCCCACGACGGCGAGCACGATCGCCAGCGAAACTTTGAGGTAGCGGAACTTGTTCATCATCCCCGCCAGCGCGAAGTAGAGCGAGCGCAGGCCGAGGATCGCGAAGACGTTGCTCGTGAAGACGAGGAACGGGTCGGCGGTGATGGCGAAGATCGCGGGGATGGAATCGACGGCGAAGACGACGTCGGTCGTCTCCACGACGATCAGGGCAAGCGCCAGCGGCGTGAGCGCGCCGCCGACGATGAAGTGGTGCTCGTGGTATTCGTCGGTGACGCGGAAGAGCCGCCGCGTCAGCCGCACGATCGGGTTCTGCCCCGGCTCGGCGTGGTCCGTCTTCATCAGCAGCATTTTGACCGCCGTGACGATGAGAAACGCGCCGAAGAGGAATAGAATCCAGTGGAAGCGAGCGATCAACGTCGCGCCGACCCCGATCATCACGCCGCGCATGATCAAGGCGCCGAGGATGCCCCAGAAGAGCACGCGATGCTGATAGATCGCCGGCACCGCGAAGTAGGAGAAGATCAGCGCGATGACGAAGATGTTGTCGACGCTGAGCGATTTCTCGATGACGTAGCCGGTGAGATATTTGATGGTGGCGGTGCGGCCGTCGTTGACGATGCCGTCCACCGCATCGATTTTCTGCCCGATGCCGAGCCAGTGATTTTCGTAGGAGAAGTAGACGAAGACGCTGAAGGCAAGTCCCAGCGCGATCCAAAGCGCCGACCAGCCGAGCGCCTCCTTGACGGAGACGACGTGCGCTTTGCGATTGAAGACGCCCAGGTCCAGCGCGAGCAGGGCGAGGATGAAGAGGATGAAACCGGTCCAGATGAGCAGCATCGTGTGAAGTTAATGCGCGAGCGGTTGCGATGGTAACTTGTTTTTCGAGCAATTCTTATAATCGCTTCCTTGACTTGACGGCCTGACGGTGCAACACTCCATCCGGATGAACAGATGGAGTTGAGCCCCGCGAACCCGCGTTCGTGGCTACCATAGTCGACCCCGATCGTGCGAAAACCGCTCTTACAACTTGCCCGCCAGCGCGTGGTCGTCCTCGACGGCGCGATGGGTTCCAACCTCCAGACCCGCACGCTCGATCTGCAGCGCGATTGGTTGGGTCACGAGAACATCTCCGAGGTGCTCAACTTCTCGCGCCCGGATGTCATCGGGGAAATCCACGAGGCGTTTCTCGAGGTCGGCTGCGACGCGGTCGAGACCAACACCTTCGGCGCCAACAAGATCGTCCTCGCCGAAGCGGGGATGAGCGAGCGCGTCTTCGAGAACAACAAGGCCGCCGCCGAGATCGCGCGGCGTGCGTGCGAGAAGTTCGAGACACCGGATCGTCCGCGCTACGTCGTCGGATCGATCGGACCGGGCACCAAGATCCTCACGCTCGGCATGACGACCTGGGAGACGATGCTCGACAGCTACGCCGAGCAGGTGCGCGGACTGCTCGCGGGCGGGGCGGACGCGCTGCTGATCGAGACGCAGCAGGACATGCTCGCCATCAAGTGCGCGCTGAGCGCCGCGAACCTCGCGATGGCCGACGCGGGGCGGCGCGTGCCGATCATGGTGCAGGCGTCGTTCGACCAGGACAACGGCAACCAGATGCTGACCGGCTCCGACCCGAGCGCGCTGGTGGCGGCGTTCGAGCCGTTCGAGGAGATCGAGGTGCTCGGCCTCAACTGCGCCTTCGGCCCGTACGACCTGGCCGAGAGCACGCGCTACATCGCGGAGCATTGGCCGCGGCTGGTGAGCGTGCTCCCCAACGCGGGGCTCCCGGTCATGGTTGAGGGCAAGAGTCATTTCCCGATGACGCCGGCGGATTTCACGAAGGGGATGATGCGCTTCGTGAACGATTTCGGCGTCAACATCGTCGGCGGGTGCTGCGGGACGATGCCCGAGCACCTGAAGATGCTCGTGGACGCGCTGGACCTGGCGTCGCCCCTGCAGGGCCGCGCGTCAAAGTCTCGAACTGCAGTCACCAAGCCGCAAGTGTCGTCGCTCTACAGCGCGGAGGACATCCGTCAGGACCTCAGCTACCTCATCGTCGCCGAGCGGACGAACACCAACGGCTCGCGCCAGTTCAAGCGACTGCTTCAGGAGGAGAACTGGGACGGGCTGGTCTCGATGGCACGGGACGAGGTGCGGGATGGGTCGCACATGCTCGACGTCTGCGTCGACTTCGTCGGCCGCGACGGCGTCCGCGACATGCACGAGGTCATCACGCGCTTCGTGAAGACCGTCAACGCCCCGCTCATGCTCGACAGCACCAATCCCGCCGTCATGGAGGCGGGCCTCAAGCTCGCCGGCGGGCGGTGCGTCCTTAACTCGATGAACCTCGAGGAGGGCGAAGAAAAACTCGGCACGATCTGCGCGCTGGCGAAAAAATACGGCGCCGCGGTCGTCGCCGGGACGATCGACGAGGACAAAGTCAACGCGATGGCGCGCACGGCCGGGCGCAAGGTTTCGATCGCCCGACGCATCCGCGATCTCGCCGTCGATCGCTTCGGCCTGCGCGATCAGGACATCCTCTTCGATCCCCTCGTGCTGCCGATCAGCACCGGCATCGAGGAGGACCGCCGCAATGCGCTCGAGACTATCGAAGGCACGCGGCTGATTTCGCGCGAGCTGCCGAAGTGTCACACGGTCGTCGGGCTATCGAATGTCAGCTTCGGCCTGAAACCCGCCGCCCGCGTGGTGCTCAACAGCGCGTTCCTGCACGAGCTGCGCGAAGCGGGACTGACGGGCGCGATCGTCCATGCGAGCAAGATCCTCCCGAAGAACCGCATTCCGGACGAGCAGTGGAACGCCGCGCTCGATCTGATCTACGACCGCCGCCGCGAAGGCTTCGATCCGCTGACGCACTTCATCTCCCTCTTCCCCGATGCGGACAAAAAGGGAAGTGACCCCTTTATGACCGCTAAGGGCGCGTATGACGAACTGGCGATCGAGGAAAAGCTCAAACATCACATCATCGACGGCGAGAAGCGCCAGCTCGTCGAGCACCTCGACGACGCGCTGAAGCAATACTCCGCCCTGGACATCATCAACACGATCCTGCTCGAAGGGATGAAAGTCGTCGGCGAATTGTTCGGCTCCGGGCAGATGCAGCTCCCCTTCGTCCTGCAATCCGCCGAGACGATGAAAGCCGCCGTCGCCCACCTCGAGCCGCACATGGACAAGGTCGAGGGCCAGTCCAAGGGCAAGATCGTCCTGGCGACGGTGAAGGGCGACGTCCACGACATCGGCAAAAACCTGGTCGATATCATCCTGACCAACAACGGCTACACGGTTTACAACCTCGGCATCAAACAGCCGGTGCACGACATCCTCTGCGCCTGCGAGAAGCACAAGGCGCACGCGATCGGGATGAGCGGCTTGCTCGTCAAATCCGTCGGCGTGATGAAGGACAACCTCGAAGAGCTCAACGCCAAGGGCGTGAAGGTGCCGGTGCTGCTCGGCGGCGCCGCGCTCACGCGCGATTACGCCGAGGACGATCTCGCCACGCTCTACCAAGGCCCGCTGCTCTACTGCCGCGACGCGTTCGACGGGCTGCACATGATGGACGCGATCAGCGGTGGAAAGACGACGGAAATCGTCACCGCCCAGCGCGAACGCGCGCAAAAGCGCAAAAGACTGCGCGCGTCCGCGGCCAAGCCGGCGTCTTTAGACGCCGCCAACGTGCAACCGGTCGCGCGCGACAATCCCGTCCCCCATCCCCCGTTCTGGGGCCGCCGCGTGATCACCGACATCTCCCCGCGCCACCTGTTCCCCTACATCAACACCAACGCGCTTTTCCGCGGCCAGTGGGGCTTCAAACAGGGCAAGCTCTCGCCGGAAGAATTCGAGCGGCTGACGGAAGAGAAAGCACGTCCGGTCTTCGAATCGCTGCAACATCGCGCCGTCGAAGAAAACCTGCTGCAACCCAAAGTCGTCTACGGCTACTTCCCCGTTCAGTCGAGCGGCAATGATCTGATCGTCTACCACACGGAGAACTTCGAGCCTCTCGCCGCCGAGGGCGAGCGGACGATCACGTCCAACGGCACGCCGAAGGAGCTGCTTCGCTTCAGCTTCCCGCGCCAGGAAGGCCGGCGGCGTCTGTGCATCTCCGATTTCTTCCGCCCGGTCGATTCCGGTCAGTTCGACGTGCTCGGCGTGCAACTCGTCACCGTCGGCGACCGCGCCAGCGAAGCCGCCGAAGCGCTCCGCAAGGCCGACAAGTACCAGGACTACCTCTACCTCCACGGTTTCGGCGTCGAATCCGCCGAGGCGCTGGCGGAACTGTGGCACAAGCGCATGCGGCAGGAGCTGGGCTTCGCCTCGGAAGACGCGGCGACGATCAAGGAGGTCTTCCAGCAAGGCTATCGCGGCAGCCGCTACAGCTTCGGGTATCCGGCCTGCCCGAACCTCGAAGATCGCGCTCTGATCGCCCAACTTCTCAAACCCGAGGAGATCGGCGTAGCGCTGAGCGAGAACTACATGCTCGTGCCCGAGCAGAGCACGGACGCGATCGTGGCGCATCACCCGCAGGCGAAATACTTCGACGTTTGAGATTCGCTCTCGCAAGATCATGTCATTTTCCTGTAGAACAAAAGCCTGATCTGGACGGGCGAGTCCGGTGATTTACAATTCGCCGTCGCGAGAAACGGATTGCGGGCTCGAGGGAGCGCGGACAGTGGTAGCACAGCAGCCGCAGACACATCCCGCGGCCGCGCGCTCGGCGCGGTTCAAGCACATCGTGTTCGGCCTCGGGACGTTCGGCGTGAGCCGGGCGCGACGCCGGCGCGCGGTGAATCTCGCGCCGCCGCCCACTTGGGGCGCGATCACCGAGCTGTGCCCCGAGGCGCGCGGCCGGCAGGGGCCGATATCGCTGACGGCGGAGGAAGAGGAGTTCATCGTCTGGCTCTTCCGCCGCGCCGGGCTCGATTCGCGCAGCTACCGCCCGGAGACGCTCCGCCGCCGCCTGCCCGCCTGCCTGCGCTTCCTGCACGTGCGTGACGTCCGCGACGCCCGCACGTTGATCGACGGGGATCCGACGCTGGTCTCGACAGCCGTGGGGGCGCTGGTGATCGGGGTGACGTCGTTCTTCCGCGACGCCGCGGTCTTCGATCATCTCACCTGTACCGCTCTGCCCTCGTTGTCCGGCAGCCCGCGCGTCTGGAGCGCCGGGTGCTCCGACGGCGAGGAGTTGTACTCGGTGGCGATCCTGCTGGCGGAAATGAACATGCTGCACCGCTGCCACCTGCTGGGCAGCGACTGCCGCCCGCACGCGATCGCCCGCGCCCGCGCCGGCCGCTACGAAGTCGCCGCCGTGCGCGAGGTCCCGCTCTCGTGGAAGCTCAAATACTTCGACAAGATCGCCGGCGGGTTCCAGGTGCGCGAGTCGTTGCGCGCCGCGGTGCAGTGGCGAACATCCGACGTCACGCGGGCGCACGAGCCGGGCGCGTGGGACTTGATCCTCTGCCGCAACATGGCGATGTATCTCCGCGCCGGCGTTGCGGCGCGGTTGTGGCAGGCGATGGAAACGTCGCTGCGGCCGGGCGGGTTTTTAGTGCTGGGCAAGGCCGAGCGACCCGTCGGCGCGACGCGTTTGAGCGCCAACGCGCCGTGCATTTACCGGCGTGATCGAGGCTGACCCGGTCGGTGGGAAGAGGCTATGGCGGAACGAAAGCGAGTGCAGTACGTCTCCCCGCGCGTGGCAATCGCGCTGGCGGCGCTGGTCACCGTGCTAGTCGTCATCGCCGACGTCACGACCGGCGCGTACCTCAACTTCGCCATCTTCAAGAGCGTCGCTTTGCTCACCTGCGCCGTCGCCCGCTCGCGGAGGGCACTGTGGTTTTTCTGCGTCCTGCTTCTGTTCACGACGGTCGGAATTTGCCTGTACGAGCTGCACGAGGTGCCGCAGGCGGACAAGAGCATCATCGTCATCAACCGCCTGTTCACTGCCGTCACGCTCGTCATCGTCGGCGTGATGCTCCACCTGTGGATCGGCGCTGACGTCAAAGCTCAGGAGTCGTCGGCGGAGCTGGAGGAGCAGAACCAGGAGCTGGCCCAGCGCGAGCAGGAGATCCAGCACCAGAACGAGGAGCTCCAGAGCCAGACCGAAGAGCTCGAGCGCCAGAGCGAAGAGCTGCGCGTCGCCAACGAGGATCTGGCCCAGCGCGAGCGCATGCTCGAGACGCTGCTGGAGCTGTCGCGATCGCTGCACGTGGGCCTCTCGCGCGATGAAGCGTTCAACCGCATTTGCGAGACACTCGGCCAGCTCGTCGCCGGGCCCAGCGTCGCCACCGCGATCCTGATGAAAGAACGCGACGGCGTGCGCGTCCGCTGCCATTACGGCTTCGGATCCGCCGGAATCAAGAGCGATCTGATCCCGCACGAGCGCTCGTTCGCGGCGCTGGTGGTCGAACAGGGGCGCACCGGCTATCTCGAAGACCTCTCGCTGCGCCCGGAGCTTCAAGTGCCGCAGCCGCTCGTCGGGGAAGCGATGGTGTCGGTCCTCGCCACGCCGCTCATCGTCCGGCGGCAGAACATCGGCACGGTGGAGCTCTACGCGCGCGAGCGGCGGCACTGGAGCGACGAGCAGATCGCGCTGATCGAGTCGCTCGCCGCCCAGACGTCGATCAGCCTGGAAAACGCGCACCTCTTCGAAGAGATCGAAAGCAATCGCCGGCGATTGCAGACGATCCTGGAAAGCATCCCGATCGGCCTGGGGATCGCGACGGCGAACCTCGCGGACGTCCGCTTCAACGCCGCCGGCGCCGCCATGATCGGCGCGCCGGCCGACACCAACATCGCCGAAGAGATCCGCAAGCAGAAGTGGGTGCTGTTCGAGGACGGCAAACCGATCCCGACGGATCGATATCCGGTCGTCCGCGCGGTGGGCGGCGAGCAGGTTTATCCGCACGAGATCGACGTGCTGATGCCGACCGGCAAACGGTTGACGCTGCTGAGCAGCGCGACGCCGTTCCGGGATGCGGGGGGGCAGGTCGTCGGCGCCGTCAGCACCTTCGCCGACATCACGCAGTTCAAGATGCTCCAGCGCGAATTGGAGACGCGCCGCCGCGAGGCGGAGGAGGCCAACGTACGCAAGACGCGCTTCCTCGCCGCCGCAAGCCATGACATCCGCACCCCCGCCAACGCCATCTCGCTGCTCGCCGAGCTGCTCAAGCGCACGGCGGATTCTCCCGCGATGGCCGCGGAGATCCCGCAGCTTTCCGAAGAGCTGCGCAACAGCGCCAACGCGCTGGTGAACCTCGTGAGCAACATCCTCGACGTCACGCGCTTCGACACCGACAAGCTCGAGCTGCACGAGACCGAGTTCCCGCTCGCCCAGCTCCTCGAGGAAGAGTGCCGACAGGTCCTCCCGCTGGCGCAGGCGAAGAAGCTGGCGCTCGAATGCCGGCACGTGCCGGAGGCGGTCTGGATCCGCGCCGACCGCATCAAGCTCGGCCGCGTCGTCGGCAACCTGCTGGGCAACGCGATCAAGTTCACCGACAGCGGCGGCATCGGCGTGCGCACCCGCCGCGACGACGCCGGCAAGGTCGAGATCTCCGTCGCCGACACCGGCATCGGCATCAGCCCGGAAAACCAGACCCGCATCTTCGACGAGTTCTGGCAGCTCAGCGATCCCGCCCGCAGCAAGGGCTCGGGGCTCGGTTTGTCGATCTCCAAGCGCCTGATCGAAGCGATGGGCGGGACCATCATCGTGCAGAGCGCGCTCGGCAAGGGCAGCACGTTCACGATCACGCTCCCGGCGAGCAGCGTCGTCCCGCACCACGACGGCGACGGCAAGCCTTAAACTCCTCCACGCGATGTCGCTCCCGTTCCAGATTCGCGCCGTCGGAAACTGGTCGCGCGATCAGTTGATTGTGCGCTGGACCGCCGGCGGACGGCGGATCGTGCCCGAGATCGAGGCGGCGATCGATCGCGCCTGGGCCGAGGCGTCGGCGCGCCCCGGCATTCATCTCTTCGACGGCCCCATGTGCCGGCTGGAAACGTTTGGCGCATCATCCGATCGCCTGGAGCTGACGCTCTCGCGCACGAGCTACCGCCCGTTCCTCGGCACCAACATGACCAACGTCCGCTTCGCCGAAGATTACGGCGCGGACGTGATGGCCAACCCCGTCGGCCTGAGCGCGCTGCTGGAAACCGCCGACGGCTGGTTGCTCCTCGGCCGCCGCAACGCCAGCGTCGCCTACTACCCCGGTCGCATCCATCCCTTCGCCGGCGCGCTCGAACCCGCCGATCCGATCGACGTCTTCGCCGATGTCGAGCGCGAGCTGCGCGAGGAACTCTCGCTCATGCCAGACCAAATCACGACGATCCATTGCATCGGCATGGCTGAAGACCGTCACCTCCGCCAACCCGAGCTGATCTTCCACGTCAGTGCGGCTAAGACGCGCGCGCAGATCGAAGCCGCGCTCGATCGGCAGGAGCATGATGCGATCGAGGCGATCCCAACAGGCCCGCGCGCGGTGGAACGAATGATCCGCGACAAGCAACTGACGCCCGTTGCCGCCGCGGCGCTGACGTTATTCCTGCGGTAATCTTCTGGTATCATCGCGACGATGGCACGAGCCAAGCGTTATACCGTGAGCGATGGGAAGTTGGTTCTCGTCCTGCAAGAGGAAGAGAAAGGTTGGTTCACTGTCACTTCGCCGCTCGATCCCGCCGTCATCACGCAAGCGCGCTCCATCCGAGAGGCGTTCTCGATGGCGCGCGATGCCATGGCCGCACTCGCCGAGTCCCGACGCGACTTGAATCGCTGGAACCGCACGCCGAAGAAGCGGATGCGACGAAGCGCTTAACGGGCGTCCCCGCCTTGCCGTCCGATGGGTGGGATGGCGAGTTGTTTACACACTGCTCGTGCCGTGCCGAATGGGATTGCGCGATGGCGCTGCAGCGGTGCCTCGTGGTGATTCAAGGGATTCAGCCAGATATCGTGATTTTTTCCGCCGTGGCGGTGAAAGTAGCAGCCGTGACGGCGCAGGTGAGCCTCGAGATCGCGCCGCTTGATCACGCAAGTGAATGTTCTCGCCGATCGTCTCCCATCAATCAACGGTTGCCGCTATCTTCCACGGGCGTGAACACCCTGTCCCTTGCGCACGACCTCCAATACGCCGCCGACCTCGCGCGCGGCGCGGGGAAGATCATCCTCCAGCAATACGGCAACGTCGAGCGGCTGACCAAGACCCACGCCGCGGCGCACGAAGAGGCGGTCACCGCCGCCGATCGCGCCAGCCAGCGCTTCATCGTCGCCGGGCTGCGGCCGCGCTATCCGGACGACGGAATCGTCGGGGAAGAGAGCGACAGCGGCGAGTCGATCACGTTCGAATCAAACGACCCGAATGGCCGCCATTGGGTCATCGATCCGATCGACGGCACCAACAACTTTATCGCCGGCCTCGGGGCGTTCTGTGTCTGCATCGGTCTGATCGATCGCGGCGAGCCGGTGCTCGGCGTCGTCTACGACGTGACGCGCGATGTGATGTTCACTGCGGCCCGCGGACACGGCGCGTGGCAGGGGAACAAGCCCATTCACGTCCCCGCCGAGCCGCTGTCGGCAAGCTCGATGATCATGTTCACGAGCAATTTGCTGACGGACAGGCAGTGCCCGGCGTGGGCGACAGTGTACCTCGCGCAGACGTCGTGGAAGATTCGCATCCTCGGCTCGGCGGCCCTGGAAGCGGTGTATGTGGGCGCCGGCATCGCGCACGGCGCGGTGACGGTGAACGGCAAGTTGTGGGACGTCGCCGCCGCCGCCGCGATCGTGCTCGAAGCGGGGGGCGTCATCACCGACTTAACCGGCCGCGCGATCTTCCCGTTCGATCTGCGCAATTACGCCGGCGCCAAGGTTCCCTTCCTCGCCGCGGCGCCGCAGGCGCATCGACACTTGCTCGAGGTGATCGTCGGAAATCCGTGACCCCCCGGCTGCTCCGCGCGTGTCACGCTGACATTAGGCGACCTCTACGGTCTTCTTTAACACCCTCTGAGGATGACGATGCCCGGACTGCCCCATGGTTATCTGACGTCGCCGCCCTCACCGTTCTCATGAAGCCGATAAACCGCGCCCTCATTGCGGTCGATGAGAGAACTGGGAGTTCGTGCGCCGGCACGCGTTGCGCGTTGTGCCGGACACGAGGCGCCGGAGAGAGGGCACTTGGCCGCAAAGATCCTTCAGATCGACCTCGCGCACGCGCTGCCGACGCTGCGGATCAACGCGCGCCGTTACGACGCCGTCTGGCTGCTCGTGAAATTCGGCCCGCAGCCGCTGGGGTGGGTGAAGTTCCGCACGCATCAATACGGCCGCGTTCTCGCCCCCGATCAGCTCGCGCAACTCCTCAGCGATCAACTTCACTTGCAGGTTCATGACGCCGCGCGCAATCGCGCCTTTGAGCCGCTGAGCAACGCGTACACGCCGATGGTCTCCGTCGTCGTCTGCACGCGTGAGCATCCTGATGTGCTCGAACGCCAGCTCAACAGCATCGCGCTGCTCGACTATCCGAACTTCGAGACAATCGTCATCGACAACGCGCCGAAAACTGACGGCACCAAGAACGTCTGCGCGAAATTCCCCTTCGTCCGCCGCGTCCACGAGCCGCGGCCCGGACTCGATTACGCGCGCAACACCGGCTGGCAGGTCGCGCGCGGCGAGATCGTCGCCTACACCGACGACGACGCCGTCGTCGATCCGCGCTGGCTGACCGCGCTGGCGGCAAACTACATCGATCCCCAAGTCGCCTGCGTCACCGGAATCACCTTCCCGCTCGAGCTGGAGACCCCGGCGCAGGAATATTTCGAAAAATACGGCGGCATGCAGCGCGGCTTCTACCGCCGCGTCTACAAGCCCGGGACCTGGAGCGCGTTCTTCCCGCTGGGATCCGGGCGCTTCGGCGCGGGTGTGAACATGTCGCTCCGCCGCGGCGCGCTCGAGCGCATGGGCGGTTTCGATCCCGCGCTCGACGTCGGCAGTCTCGGTCGCGGCGGCGGGGATCTCGACATCATGGCCCGCTGCCTGCGCGAGGGCGGAAAACTGATCTACGACCCGCGCGCCATCTGCTTCCACCAGCACCGCCGAACGATGCGCGAGCTCCGCAAGCAGATGTTCGATTACGGCTGGGGCTTCGCCGCCTACTGCGCCAAATATTTCGAAGACATCGAGTTGGCCAACCAGTCCGCCGGGATGCTGCGCCGCTGGTCGCGGACATGGGGCAAGCGCCGGCTGACCACGAACTTGAAGCTCGCGCTGACGCTCAAGCCCCACTTTCCGATTCACCTGATCCTGCTGGAGATCTGGGGAGGCGTGCTGGGGCTTCGCGCCTACCGCCGGTCGGTGCGGCGCGTGCGCAGCGAGTCGGTCCGCTTCATCAAGAAAGGCCTGGTTCGGGCGGCGGCATGAAGATCCAGATCGAACAGATCGACCTCCTGCACCCGTGGCCGCGCCTGGCGCTGCACGACGGCTACCGCGCCGTGCGCATCCTCATCCGCCTGGGCGAGATCCCGGTCGGCCAGTTGATGATGCGCCCCGTGCGCAAGCGCGAGATCTCGCATCGTCGTTTGCGTCGTCGCATCGCGAAGGTGCACAGCGGCGCGCTGCTCAAGGCGATCGCGAAACAGGGGCTGCTCGCGGGCCCCGATGCGCTCGAGTCCTTCCTCCCCGGCGCGTGGCCCGCGCACGTGATGGGACGCTCCGATTGGAAAGGGACGCAGAAGTACGTCGAGGAGCGGATTTTACTCCCGAGCGGGATCCCGTCTCCGATGCGCGAGTGGTTCCAGACGAAACAGCAAGACGAACAATCCCGTTTGGCCGCGGGGCTTGCCCCGCGCGTCCCCTCCGCGCCGCGCGTGACGGTCGCGGTCTGCACGCGCGACCGCGAGGAAATCCTCGAAGACTGCATCCGCAATCTCCAACAGCTCGACTACCCCGATTTCGACATCCTGATCGTCGACAACTCCAGCGATCCCATCCCCACACGCGAGATCGCGCAAAGGCTCGGCGTCGGCTACGTCCGCTGTCAGGTCGCGGGACTGAGCCGCGCGCGCAACATCGCGCTCGGCAACGCGCGGGCCGAGTGGGTCGCCTTCACCGACGACGACTGCCGCCCGGAGAAGAGCTGGCTGTGGGAGCTCGTCCGTCCGATCGGGCACGATCCCGATTGCCGCTGCGTCTGCGGCCTGGTGCTTCCGTCGCAGCTCGAGAACGCGGCGGAGATCACCTTCGAAATTTACGGAGGTCTAAGCCGCGGGTATACGCCGCGCGTCTTCGATCGGGATTTCCTCTTCGCTTCGCGCCTCCGCCCGGGTGCGACCTGGCGCATCGGCGCGGGCGCGAACATGCTCCTGCACCGCGAGTTCGTCCACCGGCACCTCGGCTACGACGTGGACATGGGCCCCGGCCCGCACAGCGTCGGCGGTTGCGGCGAGGACACCGACATCTTCTATCGCATCCTCGCCGCCGGCTTTCGCATCCATTATGCGCCGCGCGCGATCGTGCATCACTTCCATCGCAGCTCCGCCAGGGCGCTGCGGAAGCAGATCTACAGCTACGCCGTCGGCCACGCCGCCTATCACACGCGCTGCCTGCTCAAGTATCGCGACCACCGCTCGCTGGTGCAGCTCGCGTGGCACCTGCCGCGGTACTTCGTGCAGAACCTCCGCGGCGGTCTGTCGGGCAGGGGCAAGTACCCGTTCCCGCTGGTGTTCCTGGAGATGCGCGGGACGCTGCGCGGGCCGATCGAGTACGGCTGGAGAAAGCTTCGCCGCTTCGTCCGCGAGCGCCTGCTGCCGCAGAAGAAGGCGACGTTTCACGTTCAGACGATCAAGCACGACCAGCCTCCCGCCCCGCCGGTCGCGCCGCCGTCAAAACCGAGACTGATGTATGACGCTCACGCTGGCGAAAAGTCTCAACGAGCTGCCTGAATATTCCGGCGTGCTCGCCAACCTGGTCGCGCGCGACCGGAAGGTGAAGTACCAGACCAAGACGCTGGGCTTCCTCTGGTCGCTGCTTTATCCGGGGATCATGATCGCGATCTGGTACATGGTGTTCAAAAGCATCATCCGCATCGAGATGCCGCACTACTGGGCGTTTCTGATCTGCGGCATGCTCCCGTACCAGTTCGTGCAGAACGCGGTCGGCGAAGGCGCGGGCGCGGTGCGCCGCAACTCCGGATTGATCCGCAAGATCTACCTCCCGATGGAAGTCCTCGTCATCGCCGGCGTGACGGTGAAGCTGATCGAGTTCCTCATCCAGATGGCGATCGCCGTGCTGCTGCTGATGCTCCTGCATCACGGCGACGAGCACGTGCACTTCGCCTTCTGGCGGACGATCATCGTCGTCCCGCCGGCGATCGGGCTGTTCTACCTCTTCGTGCTCGGCGTCTCGCTGCCGCTCGCCGGCTGGAGCGTGATCTCCCGCGACCTCGAGCACATGATCACGCTGGCGCTGATGGCGCTGTTCTACCTGACGCCGATCTTCTGGAGCCTCACCTTCATCGAAGGCTCGCGTTGGAAGTTTCTCTTCGCGCTCAACCCGGTGATGTCGTTCATCGAGCTGCTCCGCGCGCCGCTCTATTGGGGCCAGTGGCCGACGAACCCCGCGATCGGCGGCGGCGCGATCCTGGCGTGGTTCCTCGCTTGCGTCTTCGCGACAGGAACGTTCGTCCTGGGCTACACGCTGTTCGACAAGAGCAAGCACGTCCTGGCGGAGGTGGTCTGACATGATCGCCCCCGCGAGCGAAACTCTGGAACTGCGTCCCGCCGCACAGAAACCGATCGTCACGCCCGATGATCCGGCCATCCAGTGCACCGACGTCTGGAAGCAGTACTACTTCTACGCCCACCGTCCGCGCAAAGTGAAGGACGCGATCTTCGAAACGCTCACGCGGAGGAAGGCGAAGCCGCCGGAGCCGGTCTGGGCGATCCAGAAGCTCAACCTGAGCGTCTGGCCGGGCGAAATCGTCGGCGTCATCGGCCACAACGGCGCGGGCAAGAGCACGCTGCTCAAACTGCTCTCGCGCATCCTCACCCCGACGCGGGGATCAATCAGAATCCGCGGCCGGTTGAGCGCCGTCATCGAGCTCGGCGCCGGCTTCCACGAAGATCTGACCGGCCGCGAGAACGTCTACCTGGCGACCAGCTTCCTCGGCATCTCGCGACGAGAGACCAACGATCTCTACCCGAAAATCGTTGATTTCGCAGGCCTCGCCGAGCACATGGAAACGCCGGTCAAATATTTTTCCAGCGGCATGCACGCGCGCCTCGGCTTCTCCATCGCCGTCAACGTCAATCCCGACGTGCTGCTGATCGACGAAGTGCTCGCGGTCGGCGACATGAACTTCCAACCCAAGTGCCTCGACACGATCCAGCGCTTCCGTGAGGAGGGCAAGGCGATCCTCTTCGTCAGTCACGATCTGCAGGCGGTGCGGAATCTGTGCACGCGCGCGGTCTGGTTGAAGCACGGGATGATCCTGCACGAGGGAAAGCCGCGCGAGACGGTGGACACGTACCTCGAGCACTACTGGCCCGGCTGCACCGCAGACCTCAATAAGAAGTGGCGTGACGAGTAGTGCGGCGAAGCCAGCGGACCGAGACTACCTTGGTAGCATGGCCGTCCCGGCCATGCCTTCTCGATGACCGGTCAGCGTCCGAAGCGCCATTGACGAGAGCGCCCGTGCTGCGTAAGCGCACAGCGCTCAGTAGACGTCGTTGCGCTCTTGAACCCACTCCTCCTGCAGCTCTTCCTTTTTCACCACGCTGACAAAACCGTCGCTCTCCAGCACCGCTTCGGCGACCTCGTGCAGGTTGTGGATCGACTGCTTCCTTAATATCTGCTTCAGCTCCTTGACCGTCATCAGCTCGCGGCTGAGGCGCTCGTGGAGGATCTTGCCGTGGTGGATCAGCAGCGTCGGCCGGCCGTGTACCCAGCGCTCGAACCGGCAGTTACGGTAAGTCGCATATGCCAGCGCGGTGGAGAGAAGGAGGATGACCGCGGCGAGGATGATCCCGCCGAGAAGGGAGTTGTCCCCGCCGTTCATCGAATTTTGCACGGCGTTGCTGATCAGCAGCACGGCGACGAGCTCGATCATGCTCATCTGTGCGACCTGCCGCTTGCCCGCGAGGCGCAGGAGCAGCAGCACCGCGATGTAGACCACGCCTGCACGGACGACGAGGTTCCACCACGGCAGATCGGTGCGGAAGAGGGAGGGCAAACCGTTCATAGGCTAGTGAAATCTTTCACGACCGAGTATACCATTCCCCGCTTTCCAAGCGTTCGGCGAAGGACTCTCCATGCCCACGATCACCGTTGATGGCAAACGCATCGAATGCAAAGACCGCCAGATGATCCTGCAGGCGTGTCTCGATGCCGCTAGCCCGCTGCCGCATTATTGCTATCACCCGGGGCTCTCCATTCCCGCCTCGTGCCGCATCTGTCTGGTCGAGGTCGAAGGCCTGCCCAAGCTCGTGCCCAGCTGTCAGACGCCGGTGCGCGACGGGATGATCGTTCACTCCACTTCGCCCAAGGCGATCGCCAATCAGAAGCAGGTGATGGAGTACCTGCTGGTCAACCACCCGCTCGATTGCCCCGTGTGCGACCAGGCGGGCGAATGCCTGCTTCAGGATTACAGCTATCAGTACGGCCGCAGCCAGAGCCGATTCGAGGAAGACAAGCACAAGAAGCCCAAGAAGGACGTCGGTCTCAACGTCCTGCTCTACAACGACCGCTGCATCATGTGCACGCGCTGCGTGCGCTTCACGCGCGAGGTGTCGGGCACGAGCGAACTGTACGTCGACGGCCGCGGGTCGAAGGAAGAAATCGACATTTTCCCGGGCAAGCCGCTGGACAACAAACTCTCGGGCAACGTCGTCGATCTTTGTCCGGTCGGCGCGCTGCTCGATAAGGACTTCCTCTTCAAGCAGCGCGTCTGGCTGCTGAAGGAAGCCCCGTCGATCTCGCCGGTGGATTCCGGCGGGGAAAACATCTGGCTGCACTACAACGAAGGCGTCATCTACCGCATCAAGCCGCGCTACAACGCCCAGGTGAACACCTGGTGGATCAGCGACGACACGCGCTACAGCTACAAGGCCGTCCACGATGAAAAACGCCTGCGCGGCGCGCGGCGGATGCAGTACGGCAGCCAGATCGACACGAGCTACAGCAAAGCGATCGAAGAAGCGGACGCCGGCCTGCGCGCGATCGCCAAGCAAAACGGCGAAGGCTCGCTCTACGCGATGCTCTCCCCGATGATGGCGTGCGAGGAAGCGTACCTGCTCGGCAAGTACATCCGCTCGATCGACCCGCAGGCGGTGCTCGTGCTCGGCCCCGTCCCCTCGACCGGGCAAAACGAGACCTTCAAGCACTACATCAGCGGCAAGACGACCTTCACGATCCAGGCGGAGAAAGTCCCCAACGCCGCGGGGATCCGTCGCGTGATCGCGCTACTCGGCGGACCGACCGCCGATCTCGCCGGGCTTGCCGATTCAGCGAATAGCAAAGCGGGTTGGATCGTCGGCGGGTATCTCAGCAACTGGGTCACCGATCAGCTCAAGCTCCCCAAAGGTTTCAAGATCATCCAGGACATCCTCCCGACAACCATTTCGGATCGCGCCGATGTTCTGCTCCCCGCCGCGGCGTGGGCGGAAAAGGACGGCTGCTGGGAAAACTTCGCCGGCAAGATCCAACCGTTCGTCGCCGCGATCGCGCCGCCCGAAGGCACGCGCCGCGAGGGCGACGTTTACTACCAGCTCCTCGGCCGCGGCGGCTTCTACATCGCCGATGAAGTCCGCGCCGAAATGGGTGAACCCTTCGCCACCGTGAAGCTCCCGGACATTCACGCCCAAGCCCCCGAGCCGGAGTTCATCGAACTGTGATGCGAGCCGCCGCGCTGACCCTCGTTCTTGCGACGACCGCCGCCGGAGGCTGCCGCCATCGCGCGGCGTCGCCCGCTTCGCCGCGCGCGATGAAAGTGTCGGCATCCATGCCCGCGACGACGCCAGCGACGACCGACGCCGCCCGCGTGCGCAAGTACGAAGGCCACGGCTTCACAACGGAAGTGCCGTCCGATTGGAAGGAGTTCACGGACCCGCAGAGCGCGCTGGCGCTAAAGGGCCCGAGCGAGATGGAGCTGGATCTGGCGGTCCCGCATCTCCCGCCGCACGTCCCCGGCATCATTCCCTTGCCGGCCGTCCAAAGCGGTTACGTGGATGACTTGAAGAAGCGGATGACCAACGTGAAGCTGGTCGAATCGACCGCCCCGAGCGTCGCCGGCGCCTACGCCCGCCGATTCGCCATCGAAGGCGCCGAGAACGGCGCCGCGAAAAAGCTGCTCGTCTACGCGATCGTCAAGGGCGATCATCTGTATATCGTCACCGGCGAAGGCCCGGCGGAGCAGTTCGACAAACTCGTGCCGGTGGTGAACCGCGTGGCGGATAGCTGGAAATGGAACAAGTGAGGCTGGTGATTAATGAGTAGTGATTAACAAGTCGCTGCATGCTGCTGTTAATCACTACATTAATCAATACGACCGAAGGTCGCTTATGTCTTGGATCGAAACACACATCCCCGCCTGGGTCTTCATCGCGTTTATCGCGCACGGCGCGATCCTCGGCACCGTGGCGTACCTGATCCTGCTCGAGCGCAAGATCGCCGCGTGGACGCAGGACCGACTCGGCCCCAACCGCGTCGGTCCCTTCGGCCTGCTCCAGCCCATCGCCGACGGGCTGAAGATGCTGCTGAAGGAAGACTATCGCCCGGCGGACGCCGACCCGCGCCTCTTCACGCTCGCGCCGGCGCTGATGATGTTCGTGATGATCCTCTCGATCGCCGTCCTTCCCTGGGGCGGGACGAAACAGACGACGCGGACGATCCAGGTTGCGGGCACGATCGACAGCGCGACCGCCGTCGCCGAACAGAACACGCCCTTCGGCGCCACGCTGATCGGCACGCCGATCGTTCAGACCAGCGGCGAAGACGAAAGCGCGAAATCGACGATCACCTACACTTACCGCTACGCCTTTCAGATCGCCAACCTCAACATCGGCGTGCTCTACATCGTCGCGATCCTCTCGATCTCCGTGTACGGCGTCGTCGTCGGCGGGTGGGCTTCCAACAACAAGTACTCCTTCCTCGGCGGGCTCCGCGCCACCGCCAACATGATCAGCTACGAGGTGCCGCTGGGCCTCTCGATCCTCACGATCGTCGTCATGTACGGCTCGCTGAACCTTGCGACGATCGTCGAGGCGCAGTCGCACTACTGGTTCGGCGTCATCCCCGCGTGGAACATCTTCACGCAGCCGCTCGCCTTCTTCCTCTTCCTCACCTGCATCCACGCCGAGGCCAACCGCGCCCCCTTCGACATCGCCGAAGCCGAACAGGAGCTGGTCGGCGGCTATCACACCGAATACTCGGCGATGCGCTTCGGCCTGTTTTTCCTCAGCGAATACGCCGGCATGATCACCACGAGCGCGGTCTGCGTCGCGCTGTTCTTCGGCGGCTGGCACCTGCCGGGCCTCGGCGGAAACGTCGACCCCGCGCATCCGTCGGTGACGACGAGCCTCGTCGTCTGTGTGCTCCGCGCGCTCGTGTTCTTCGTCAAAACCCTGATCATCATCGGCATCTTCATGTGGGTGCGCTGGAGCCTGCCGCGCTTCCGCTTCGATCAGATCATGAACCTCGCCTGGCGTGCGATGATCCCGATGGCGCTGGTGATGCTGCTGGTGACCGCGACGACGCTCTACCTCTTCGGCCCGCATGATGAGGCGTTCCGCGCCACCGGGTTGATCACCTGGAAGATGGCGGTCGCGCTGCTGATCGCCAACGCCGTGATGCTCGTGATCATCGCCGCCGGCGCCGCGCTGCTGCCCGCGGCCCCGCCGACCAACCGCCGCGTCCGCGTCCTCGGCAGCCGGTTTGACCAAGCCCCCGCGGCCGTCCCCGCGACCGCGTAACCGTGATGTCCGCAACGACCGAACAATCTCCCGCGTGGATCCCGGTGAACGAAAAAGTCCGCCGCCGTACCGTTCTCGTCGGCGACAAGATGATGCAGATGTTCGTGGAGTTCCAGAAGGGCGGCTACACCCCGCCGCACGCCCACGTGCACGACCAGGTCGTCCACGTCGTCCGCGGCAAGATGAAGTTCACCGTCGCCGGCGTCGAGAAAACGATCGAGCAGGGCCAATCCTGCTACTTCCCCGGCAACGCCCCGCACGATGCGACGGCGCTCGAAGACTCTTTGCTCCTCGACACCTTCACCCCGATCCGCGACGATCTGATCGCGATGGACAGGCAAGGGAGCAGAACATAACTCTGGCACGGTTTTGTAACCCGTGCGAGCGACTTGCACGGGTTACAAAACCGTGCCACGAACAAAGCGATTCGCAATGAAAGATTCAGACGTCATCGTCTTAGACGAACCCAGGCTCTCCGTCGCCGACCAGTTCTACCTGCCGCAAGTCCTCGTCGGCCTGGGCACGACGATGAAGCACATGTTCAAGGTCCTCAGCGGCACCGACATCGTCATCCAGTATCCCGAAGAGCGCCGCGAGGACATGCCGGTCGAGCAGGGCGGGATGCTGCTGCGCACCTACCGCGGCGTGCACCGCCTGAACAAGGACGAAGAAGGCCGCGTCAAGTGCGTCGCCTGCTTCATGTGCTCCACCGCCTGCCCCGCGCGCTGCATCCACATCGAGGCCGAAGAATCCCCCTGGCAGGATCGCGAAAAGTACCCGGCGAAGTTCGACATCGACGAGCTCCGCTGCATCTACTGCGGCATGTGCGAAGAAGCCTGCCCGGTGGACGCGATCGAGCTCACGAGCATGTACGACATCGTCGGCCTGACGCGCCAGGAAATGATCTTCGACAAGGAAAAGCTGCTGAGGATCTTCGATCAGACGGTGGAGGATGAGCCGATGTAGGGACTGCAGTGAATGACCTGGAAGTGCATTATTTATTTTCGTCAGCCCGGTAACACGCCAAAGAGGCAGCCGCCGGGGTGCAAGAAGCGATATAGTGCGTACGGTGCGAGCCGCAAGTCGGCAATCGCTGCAGCGAACGCGAAGGTTCCGCGTGGCTGCCAAGGTCCCGGCCTCGGAAGCTACGGTCACCCGAATTGCACGAGAAGCAGATGAGCCTCGGAAAGTCCGATCAACTCGCAGATCTGCGAGAGATTCTCCAAGAACGACGGGCACAGTTGAAGCAACTGGAGCGCGAACGTGCGCGCATCTCGCGGCAGCTTGAGACACTTGATGCAACGATCGCTTTGCTAGCGTCCAAAGGCACAACGCAAGCCGCGGAGAATCGTCTATTCGATGCCGTCAGCTCTGCCGATCCCCGCGAAGTACGAGACGCCATCAAATCAGGCGCGGACCCCAATCGACCCAACGAAGACGGCCAAACACCGCTTCTCTGGGCGGTTCAAGCCGCCAATCCTTCATTGTCTGTGATCCGTGCGCTGCTCGACGCGGGCGCTCTCGTGGATGCTGCGGATGGCGACGGAAACACTCCGCTAATCGTTTCGGTGCGCGATGAGAGCCTTCCGGTCGTCGAAGCACTCGTGAAGCATGGCGCGGATGTAAACTCACGTAACAAAGCAGGAGACACTCCACTGTCGAATGCATCTTGCTGGGGAGGCATCAAAGTGGTGACCTACCTTCTGAAGCATGGAGCAAATCCGCTGATTCCCGACGGTGCGGATGTGCTCCCGGTCGATCTCGCACGG
>JAICTV010000186.1 GCA_025936175.1 Phycisphaerae bacterium
AAATCCCCCGCGAACTCCACGATGAACTGCGTGCAGTTGTTCAGCAGCGCCGGCGCCGCCTGCGCGAGCTTGCGGCTGTCGAGCGGCTTGAACGGGATCGGGTTGCAGCGGAACCGCCCGCCCGCCACCGACGGATCCGTCGGCAGTTTCTTCCAGTAGTGCTGCTCCGTGTACTTGGGCGTCTGCGGCGACTGGGCGGTGAAGTACTTCGTGTGCTCGATGTAGTTCGACAGGATTGTGCGGAAGTCGGAGATGCTCGTGCCGATCAGGTCATAACGGAGATCGGTGATGGTCGGACTGGAATTATCGTCCGGCCTGGTGGAGATGCCCAGCGGCATGAGCAATTGCGGGTTCGGGTTGCTGAACGTTGCCGGGAGGCACCAGAAGCGTTGCGCGTTGTTGATCCGGTCGAAGATCGTTCCGACGGAGTTATTAGTGACGCCCGTAGGAGTGACCAGCAGCATCGGCACGCGGCCGAGAACCCAGTCGTCGGCGTAGTAGTTCTTCGGGTTGGTCGATGCGTTGCCCGCGCCGGGCGCCGGATAGGACGCGTCCTGGTCCGGGTCGTTCTTCTGATCGTAAACGCGCAGGTGGCTGTAGGTGACCCACGCCTCGTTGCTGGACTGATCCGCCATGTACGTGCCGGGGTTGCCGGTCTGGCGCGGATAGAGATCGCGGGTGAAGAACGAGAGCGTGTCGACGCGATGGTTGCGGAGGCTCGCGCGGGCGAAGTCGAGAACCTCGCCCAGGACGCTCGGCTCGCCTTCCTTGTTGTTGCCGTCGACGTCCACCGTCAGCGGGTTTCCGTCCTGATCGGATTTCTCGTCCGCGGCGTTGCGGTAGGCGACCTGCGTGCGCGAGTCGATGATGAACAGCGGGCCGTCGGGAGCGACGTGCGCCAGCTCCTTGGTAAAGACCGACTGCACCGCGCGCGAGTCGCGGATCTTGGCGCTGAGCGCCTGCCCGGTTCCCACCGTGTCCGCCGCCGCCTTGAACACCTTGTTCACGCCCAGGATCAACACGAGCACCAGCACGATCGAGATCATCACCTCGATCAGCGTGAAGGCGAAGATGTGACGGCGGGTGTTCATGGCTTGACCGGAATCGTCGTGGTGAAGATCGAAACGTCCTGCGCGCCGCCGACGAACGAGCCGTCGGAAAGACGCTCGCGGCCGACGATAAGTCCTGGCTTATCCGCGCCGATACTGACACCGTCCTGGATGTCGTTGCCCGGCTGCAACTCGTAAAACTCATAGCCGCTGTCGTCAGCATCCAGGTCTTCTCGCCGCGCGCCGAAGCGGAAAATCTTTCCGGTGTCGCACATGACGATGTACGCGCCGTCGGCAACTGCATCGGGATGATTTTCCGTGGCGCCGGCGGTGTTCTTGAGCTGCTTGTTCACCTCGATGATGTCGGTGCCACCGCCTTTGTAGTTGTCCGTCATCTTGATCTGGACTTGGTGCGGCGAGAGGTTGCTCGCGTTGGTGAACGCGAACTGCGCGCCCGCCGTGGCGCCGGCGATGTCATACACGTCGAAGACCGGTTCGGTCCGTGCGGGAATCGTCCCCAGCGCGGGACGGTTGGCGCCTTTGCACTGGACGGCGATCACGTAGATTTGCGCGGTGCCGGACCAATCAGCTCCAGGCAGTGCCGCCGGCGTGCCATAGCGGCGATAGAGCGGAACGAACGCATACCGCGGATCATCCTTAAAAATCAGCGTTCCACGGAGCTGGTTCCAGCCGTCCGCTGTGTCGATCCCCGTAACGACCGAAGGGGTCACACCCGTTGGCCCCAGGATGATCGGCCACTTGGGCAGCGGCGGCGACGTTCGCGAGTCATAGGAAAGCTGTTGAAGCTCCGCGACGGCCGCCCGCGCGGCGGCGGCGGCGGCGGTCTCGTCCTGCGTCGCCTTCGACTGCTGGATCGCCACCGGGAAGATCGCCGCCACCATGATGAAGCCGATCCCCAGCACCACCACCGCGAACAGCACCTCCGCGAACGAGAACCCGCGCCGGCGGACGCGCCGATGCCGCCTGACGAGCTGCTTCGGGGGAAGTTGTGAACACACACATTCAGGCATTGGCTAATCCGCTCGCGTCAAGGTCCCGTTGTAGCGGTTGATAATCAGCGCGCTGCTGTTGTCGTCGATCCACTTCTCTTCGTTGAACTCCGCCTGCGAATACGCCGTGTTGCTCATCACGGGATCGGCCAGCGTTCCGTTGGCGGTGAACTGCTCGCGATCGCACAGGACGAATCCGAGCGCCGATCCGGGTTGCTGCGTCAGCGGGGCCTGAACCGCCTGCGCCCCGGCGTCGACGAACCGGTCGGGCGCCGAGCCCGGGGCGTCCACGCCGATCAGCGCCTGCATCTTCGTTGCCACGTCATTGATCCGCGTGCGGTAACCGTACGTGCGGCTGATGAGCTGCCCGTCGCCGTTGAACAGGATCACCCCGCCCAACTGCGGAACGGCAGTCAGCGCGGTGCCGTTGCTATCGAGCGTCTGGTTGTAGCCGAGGTAACCGTCGCTGGCGCGGATCCCGGTGTTCACGTTCACGCTGCCGTCGGCGAGCACGAACGCCAGTACGCCCGGCGGCAGCGGCAGGAAGTCGGTATCGGGCGCCAGATCGAGATAGACGTCGCGGGTTGCGGCCGGCACGGCATTTGGAGGCGGGTAGTCCGCGGCGAAAACTTCCGCGACGGTCACTCGATCCGTCGTCGGATCGATGAAGAACATGATCCCGTGCGGCTGCTGCAACCCGATGGCGTCCGCCCGCGCGCGCCCGAGCATCGCCGCGACCTGGTTTTCCGCGCCGTCCACGCTGCGGCTGCCGCGGACCAGGTTGAACGCCGGAACGGCCAGGCCGAGCATCAGCACGATCAGTGCGATGACGATCAGGATCTCGGTGAGGGTGAAGCCGCGACGACGCATGGGGGTATCAGTTCTCGAAAGAATAAATGTTGTCATCGCCGTACGGCTTGCGGTTCGCGACCGGCGTGGCGTTGTCGTTATCGGTGAAGACGCCGTCGGGGCCGGCGGACGCCCAGAAGCCCTTGCCGTCGGGGGAGACGATCGTGGCGTGAAAAGCCGTCTGCACTTTACCGCTGGCATCGGCCGCGCCGGTCACCGTGATCCCGTTCAACCCACCGCCGGGCACAAAGATCATCGGATTGCCCCAGCCGTCGACGGGGATCGGCGCCTGGTCGAATGGTGGCGCGTTCGGGGGTGCGGGACGCAGGAACGAATCCGCCGGAAGCTGCGCCATCATCTTGGCGTTCATCGGCACGGCGCGGAGCATGTACATGACCATGCGTGTCCGGCCTACTTCATTGCGAGGCTGCGCCGGATTGTTCCCGGCGCCGGCCTGGATCGCCGGCAGGCGACTGGATCCTTCGGGCTTCACGTCGTCAGGCACGCCGATCGGCGTCGCATCGGGCGCCGGCGTTGGGAGCGGCTGGCCGTTGGCGAAATTCGTATTCTTGTTGAAGTTGTACAGGTTGTAGATGTCCGTCATCCCCCCGCTGTTCGTCCGCTCGGTGAGGAAGCCCTTGAGGTTCTCCATGATCGTGCGCGTCGCCTTGTCTTTCGCCGACTTGTTCACGCTGCGCACACCGAGCGTCACCAGCGTCATCAGCAGCGCGATGATCGCGATGACGACGAGAAGTTCGAGAAGCGTAAAGCCGGCTTTTGTTGTGCGAGACACGATGGCTGCTCCTGCCAGGTCACTATTCGCGCTGTCCAACGCCAAAGGGTAGCGGATCGATACGCGCTGCCCTTACTTAACCTCCAGCCGCGACAAGGCTTATTGCGATCTCTCGGACGCTTGTGTCGTCGGCTGTGTAGTCTGGGGCATCGTCGCCGGCGGCTCGATCGCCGTGATCGGCGCGGGCCCTTCGTAGCTGTACAGGTTGTCCTGCCGCGTCAGGTAGTTGCGGTCCGGGCCGGCGGAGAAGAAGAAGTACGCATCCCCCGCGGCCATGCCGATCAGCGGGTGCTGGTGCGGCATGAACACCACCGGGCTGCCCCACGCGTCCAGCACGTTCACCTCGTTGAAGTTCGCGATCGACAGATCGCTGAACGCGCCGCCGGACAGATCGGTCTGGCTCTTGAGCGCCCGCACGAGCTCACGGTTGTTGGCCAGCGCGTTGGCGCGCAGGCGGTTCTCGTCGTCGCCCGCCAGCTCGCTGTCGAGCAGCGGATGAACCGCCGGGTAACGCTTTCGCTGCGCCTCGGGCATGTTCTTCGGGAGCTTGCTCTTGTACTGGATCATCAGACCGTCGAGCCGGCGGAGCAGATCCTTGGTCAGGCGATCCGCCGAGCGCGTGCGGACGTCGCGGGCGAGGGAGACCATCAGGCCCAGCACGATCACCAGCACGGCGACCGTCGTGAGCATCTCGATCAGGGTAAACGCGCGCCGCTCGTCGCTCATGTTTATTGCCGCGCGTTGATCACATCGTCGCACTTGCTGATCTGCAGGGGCGTCGGCGGGGTTGTCGTTGGTTGAGTGATCGGACCGTAGAACCCGTCCGGCCCCGCGGCCCAAAGCAGGAAGGGGCCCGTCGACGCCGCCTGCTCGCCGGGGTCGATCAGACCGTTGTTGTTCACATCCCCCAGCATCGCGGCGAAGCGTCCCATCGCGCGCGTGTCGTCGGTGTCGTCGAAGCGCTTGAAGAACTGCAGGTTGTCGTTTGCGTTATAGAGCGACGTCTCCCGATTCACGCCGACGGCAGTTTGCCCGTAGCCGGTCATGTCGATGAACGGCTTACCGCCGCCCGGCAGCGACGTAGACAAGTTTGGCTTGCTCGTCTTCGCCGGAAAATAAAGAATCGGCTTGTCGTTCGCGTCGAGGAGCGCGCAACCGCGCACGCGAAACTTTTCCGGATTCAGATACGGTCCCGCCTTTTTCCCCCCGACGCGCAAACGACTGCCGAAACCGTCTTCCAGGTCATTCGGAGTGAACGGCGCCCACGTCGTCACATCGCTCACGGCAGCGCCCGCGTTTTCGACCAGCGCGACGTATTTGCTGTTGGCACCCGTCTGCACGCAATCGCCCGGCTTAGCCGCCGCACCGGTGTAGGTCGGCGGATCGTTCGAATCGGGCGTCGGCGGAGTCCCCGGCTGGAATCCGTCGCCGTAGGTGCCGATCAGCGCCTTGCCGAGAACGGCGAAGCCCGTGTTGGGTGAATCCACCCGCGGATAGTCGCCGAAATCTTTCTTGTACTCCTCCAGCGCCATGGAGATGGTGCCGAAGTCGCTGGCGAGCTTCGTGCGAACTCCGCTGCGCCACGCGTTGAGCACCATCGGCGTCGCCAGCGCCAGCAGCAGCACGATGATGCCGATGACGACCAGCAGCTCGATGAGCGTGAAGCCGCCACGGCTGCGGGTACTGCGCGACTGCGTCTGCGACGCCATCATTCAATCTCCGGGTGACGGGATTACTCGGTGACGCTGCCGAAGCTGCAGATGTCGTCCGCCGTGCCGTACACGCGATCGGGCCCGGCGCTGATCAGGATATAGGTGTCTTTCGATCGCGGCGTGCCGGTGGCATTCGGCCGATTGATGTCGGTTGGCGCGGCCGTTGAATTACGGAAGTACGGCAGGGCGTCATACGGATACGTGTATCCCGGCGCTGACTTATCCATCGACGCCCCATCGCTGACGTTTTGCAGTCCGTGAGGCAGGTAGCCGGGTTTGGGCGGCGGCGAGAAATTCGACGTGTAGTCGCGCGCGGCGATGGTCTTTCCTTCGCCGATGCTGCCGCTCTTGCCCTTCGTGTAGGCGATCACGTCGTAAAGGTTGTACTGAGTCAGCTCACCGGGATTGCCGAGCACCCACCCGTTGAGATCCTGACCGTCGAAGGAAACGACGCCCTTCGCGCCGACATGAGCGCGGAGGTAAAGGATCGGCATCGAGTTTGGGAAGCGGTCTACGAATTCCGGCACATCCGAATCGTCGGCGGTGCCGGCGCCGTCGGAGTATTGGCCCGACGAGAGCGTTTTCGGATCGTAGGAAATGTACGGCTCGAATTTCTTGATTCCTGCACCGGACAGGGTCATCATCCCGCGCCCGATCATCGCAGGGTCGAAGCAGATGTTCGGCGGGTTATTTCCATTGGGCGCGTATTTCACACCACCCAAAAGGCCCAGGACCAGGTTCTCCGCCTGCGTCACCTTACCGGCGTTTGACAGCACGCCGCTTCCATTCGCATTGTGCAGTTGACGATTGACCGGCGGCGTCGTCGCCCCGTTGCGGCCGGCGTAATACAGCTCGCTGTCCGCGAGCGGCCCCGGATATTGATGCTGATCCTGATAAAACCGCTCGACCGCCCCCTGAAGCTCGTTCACCTGCTGCCTCACCGACGCCGCCTGCGCCGAACGCCGGACTTTGCTGATCGTCGGAACGAGAATGGTGATCAGGATGACGAGGATGGTGAGCGTCGTCATCAGCTCCACCATCGTGAAGCCGCTTCGGAACCTCGGTGTTGCTCCTCGCATCGCGTGATTCTCCGTCGGTGAACGCCGATTGGCTTACTTGCCCTTGCTGCTCGGGCTGCTGATGTTCTGGATCAGCGAGATCATCGGCATGAACAGCGCGATCACGATGAAGCCGACGATCACGCCAAGGATCACCACCATCACCGGCTCCAGGATGCTGATCAGCGAGCCGACCAGCACGTCCACGTCGTTGTCGTAGTTGTCGGCGACCTTGATCAGCATCTTATCGAGATCGCCCGTTTCCTCGCCGACGTCGATCATGTTGATCACGATCGCGTCGCAGGTCTTGGTGGCGCGCAAGGGGTCGGCCATCGATTCGCCTTCGCGGATGGCGTCGTGCACCTTGGCCAGCGCGCGGGCGTAGACCTCGTTGCCGCAGGTTTCCTTGGTGATGTTCAACGCGTCCAGGATCGGCACGCCAGCGCTGATCAGCGTGCCCAGCGTTCGCGTGAAGCGGCCGATCGAGCTCTTGCCGATGATCGTTCCGAGAATCGGAACCTTCAGCTTGATCGCGTCGGTCGCGTACTTGCCGCCTTCGCTGGTGCGCACCAGCTTCCAGATCAGCGAGATGACGATCGGGCTGGCCAGCACGTACGCCCAGCCCCAGTTGGCGAACCAGCGGCTGATGTCCAGCAGGAGCTGCGTGATCGGCGGGAGCTTGGTGCCGAAGTCCTTGAAGATCGTCTCGAACTTCGGGATCACGAAGATCATGATCATCGACACGATGCCGACGGCGATGGTGATGACCACCGCCGGGTAGATCATGGCGCCGATGACTTTCTTCTTCAGCTTGGCGGCCTTTTCCATGAAGTCGGCCAGGCGGGCGAGAATGAGATCGAGCACGCCGCCCAACTCGCCGGCGTTGATCATGTTGACGTAGAGCTTGTCGAAGGCCTTGGGGTACTTGGCCATGGCGTCGGAGAGCGTTCCGCCGCCTTCGACTTCTTCCGCCACGCCGCCGATGATCGCCTTCAGGAGGCCGGGCTTTTGTTGTTGTTCGAGAATCTGCAGCGAGCGAAGGATCGGGAGGCCGGCGTCCTGGAGGGTGGAGAGCTGACGCGTGAAGGCGACAAGCTGCTTGCGCGGGACGCCGCCGATCGACAGCGGCATCTTTTTCTTCACCGCCGTCGGCGCCGCTTCCTCCCCGCCGCCCTTCTTCTTTTTCGCGCCCTTCTTGGCGGCTTTTTCCTTGACCTTGGTGGGGAAGTAGCCCTTGGAGCGGATCTTGGCGATCGCTTCATCGGCGGTATTGGCTTCGACCTCTTCCTTGACCTCCTGCCCGGAGGAATTCATCGCGACGTAAGCGAAGGTTGCCATGGGTTATCTTGCTCCGAAGTACAGCGTTGCGGTCGGATTATACGTGTTGTCCTGTGCCGCGAAGGAGGCGCGAAGGAAAAAGGAAAAACGAGAAAAGGAAAAAGGGCTGGGACAAAGACTTACCGCACGCGTTTAGGTTTCGGGTCGTTCCGGCGCGCTGTCACGATACAACGTCCAAGGATCTTCGAAAGCTCTCGCACCTCGTCTAACAAATCCTTTACTTCTCGCAGCGGCAGCACATTTGCCGCAACGATAAGACTCAGCCAGTAATCGGTCTCGTTCGACTCCTTCAATGCTATGGAATACTTGGTGATGAAGTCGTGTCGCGTTTGCGCCGCCTGTCCCTCTCTTACGTTCGAGCCGACAGATGTCCCCGCGTCAAACAACTGTCCGCTCAACCGTCGGGGAACTCCTGGTATCGAATCCAGTCGTTGACACAACTTGACGATCGCGACGCTGAATGCGAATGACCGATCCGCAATGCCCCATGGCTTGCGCACGGTCGCATTCCCATTGTCCATCGCGCGCTCCTCCCTCCTTTTTCCTTTTCTCGTTTTTCCTTTTTCCTTCCCTACGCTTCTTCCTCCATAATGGTTTCGCGGACAACTTCCTCGATGCTCGTGATCCCGTCGTAAATCGCCAAGAGACCGCTCTGGCGCAGCGTGCGCATCCCGCGCTTCTTGGCTTCGGCGCGGAGCACCTGCGTGCTGGCGTGCTTGATGATCATGTCGCGGATGTCGTCGTCCAGCAGCATGATCTCGTAGATGCCCATTCGACCGCGATAACCGGTGTTGTTGCAGTTCTCGCAGCCCTTGCCATAGAAAAATCGCTTGCCGACCACGTCGTCGGGCCGGAGTTCCAGCTCCATGAGCTGCTCTTCGGTCGGCGTGTACTCGGTCTTGCAGTTGTTGCAGATCTTTCGCACCAGCCGCTGGGCGACGATTCCTTCCAGCGCGGCGGTCACCAAAAATGGTTCGAGGCCGAGATCGAGCAATCGCGCGATCGCCGACGGGGCGTCGTTGGTGTGCAGCGTCGAGAAGACCAGGTGACCGGTCAACGACGCTTCGATCGCGATCTTCGACGTTTCGTGGTCGCGAATTTCGCCGACCAGCACCACGTCCGGGTCCTGACGCAGCATCGATCGCAGGATGCGGGCGAACGTCAGCTCGATTTCCGGCTTGATCTGGCACTGGATGATGCCGTCGATGTCGTACTCCACCGGGTCTTCCGCCGTGATCAGCTTCGAGCTCACGTCGTTCAGCTCGCGCAGCGCCGAGTACAGCGTCGTCGTCTTGCCCGAACCCGTCGGACCCGTAACGACCACCACGCCGTTGGGCTTGTGGATCAGTTGGCGGAGGGTCGTGAGCTCTTCCTCGCGCAGGCCGATCTTGTCCAGGTCCAGCGCGACGTTGCTGCGGTCGAGCACGCGCATCACGACGCTCTCGCCGAACATCGTCGGCAGCACGCTGACGCGGAGGTCGATCGGCTGGTTGTTGACGCTCAATTCGATGCGGCCGTCCTGCGGCATCCGCCGCTCGGCGATGTCCAGGTTCGCCATGACCTTGATACGGCTGCTGATGGCGGGCGCGATGTGCGCGGGCGGCGGCATCATCTCGTACAGCACGCCGTCGATGCGGTAACGCATCTTGAACTCGTCCTCAAACGGCTCGAAGTGAATGTCCGAGGCCTTGTCCTTGATCGCCTGCAGCAGCACGAGGTTGATCAGCTTGCGGACAGGGTTGGAATCCGCCGCGTCCTTGAGCGAGTCCAGGTCGATCGATTCGCCGCGGTTTTTCAGGTCCTTGAGCGTGTCGTCGTTCGACAGCTCGCCGAGGATGTCGGTGATGTTCTCGGCCGCCGTGTTGTAATGCTTCTGGACCAGGCGCTCGATCTGCTCGGGGTCGCCGATCTTGGCGGTGACGGTGTAACCCATCAGCGAGCGAAGGTCGTCGAGCGCGCGGAAGTTCTCGTGGTTGGCCATCACCACCGTGAGCTTCTTGCTCGCCTTGTCGAAGCTGACGGGGATGACCTTGTTGGTGGTCGCGATCGCGGCGGGCACGGCGTCGATCGCTTCCTTGGGGATGTTGACGCCGTCCAGATTCACCAGCTCATAGCCGCGCTGCGCAGCCAAGGCGGTGTTGAGATCGACTTCCTTGATGTAGCCCAGATCGATCAGGATTCGACCGAGCGCGCCGCCCTTGCTCTTTTGGAACGTCAGCGCTTCGACGACCTGCTCGCGGGTGACCTTGCCCATCTTGGTGAGCACGCGACCGATGGGGCGGCCCTGAAGCTGGTCGATAGGGGGCATTCCGCTCGCCGGCGTCGCAGATGCGGCGCCTCCGCCCGCGCCCGCGGCACCACTCGCGCCCCCGGGGGCTGAAGCCGCCGGCTTCGCCGCACCAGGTGCGCCGGGAGTCGCTTGCGGCTTCGCACCTGGGGGGATTGGCGCTTTGCCCGCGCCTGGAGGCATCACCTTGGGCGGAACCTTGTTCGCGGGCACGCCACCACTCGTCGGAGGCGCGCTGGCGCCGACGCTCGGCGCCCTGGGCGGCGTCACGTTCGGCTTGTTCGCCGGGATTCCCGGAGCGGTCGACGGCGCCGATGCCTGCGGCGTCGAAGGACGCTGCGGGTTCGGCTGCCCCGAAGGTGCTCCGGGCGCGGGTGGCGTGATTCGTGACATTTCAAACCTCGTTTCGCTCTCTCGATAACTGGAATCTCAAGTTTGAAATTTGAAACCTGAAACTTGAGATCTCAGATCCGGCTCACGACTTCCCCTTGCCCATCATCGCCTGCATGCGCGCCCGGTTGGCCGCGAGCTGCGCCGCCTTCTCCGCGTCCCCGCCCGCCGCCTTGGCGCCACTCCCCGCCGCGCCAGCGGCGGCGGCGCCGGCGTCTTCCGCCTCGGCCATCAGCGCGTCGTCTTCCTTGTTCACCATCACGCCCGCGCGCTGCATGCGATCGACCATGAACCCCGGGTTCTTGCTCTTGTCGATCGCCTCTTCGGCGCTGATGCGCCCTTCCGTGAAGTGCATCCACAGGTTGTCGTCCAGCAACTGCATCCCGTAACGCTTGCCGGTCTGGATTTCCGAATCGATGCGGAAGCTCTTGTTCTCGCGGATCAGGTTCTGGATGCCCGGCGTGACGTACATGAACTCGTACGCGGCGAGCATCCCGTCGGTGTCGATGCGCGGGCACAAGGTCTGCGAGAGCACCGCGATCAGGTTGTTCGCCAGCTGCACGCGGATCTGTTCCTGCTGATCGGTCGGGAAGGCGTCGATGATGCGGTTGATGGTCGATGCCGCGCCCGAGGTGTGCAGCGTGCCGAACACCAGGTGCCCCGTTTCAGCCGCGGTGACGGCCGACGAGAT